>JAKATH010000080.1:0-1528 GCA_021828055.1 Actinomycetes bacterium
GTACTACACGTGCCGGTAGGGCAATTCGCCTCACCGAGAGGGCCGATCGCACCCACCCAGCGGCTCCCGACCTGTCAATTCTTACGAGCTCGCCAACTGCACCTCCGTCATCCGAAAGACACTGTGATGCGCAGCCGGCCACTCGTGATCGACCACCGCACACCACGCTCCGGCTTGCCGTGGTCGCGCAGTCCCTGGGGCTATCGTTTCGACGAGCTCCGACGGACGGAGCGAACATGCGAGGTCTCCCGTGACCCAGGCGTGGCCGGAACTCCGGTACGAGGATTGGCACGAGACCTGCGACACCCTGCACGCCCACACCCAGCTCCTGGGCAAGCTGGCCCTCGCCCTGGCGCAGCCCGAGCCGCAGCTCCAGCACGCGGCTCTGCGGCTCACCGCACGGGGGTGGGAGACGGCGCCCATGCCGGCCCCCGACCACTCGGGCGCGATCGCCGTGGCGCTCGACTTACGGCACCACGAGGCTGTCGTCGAGCACAGCGACAGCCGCGTGCGGCGCGTCGCGCTGACCCCGCACCGCGCCGTCGCCGAGGTCACCAGGGATGTCCTCGGAGCGGTGGAGCAGCTCGTCGGGCGCGTCGCACTCGAGCTGGCACCCCAGGAAGTGCCGTGGTCGGTCCCCCTCGACCAGGACTACGAGCACGGCACCTACGAGCCCTCCCACGTCGCGACCTACTTCGCCGCCGCAATTCGGGCAGCCCTCGTCCTCGCTGCGATCCGAGCGCCCTACCGCGGCCGGTCCACCCCGGTCAACGCCTGGTGGGGCAGCTTCGACCTGGCGGTCGCGTTGTTCTCCGGCCAGCCCGCCAAGCCTCCATCGAACAGCTTCATCTGGCGCAACTCGGCCGACGCCCAGCAGATCGAGGTCGGCTGGTGGCCAGGGGACGCCCGCTATCCCCGCCCTGCCTTCTTCGGCTTCGCCGTCCCCGCTCCCGGCGACTTCTCGCAGGCCGCCCTCACGCCCGCGGCCGCGCACTGGTCGAGCGGGCTCGGAGAGTACGTCCTGGACTGGGATGACGTGATCAGTGCGGCCGACCCCTACGGGACGGCGCTCTCGTTCGGTCGGTCGCTGGTCGCCCATGCGTGCGCGGTCTGTGGATGGGACCCAGGGCTTGCCGACAGCGCTCTCGGGGTAATCGCGCCCGTCACGTGAGCACACCGCCCAGCTTGCGTGGAGACGGGCCGACGATCGGATGCCAGGCTGCCTCGATGGCCCTGGCAGGTCTCTGCCGGCCCCTGGCCGCCGGCCCCTGGCCGCCCGCGGCGCAATTCCGGCTGAAGGCTCCTCTTCGCCGCGCAGGTTCCGGTCATCTTCGAGCCCGCTCGCCCCGGCCAGGGCGGGGGTGACCAGGATCACCCGCTGATCGGCCCTGGTCCGCCGTCGCCGCCGTCGGCGGCCAGGGGGGCCGTCACCAATGCCCGGACGGCAGTCGGTCCCGTTCCGGCGGCATCGGCACGGCGCCCTCCGGCGGCATCGGCACGGCGCCCTCCGGCGGCATCGGCACGGCGC
>JAKATH010000080.1:1628-10323 GCA_021828055.1 Actinomycetes bacterium
TCCGGCGGCATCGGCACGGCGCCCTCCGGCGGCATCGGCACGGCGCCCTCCGGCGGCATCGGCACGGCGCAGCACGCTGCCAGAAGTGATCCAGACCTACCTGCTGTCCCTCGCGCTCGAGGTCGCAAGCTTCGGCAAGCCGGAGTAGGCCGCCCCGGTCAGCCCGTCCTCACGGCAGGGAGCGTCTCGCGCCGCCGACCCGGGTCGCCCGAGTGGCCGAGAGAAGCGCGGCGAGCGCCATCAGGCCCATCGAGGAGTAGAAGGCAGCGTGGAGACCCGACGTGAAGGTCTCCGCATGACTGCTGCGGAGGCTCGTCGAGCCGACGAAGATCGCGAAGGCGAGGTGCCGGCTGATGCTGCGAGACGCGACGAGGATGGCCATCGAGAAGGAAAAGACCATTCCCACGTTGGCGAACGTGCGAAGCATCCCCGACGAGATGCCGAATGCTTCAGGCGGGGAGGCCTTCATCACCGCGGAGCTGTTCGCCGGGAAGAAACAGCTCGCCCCGAGTCCGTTCACGACGCTGCCGGCAATCACGAGCCACAAGCCGGTCGTGGGCGCGAGGTGTGCGTAGACGAAGAGGGCGACCACCTGGACACCGAGTCCGATCGTCGCGGGCAGGACGGGCGCGAAGCGGTCGGCCAGCGTCCCCGCCACGGGGCCGATCCCGGCACCGACCAGGTAGCCGGGGACGAGGAGCAGGGACGCGTGGATCGGGGTAAGACGTCGAACCCCCTGGAGGTACATGATGACGAGGAAGAGCACCGCGTAGTTGGCGAGGCCCTGAAAGAGCGAGGCCAGCAGCGACGGAGTCATCGACGGGACGCGGAACAACGAGAGGTCCAGCATCGGCTCGGCAGTTCGCCGCTCGACGAGCACGAACAACCCGATGAAGGCGACCCCGCCCAGCAGGTAGCCCACGAGCTCCCCGTCGAGAGGCGAGACCGCCAGCTTGGTCACGGCCCAAAGGATCCCGAAGAGACCCAGCCCCAAGGCGGTCATCCCGACGAGGTCCAACCGGTGGGGCTTGCGTTCCCCGTGCTCACGCAGGAGATGCAGCGCGAGACCGACCCCGACGAGTCCGATGGGCACGTTGATCCAGAAGATCCATCTCCAGGACACGTAGGTGACGATGGCGCCACCGAGCAGGATCCCGAGCACTGCCCCCAGGCTGAACCCGACCCCGTTGTAGCCATATGCCCTTCCCCGCCGCTCCCGGGGGAACAGGTCGGCGATGATCGCCCCGCTGTTCGCAGTGACGAGCGCGCCGCCGACACCCTGCAGCAGGCGAAAGGCCACGATCGACGCATCGTCCCAGGCCAGCGCGCACAGCGCGGACCCCACGACGAAGACCAAGAATCCAGCCTCGTACATCCGGACCCGGCCGAACATGTCGCCGAGGCGCCCGACCTGCGTCGCGAGGAGCGTGATGACGAGCAGGTAGCCGATGACCACCCAGATGATCGAGTCCAACGCCACGTGCAGGGACCGTTCGATCTCGGGGAGCGCGAGCACCACGATGGTCGTGTCGACCGCCGTGATCATGACGCCGATCATCACGACGACGATCGCCACGCCACTGCCGGTTTCGCTTGGCCGCGGATGCGTCGTCGTCACGAAGGGCTCCCCGTTGCCGCCATTGGCCGGTTGCCCTTCTAGCCGCCAGGACGACGTCGACGCGCAACTCGAGAGCGTGCGCCCACCTCCGGACCTCGCTTGCGGACGGGTGGGTGCCGAGGCGATCGATGTGCGTCGGGCCCTCTTCGGGGTCCCTCCCGGCGAGGGCGCCGGCGGCAGTCCGCCTGCGGGTCCCGCCGGCACGGCCTCGGGCTCCCTGCGACCCCTGCTGTCGGGGGTCGACTCTGGCACCCGTCAATCCCCTCCTTCAGGACCTAAGTCCCTACACTGGTTCCACCTGGGTCCCGAGGCTGGGGGCAACGGGCGGCGACGAGCTCCGCGACGCGTGCACAGGGGGTGACACGTTGATTGGCCTGTTGGCGGTGAACCTGAACTCGCCAGGCACGTACGTGCACTGGAACATCTTCTCGGTGTCCGTGTCGAACCTGGTGCTGATCCTCGTGATGGTGGTCATCTTCGGCGCGGCCCTTCTCGTGCCGTTCCCTCATCGCAAGCACGATCTCCCTGCGGGCGGCCAGGACGCCCAGGTACCATCGGGCCAGGCCGCCTCGCTCACCACCTTCGAGGCCACCAGCACCAGCGACGCAGCTCAGGAGGTCGACGGCGATTCCGCGATGTGGACGGCTCGAGTGCGTCGTCTCGGCCTTCGCTTCCTCCCGCCAGGCAAGCTCCTCCCCGACAGGCAACCCGCGTACGTGAGCTCGTGGGTCTACGTGTTCGGCGTCGCCACGCTGTCGGCACTCGGCATTGCGATCCTCTCGGGGTTCGCGCTGGCGCTCGGAGGGCCCGACTGGTGGCACTACAACACCGTGGGCCACTTCTTCAACAGCCTCCACCTGTGGAGCGTGGAGATGTTCATGGCCTTCATGGTCATCCACCTCTGGGGGAAGTTCTGGATGGCGGCGTGGCGGGGGCGACGCGTCCTCACCTGGATGACGGGGGTGGTGGCCTTCCTCTTTTCGGTCGTCGAATGCTTCACCGGCTACCTCTCCCAGCAGAACCTCGACTCGCAATGGATCTCGACCAACGCCAAGGACGCCTTCAACGCGGCTGGGGTCGGGCCGTTCCTGGACACCATGAACTTCGGGCAGATGCTCATGTGGCACATCGTCCTCGTCCCCCTGATCCTGGTGGCCATCGTCGGCGCGCACGTGCTCCTCGTGCGGGTGCGCGGCGTGAGCCACCCGCTGCCTGTGCGGCGGGCCCGGGGTCGGGTCGCGCGCCGGTCGGCCACCGCGTCCGACGCGGCGGACTGGCGCGGACCCACCCGGCGCTACGACATCTTGAAAGAGGCGGGGACCGCCGGGGCGGTGGTGCTCGTGCTGGTGGTAGTGCTCGCGTCGGTGCTCTCCTCGCCCGACGTGCCCCCTGTGACGGTCCAGACCTGGGCCCATGCCACACCTGGGGACTTCATGGCGACGAGTGCCTCCGAGCTCGCCTACACGAGCCGTACCGCGACCTACGGACCTCCCTACGACAACTCGGCTAAGCCCGCAGGATCGGGAAGCGTTCAGAAGATCATCGTGTCCTGGCAGCTCATCACCGGCGTCATGCAGCCGATCAACTCAGCGAAGACATTCGTGCTCTCGCCGCTCTCGACGCGCGCCTCGGGCGACCCGGCGCTCGCCCGAGCCCTCCGGCGCTACGAGACCGCCTCGAAGGCACACCAGGAAGCCTGGATCGCCGCCTACGTCAGCGAAGCCGTGCCCCACGTCACCTTCACCAACGGCATTCCCTCGGTGCCGAAGGCCGACGACGGCCCGGTGCCGGTCCTCATGGACGCCGAGCTCTCCATGGCGCGCTCGGGCGCCCTCGACGCGGCACTGCTCGCACAGCACCAGTTCTACGGCACCAATTTCACGAAGCCCCTCCTCTTCCTCGAAGACGGCAGCTACTTCAGCGCGGTCGGGAAAAAGCTCCACCTGCTCGGCACACAGTGGGGGGTCATGAACGAGACCGGCAGCTACCCCGGGCAGCCGTGGCTATGGCTCTACGACCTGTGGTACCAGGTCCCTGGGTTCCGGACGTCGACGAACGTCGACCTCATCACGATCTACATGACCGGAGTCGCCACGATTCTGCTGCTCTGCGTTCCTCTCGTCCCGGGAATACGCGACGTTCCGCGGTACCTGCCCATCCACCGGCTCGTGTGGCGGTCGTGGAACAGGGGTGAGCCTCCCCCGCCAGGGTCGCCCGTGTCGCCGGCGCCGAGGGGCGCCAAGGCGTCTGGCGGCAGAGTGACCTGAGGCTTCTCGCAGCGGTCGCGCGCGACCTGTCACCAGCCTCCCGAGCTTCGTGACCCACCGCTCGAGGACGTCGACGACGCCAGCGCGCCCCTCACCGGCAAGCCCTTGCCGCTCAGGACGTACCACGTGCCCCCGAAGCTCTTGATCCCCTCCCCGTTCTCCTGTCCAGGACCACTGTCGGCCGCGTAGAAGTAGAGCGGATGCCCGTCGTAGACCACCTGGAGCGACGAGCCCCGCTTCACCGTGCGGAGCCTCTTCGCCATGACGCCCTTCTCAGCGCGCGGCTTGCCCTTCGTGAGGAGCGGGGGCCAGATCGAGGTACATACGCCCGTGCAGTCGAGTGACTTCGCTCTGGGAGCGGTGAGGGCGTACAGGGTCCGCCCGGCCCCGTCGGTGAGGATCTCGCCGTACTTCTTGGACCGCTCCAGCCGGACCAAGACGCCGTGGGACGCGGTGCGCTGCCTGTGGTTCGAGGCGCCGGCGACAGCGGGCGAGGCCACCGCCAGCGTGAGCGAGCACGCCACGGCGGCGGCTAGGGATCGGTACGACGAGCGCTGGGCCATGAGCAGCTCCTCTCCGTGGGGACGAGTCGTGTTCCTGGACGAAACGTTAGGCCAACGGCCGACGTCGATGGCATCGGGTCGAGCCGGCGGCCCCCCTCGAGAGGGCGGCAGCGTGCGCTTCGGGGAACGGTCCCGACGCGGCCGACTATTCGGGTGCGGGCGTCTGTCGCTAGCATTTCGGGCCTGCACGCTGTGAGGCCGCTCCCTGCTCGGGATGACGCGAAGCGGTGGGCCGCCGACGCGTCGATGGTGCTCGGCGCGGCCATGGTGGTCTGGTCGGGCGCCATCCACCTCGACCTCTGGACAGCCGGCTACCGGAGCCTTCCCACGATCGGGTGGCTGTTCCTCTTCCAGGCGATCACCGCCTTCGTCGTCGGCGCGGCGGTGGCGGTCACCCGTCGGGTCGAAGCGGCGGCGGCGGGAGCGCTCCTGCTCGCCTCAACGGAGATGGGGCTCGTATGGAGCGTCGAATGGGGGCTCTTCGGCTTCCAGGACCACTACAGCGCGCCGTTCGCGACCGAAAGCCTGGGCGTGGAGTCCGCAGGCGTGGTGGTGCTGGTCGTCGCGTGCGTGCTGGCCCGCCGGCGTCGGTGAAACCCGAGACCGCACCGCCTCCGGAACGAGCGGCGGGGGCGTCAGGGCTGCCGGTGCGTCGGGTTCACGGGAGCGATCGCGTGCAGATGCACTGGGTTGTGCGCTGACCGGAGACCTGCGAGCCACGGGCCGACTTTGGGTGCCACGGCCACCGCCAGGACGATGCCGATCCCGACGGCGGTGACGATCGCCCACTCTCGAAGGCCTGCGCCGCGGATCTGGCGTCTCGTGCGCCGATAGAAATCCCTCGGCGCAAGGTGTGCCACGTCGAGCAGGTGGCCGAGGACATGGATGATCATCGCGGCGAACCACAGCACGAAGGTGACCTTGTGAACCAAGAGCAACCCTGTACGGAGGCTCGACGGCGCGAGCAAGAGAGCGATCCCGCTGCCCACGACTGCAATGGTCGACACCACCACGAATGGACCGAGAAGCCTGAGCGCAGCAGGCGGAGGTCCCTTCCTCCGATACGCCGGCGATCCGAGGTAGTACTTCGCGAACCGCCACGTGGTGCTCCCGATCTTCAACAAGACGACGGGGACGAGAACCATCCCGACCACGACGTGCAAAGTCAAAAGTGTGGTGATGCGCAGGATCGAGATCCCCTCAACCGCCAAGAGCACGAGCAGGAGCGCCCCGAGCATGGCGGTGAGGCGCCCGTTCGCCTCCACGCCTTTGTCTTCTTCGAGCAACGGATCGACGCTCGGGTGTGCCTCGCGCTTCCCGTGCAGCACCGCCGCCTCCCAAGCGGCGATCGGTGAGTTCGGGAAGGCAGCGTGCCGAGGCGTCGCGACGACTCGTCCGGACGAGCTGGCGATCAAGCGCCGGCTGGCGGTGGCAGTACCGGCGCGGGTTCCGGCGACGGTGGCGGTCGCAGTGCCGGCGCCGTCGGCGAGAGATGGCGAGACGGGAGGCGGCCGTCCAGAGGAGCTGGCGATCCACCGGACCGTGCCCGTCTCCTCGAGACTCCCGTTGCCCCTCACGAGAGGGCGCGTCGGGCCGCCGGGTCCGGTCTTGTAGGCGTGGCGCCCCGCGTCGTCGAGGCGGCCGGGCCCCGGCGCCGCAGCGGGCCCGCCCCCCTGCTCGTCGGCGAGCGCGGCCTGGTAGCTCTGGTAGCGGTGGAAGGCGCCGAAGGCGACGGCGACCACCACCAGGGCGCCCAGCACGTAGCCGATGTCGCCGAAGGCCTTGGCGATGGCGTGCCAGTGGGCGCCCACGCCGTAGCCGATGCCGGCCCAGGCGCCGTCCCAGAGCAGCGAGCCGCCGGCGGTGAGGACCCCGAAGCGCAGGAGCGGGACCTCGGCGATGCCTGCGGGCAGGGCCACGAAGTTGCGGATGACCGGGAGCAGGCGGCTCCCGAAGACCCCGAAGCGCTGGTGGCGGTCGTACCAGGCCTCGGCCCGGTCGAGGTCGCGGTGGCTGAGGAGCAGGTAGCGCCCGTAGCGGTCGACCACCGCCCGGCCGAGGTAGCGGCCGAGCGCCCAGGCGACGTAGGCGCCGACCACCTCGCCCAGGACCCCGGCCGCGACGACCCCGGCGAGGCTCAGCTTCCCCTGGGCGGCGAGCGCCCCGGCGAAGCCCAAGGTGAGCTCCGAGGACGTCGGCACGCAGCACGACTGGAGCACGCACAGCAGGAAGACGGCGCCGTAGCCGGCGGTCGCGACGAGGTGTGTGAAGTTGAGCAGGCCGAGCAGGTGCACGACGAAGGGGCTCCTCGGGTCTCGTGGGCACGGCCATCGTACGCAACGGGCTAGCGTTTCGTATGGAGCTCCGACGGATCAACGGCCTGCCGCCGTACGTGTTCTCGACGATGAACGCCCTGAAGGAGGATGCGCGCCGGCGGGGCGCGGACATCGTTGACTTCGGCTTCGGCAACCCGGATCTGCCCTCGCCGACCGTCGCGGTGGAGAAGCTCGCGGAGGCGGTGCGCAACCCACGGAACCACCGCTACTCCGCCTCTCGAGGCATCCCGCACCTCCGCCAGGCCGTCTGCGAGCTCTACCAGCGCAACTGGGAGGTGGAGCTCGACCCCGACCGGGAGGTCGTGACGACGATCGGAGCCAAGGAGGGTCTGTCGCACGTGATGTGGGTCCTCGTGTCGCCCGGCGACTCGGCCCTGGTCCCGTCCCCGTCGTACCCGATCCACATCTACGCACCGCTCTTCGCCGGGGCAGAGGTGCGACAGGTCCCCATGGAGGGACCGGGCGGGCCGGGCGCCGGCACCCACGACGGCCCCGGCGAGGCGTTCTTCACGTCCCTCGTCGAGGCCTGGGACGCGACGTGGCCCAAGCCGCGGGTGATCGTGGTGTCGTTCCCGCACAATCCGACGACCGCGTGCGTCGATCTTCGGTTCATGGAACGCCTCGTCGGCTTCGCGAGGATGCACGGGGTCGTGCTGGTGCACGACTTCGCCTACGCCGACCTCGGCTTCGACGGTTACCGTCCGCCTTCGGTCCTGCAGGTGCCCGGCGCGAAGGATGTGGCGGTCGAGCTCTACACCTTGACCAAGTCGTTCTCCATGGCGGGATGGCGGGTCGGCTTCCTCGTCGGCAACGCCGAGATCGTCCAGGCTCTGACCAAGCTGAAGGGCTACCTCGACTACGGGACGTTCCAGCCGATCCAGATCGCCGCCATCGTCGCCATGCGCGAAGCGTCCGGCTACCCGGCGGAGCTCCGTCATGCGTACGAGCGCCGGCGGGATGCGCTGTGCGCCGGGCTCCGCGGCATCGGCTGGGACGTGACGCCTCCGAAGGGGACGATGTTCGTCTGGGCGCCGATCCCCGAGCCCTACCGCGAGATGGGATCGATCGAATTCGCCAAGCTCCTGCTGCAGGAGGCGGAGGTCGCGACCTCTCCGGGCGCGGGGTTCGGCCCCGGCGGCGACGGCCACGTGCGGTTCGCCCTGATCGAGAACGAGAAGCGGACCCAGCAGGCGGTCAGGAACCTCCGCCGGGTGCTCACCAAGCTCGGGTGAGGACGCGCCTGGAGGCCGGCGCCCGCATCCCCGGCCGGCGCCCGCATCCCCGGCCGGCGACCGGGACCCCCCGGCCGGCGGCTCATCGCACGAGGTCCGCGTGGAGCAGGGCGTACACGACGGCGTCGTAGAGCGCCTGCCAGCTCGCCTCGATGATGTTCTCGGACACGCCGATGGTGGTCCAGGTGCGCTCGTCGTCGGCGGTGTCGACGAGGACGCGGGTGACCGCGCCGGTGCCCTTCCCCGTGTCGAGCACCCGGACCCGGTAGTCGGTCAGCCGGACCCGGTGGAGCGCCGGGAAGCGGGGTCCGATTGCCTGGCGCAGCGCTGCGTCGAGCGCGTTGACCGGACCGTTCCCTTCGGCCGTCGCCACGATGCGGTCGTCGCCGACGTGGACCTTGACGGTCGCCTCGGTGGTGAGGGCCTCGCCGGGAGCGGCGTCACGGTGGTCGGTGATGACGCGGTAGGACTCGACCTTGAAGAAGTCCGGGGTCCAGCCGCCTGCCCGGCGCAGCAGGAGCTCCAGCGAGCCGTCCGCCACCTCGAAGTGGAAGCCCTCGTGCTCGAGGCGCTTGAGCTCGTCGAGCACTCGGCTGAGGACCTCACCGTCGAGGTCGAGCCCGAGCTCGTCCGCCTTCATGGCGAGGGTCGCGCGCCCGGCCATCTCCGAGACGACCAC
>JAKATH010000007.1 GCA_021828055.1 Actinomycetes bacterium
TCGTTGGTCGGTGGTCAGCACCCCGATTGTCTCGGGGCCACCACCACGACCGGTGGATGGTCAACTCAAGCCGCAGAGGCGCCTATTGTCCCTGGTCACAGGGCATGTCACCTATCCGCGCGGCCTCAAAGTCCTCGTCGGTCTCCTCGAAGAACTCGAACGCGTCGGGGTCGCCTTTCGCTCGGCCACCGAACCGATCGACACTTCCACTCCCACCGGGCGGATGCTTGTCCAACTGCTCGGTGTGTTCGCCGAGTTCGAACGGGCCACCATCATCGACCGGGTCGTGGCCGGCATGGAACGCAAAGCCGCCCGCGGTGGGTGGCCCGGCGGCACCATCCCCTACGGGCTGCGCCTCGACGACGACCACCACCTCGCCATCGAACCGACCGAGTTCCCCATCGTCGAACGTATCTTCACCCGCTACGGAACCGAACGGGCCGGCGCCCTCACCATCGCCACCGACCTCAACAACGACGGGCACCGCACCCGCACCGGGCGGCGCTTCTCGGCCAAGGTCGTCCTCGGCATCCTGCGCAACCGCGGATACCTCGGCGAAGTGTCGTTCCGCGACGTGGTCCACCGACCCGACGACGCCCTCATCGCCCCCGCCCTGTTCGACAAAGCCCAAGCTCTTCTGGCCGAGCGCGGCGAGAGCTACGACCGCCGCTTCACCGACAAGCACCCCGACTACCTCCTCACCGGGCTCGTCCGATGCGGACGCTGCCATCGCAACTACGTCGGCGCTGCGGCGCGTGGCAAAGGCCACCGCTACCGCTACTACACCTGCTGGACCCGCCAGCGATATGGCAAAGACGCCTACACCGGAGAACGCATCCGCGCCGACGTCCTCGAACAAGCCGTCTTCGCCGCCCTCCTCGCCGTCTACGCCGACCCCGACCTGCTCGCCCGGGCCATCGCCGCCAGAACCGAGGCCACGGCCGACGCCGCGCAACTCCACCACGACGAACTGGCCGCCACCAAATCCCAACTGAAGAAGACCGAGGCCGCCATCGACCGCTACATGCACGCCTTCGAAGCCGGCACCATCACCGAGGACATGTTCGGCACCCGCGTCCGTGATCTCGGCCACAAGGCCCGCGCCCTGCAAGTCCGACACGAAGAACTGTCCGAGGCCATCGAAGAAGCTGACCAGACCCCACCCACCGCTGCCGACATCGAAGACCTCCGCCAAGAACTTCAAGACGAGATCGAGAACGGCAGCGGTCCCCGGAAAAAGGCCATCGCTCACGCCTTCGTCAAAGAACTCGTCGTCGAAGAACGCGACACCATCCAACCCTGCTTCTACGTTCGGGGCGGACTACCTGAACTCGACCCCCAAACACCCCAAAACCCGGGCGGAAACGACGAAACCCCCTCCAACGAGAGGGGGTTTCGCGCTATGACACCTACGGTGGGGACGGAGGGATTTGAACCCTCACTGAAGGCGGTTTAAGCGCCCTGCCTCTGCCGGTTGGGCTACGTCCCCCGCCGGACAATCTTGCCCGCAGCAGGTCCTGCCAATGGCCACGACTCGTCCCCGGCTCCAAATTCTCGGCGAGGCACTCCCGGCGCGCCAGGTGGGCAGCAAGGTCCGCAGCAAGTCGCGTGTCGCACACTGTGCGTGCCTCTCGCAGCGAGGCTTCTCGGCGAAGCGGACCGGGACCGAGGTGACCCTCCCCGCCCCGGCCCGGCCCGGCCGCCGAGCTCCAGGACCTCGGGAGCGCCGAAGGCTCGTCGCACGCCCGGGGGCGGATCGCAGCGATCGGGCGCGCCGTGCCCGGCGTCGCCGACCGTTCGGACCATGAGCTCGCTGCCCGAGGTGGTCGTCCGGGTGCTCGGGCCCGTCGATGTGATCGGCGCCGCGCGCCCGTTTCGCCGAGCGTGGTGCCTGGAGCTCGTCGTGTACCTGGCGCTGCACCCCACGGGCGCATCCGCCGGCGCCTGGACGACGGCTCTGTGGCCCGATCAGCTCCCGCCCGCAGCGACGCGGTTCTCCACGGCGTCCGAGGCGCGCCGTGCGCTCGGTTGTGCGTCCGACGGATCGGATCTCCTGCCGCGCGGCGTCGGCCGTCTCCGGCTCGCTGCGAGCGTGACGACCGACTGGGTGCGATTCCAGGCGCTCGCGGCCGCGCACGGCGCGGGAGCAGCCGAGGCACGTGCCTCGGCTCTCGAGCTCGTCCGCGGCCCGCTCCTCGCGGGCTCGCGGTCCGTCGATTGGGCCGTGCTCGAAGGTCTGCACGCGGAGATGGAGCGGTCGATCGTCCAACTGGCGATCGACGTCGCTGATCACCGCCTCGCGAGAGGAGACGGCCGCGGTGCAGAGCTGGCGATTCGCCGCGGCCTCCTCGTCTCTCCCTACGACGAACGGCTCTACCGCCTGCTCTTCCTCGCCGCCGACCTCCAGGGCAACCCCGCGGGGGTGGAGTCGGCGATGGGCGACCTCGTTCGACTCGTGTCGGGCGAGACCGCCCAGCAGCCGCACGCATCAGAAGGCAGTCCGGTCGACCCGGCCGACTGGGTGCATCCGGAGACCATGGCCGCCTACCGCTCGCTCAGCCGCCGGCCGCGGCCGTCCGCTCCGGCAGGCCGGAGACAGAGGGTGGGGTGAGCCACCCGACACCGTGCGCGGCACCAGGGCCGTTCGGCTCCGCTCCGGCAGGCCGGAGACAGAGGGTGGGGTGAGCCACCCGACACCGTGCGCCGAAGCATCGGTGACGGACGCTCCCCACCGCCAGCCCCGGCGGCCGCTTCGCGAAGCTTCGCCCGCACCGGTCGCGGGGGTCTCCCGCAGGGCTGTTGCTAAGGTCTCCCCCGCCATGCCCAGGAGCTCGACGGGGAAGTGGGTCGCACGCGCCGCCTCGACCGGCGGCGGCCGCACCTATCGCGGCCAGGTGCCAATCAACTGGTACGCGGTCCTCGTCCTGATCGTCCTGCTGGGGGTCGCCTCGGTCGTCATCTCTCGCCTCGACTACCAGCGCGGTCCGGTGGTCAACACCATCCCTCCCTTGAAGGGCGGCACACCCTGGTACGCGGCGATCACGTTCGACGTCTGCGGCACGCAGGCGGCGCCGTTGCCGGCCAACCTGCTCAACGCGACGACGCAGTCCTTCTACACCACCGGCAACGGGGTCATCACGATCTCTCCGAAGAAGACATCGGATGCCGGCCACGGCGCCGTGCTCGGGAAGTTCGTCTCCTCCTACTCGGGGCTCACGCTCACCGCCACACAGCTCCACATGCCCGCCTCGGCCACACCCTCCACGGGCTCCACGTCGGCCAAGAGCTCCACGTCGGCCAAGAAGGTGAAGTCCTCATCGGGTCGGACGTACCGCAACGGAGAGAAGTGCCCGTCGGGCACGAAGGACGCCGGCAAGAGGGCCGAGGTGACGGTGACCTACTGGAAGAACGCCTTCGCGGCGAATGGCAAGCCGGTCACCGTCCAGGGGAACCCCGGGACACTGCCGTTCAGCGACGACCAGCTGATCACCGTCGGCTTCGTGCCCGCGGGAACGCGGCTGCCCAAGCCGAACGGCACGATCGTGACGGCGCTCTTCGACACCACGAGCGGCCACCCGTCGTCGACCTCCACCACCGCGCCGGGCTCGACCTCCACCACCGCGCCGGGCTCGACCTCCACCACCGCGCCGGGCTCGACCTCCACCACCGCGCCGGGCTCGACCTCCACCACCGCGCCGGGCTCGACCTCCACCTCCACCACCACGAAGGCGGGGTAGGGAACGGCACCGTGAAGGCGGTCGTGCTCGTGGGGGGCGAGGGGACCCGCCTCCGCCCGCTCACGCTGTCCGTCCCCAAGCAGCTGCTCCCGATCGTGGAGCAGCCGATGATCGAGAGGGTGCTGGGACAGCTCGCGCGCCATGGCATCGTCGACGTCGTCCTGTCCCTCGGGTACCTTCCCGACGCCTTCAGGAGGGCTTACCCCGACGGCGTCGCCGCCGGGGTTCGTCTCTCCTACGCAGTCGAGCCCTCGCCGCTCGACACGGCCGGCGCGATCCGGTTCGCGGCCCTGAGCGCGGGCATCGCCGAGACGTTCGTCGTCGTGAACGGCGACGTGCTGACCGACATGGACCTCACGGCGCTGATCGCCTTTCACCGCGCGCACGGTGCCGAGGGGTCGATCTCTCTCCACCCCGTGGACGATCCCTCCGCCTTCGGTGTGGTGCCGACCGACGATTCCGGCCGGGTGGAAGCGTTCGTCGAGAAGCCGCCCAGGGACGTGGCGCCCACCAACCTCATCAATGCCGGTACCTATGTCCTCGAGCCGTCCGTCGTCGACCGGGTCCCCGATGGGCGCCGGGTCTCCATCGAGCGGGAGACGTTCCCGGCGATGGTCGCCGACGGCACCCTCTATGCGCTCGCCGACGGGTCGTACTGGCTCGACACCGGGACGCCGGAGGCGTACCTGGCGGCGCACTGGGACCTTCTGGAGGGTCGCCGCCCGGATCGGCCCGCGCCGGGCGCCACCGACTCGGGGAACGGGGTGTGGCTGCTCGGCTCTCCGAAGGTGGACGGTGAGGTACGCGGCCCTGCGCTGGTCGGTGACGGAGCCCGCGTCCGTCACGGCGCGCTGGTCGACAGGGCTGTCGTTGGACGTGACTGCGTCGTCGGGCCGGGCGCGCGGGTCGTCCGGTCGGTGCTCCTGGCCGGCGCCGACGTCGGTGAGGGCGCCACCGTGACCGGCTCGATCGTCGGACCGGGCGCACGCGTGGGCGAGCGCTGCGACGTGCGGCCGCTCACCGTCCTCGGCGCAGGATCGTCGGTCGCTCCCGGAACGGTCGTGTCCGGAGCGCGCGTGCCGACGCGAGCGAGCAAGATGGAATCGCCATGAGGACGATGGTCACTGGAGGTGCCGGCTTCATCGGTTCGACGCTGGTCGACCGGCTGCTGGCCGAGGGCCACGACGTCGACGTCGTCGACGACCTTTCGACCGGCTCGCTCGCCAACCTCGCAGAAGCGCGTGCGGCAGGTGGTCGCGCCCTCACGATCCACCACCTCGACGTCCGGCTTCCCGAGACCACCGACCTGATCGTCCGCCGCCGGCCCGAGGTGATCTTCCATCTGGCGGCCCAGATCGACGTGCGCGTGTCGGTCGCCGAACCGGTGTTCGATGCGGACGTGAACGTGCTCGGCAGCCTTCGCGTGCTCGAGGGAGCGCGGGCTGCGGGCGCGGACAGGGTCGTGTTCGCTGCGAGCGGCGGCACCCTCTACGGCGAGCCCGACGCGTCGGAGCTTCCAGTGCGCGAGTCCCACCCGCACCGGCCGCTTTCGCCGTACGGGGTCGCGAAGAAGGCCGTGATCGACTATCTGGTCGCCTACCGCGAGCTGTACGCGCTCGAGTTCGCAGCGCTTGCGCTCGGCAACGTCTTCGGCCCGCGGCAGGACCCCCACGGCGAGGCCGGTGTGGTCGCCATCTTTGCCCAGGCCCTGGCCACCGACCGCCCCGTCACGATCTTCGGCGACGGCGAGCAGACGCGTGACTACGTCTACGTCGACGACGTGGTCGACGCGTTCGCTCGAGCGTCGACGAAGGGCGGCGGACTCGTGTGCAACATCGGGACCGGGACCGAGACGTCGGTCAACGAGCTGCTCCGCACGATGGCGGGCGTCGCCGGCGTGGAACCCGAGGTCCGTCACGCCCCCTCCCGGCCGGGTGAGCTCTTGCGGAGCGCGCTCGATCCGACGCGCGCCGCCATCCACCTCGGGTGGCGTCCGTGGACCACCCTGGAGGAGGGCTGTGCCAAGGTGGTGGACGAGGCGAGTCGCCGCGCGCACGGCACCGATGTCTCGAAGGGCAGGCCCGCAGACGCGTAGCCCGGCACGGGCCGCCCCTGCGCCGCCTTCCCAAATCTGCCCGGGGGTCAGCCCCGAGAGGAGCCCGGGGTCAGCGGAACAGGTCCTCGGCCGGCCCGCGCACGATCTCCTCGCGGACCGAGCCGTCGCGGAGCCACGCGGACGGCACCCCGCGGACGACCGCGGCGGGGATCGCTCGGTCCTTCCCCATCACGAGCTCCGCAGCGGCGGCCAGCTCGTCGGCGACGCACACCTGGGTGGCGACGAGCTCACGGCCGGTGGCGTCGGCGGTGCCGCGGAGGTCCACGACGGCGGCGATCCCCGCGACGCCGATGGCGACGTCCGTCACCCCCTGACGCCAGGGCCGCCCGAACGTGTCCGAGACCACCACGCCCACCACCACCGAGAGGCGCCGCCGCAGCTCCGCCCGGATCCGCCGCGCGGAGCGGTCAGGGTCGACCGGCAGGAGCGCGGCCCAGCCGTCACCGACGTTGGAGAGGTCGACCCCGGCGTTGGCGCAGACGAAGCCGTGGGCGGTCTCCGTGATGAGCAGCTCTCCGCGCCGCCGCAGCACGCGCACGGACTCCGCCTCTACGAGCGCCTGCTTCTGGGCGGGGTCGTCGTGGTCGACGCGGACGAGGCGCCCTTCTGCCTTCGAGACGATCTTCTGGGTGACGACCACCACGTCCCCCTCGCGAAGGAGGCCAGCGCCGGGAGGGCCGAGGGCTTCGGCCAGGAGCGCACCTACGTCGTCGCCAGGCCGGACCTCGGTGATGCCGAGCACGCCGTAGGCACGGAGCGCGCGGGACTCATCGAGCGGCATCGAGCACCACCGTGGCGAGCAAGGCCGCGACCTGCGGGCTCGACATGACCGTTTGGGCGACGACGGCCCGGATGCCCTCGGCTTCGACCGCGCTCTTCAAGTGCGCGTCCTGCTCGTCGATCACGAGGGTCCCGGCCCACTCTGCGGCCAGGCGCGCGACGCCCACCACCGACGACTCGTGGCCGAGCTCGGCGAGCAGGCGGTCGGCCGGCCCCTTGAGCGCCGCGCCCGCGACGATCGGCGACACGGCGACGACCTGCTCGCGGCGAGCGGCGAGCGCCTTCCGCACGCCGGGCACCGCGAGGATCGGCCCGATCGAGACCACCGGGTTCGAGGGGGACACGACCACCACCTCGGCGTCGCCGAGCGCGTCGAGCACCCCCGGTGCCGGGCTCGCCGCCGGTGCGCCGTCGAAGCGCACGGAGCGGACCGCGACGGCGTGGCGGAGCCCGACGAAGTAGTGCTGGAACGCCACCTCGGTGCCGGCGACCACGCCCTCTGCGTCCTCTGCAAGGACGAGCCGCGTGCGCACCGGGTCGTCGGACATCGGGAGGATGTGCACGCCGACTCCGCGTGCACGAGCGATCTCGGCCGTCACCTCGTGCAGCGTGGCGCCCTCTGCGAGGCGCTGGGTGCGGTAGAGGTGCGTGGCGAGGTCTCGGTCACCGAGGCGAAACCAGGTCTCTCCACCGAGCCGCTCGAGCTCGGCCATGGCCGTCCAGCTCTCTGTCGCGATGCCCCAACCCGTCGCGGGGTTGTGCAGGCCGGCCAGGGTGTAGACGACCGTGTCGATGTCCGGGCTGATCCGAAGACCGTGGAGCGTCATGTCGTCGCCGGTGTTCACGACCGCGACGACCTCCGACGGGTCGACCACCCGCACGACTCCGGTGAGGAAGCGCGCGGCGCCCACTCCTCCGGCCAGGACTGCGAGCACCGCGCCAGCCTAGGGGCGCCGGGGGGGCCGGCCCCGAGGGGAGCCGGCGGTACGCTCGCCTGTCCATGTGGGCACTCGACCTCCTCGCCGGCTGGCCCGTGGGCGCCGCGTCGGCCGGGGTCGTCGCCGTGGGCGCCGCGTCGGCCGGGGTCGTCGCCGTGGGCGCCGCGTCGGCCGGGGTCGTCGCCGTGGGCGCCGCGTCGGCCGGGGTCGTCGCCGTGGGCGCCGCGTCGGCAGGCAGCCTCCGGCCCGGGGTCTGCGTCCTCGGCACCAGGGGCGACGCCGGCCGCACGCACGCATGGGCGTCGGTCACCAAGCTCTGCACCGCGCTGGCCGTGCTGGTCGCCGTCGAGGAGGGGACCGTCGCCCTGTCGGACCCGGCGGGGCCGCCAGGCGCCACCGTCGCGCACCTGCTCGCGCACGCGTCGGGGCTCGCCCCGGACCGGCGGGAGCCGATCGCGCCGCCAGCGACGAGGAGGATCTACTCGAACGCGGGCTACGAGGTGCTCGGCGACCTGCTCAGCGAGCGTGCGTCCATGCCCTTCTGGGAGTACGTGGAGGGAGCGGTCTTCGCTCCGCTCGGGATGACGGGCGCGCGCCTTGCCCCCGGGGCTTCCGCCGCGCACGGCGCCGAAGGGACGCTCGCGGACCTCCTCGCGCTGGGTGCCGAGCTCCTCGCACCGCGCGTCGTGGCGCCCGAGACGCTCTCCGCCGCGACGATGGTCGCCTTCCCGGGCCTCGCCGGCGTCCTGCCGGGCTTCGGGCGCCAGGATCCGAACGATTGGGGGCTCGGGTTCGAGCTCCGGGGCGCGAAGCATCCGCACTGGACCGGTTCGGCCAACAGCCCGGCGACCTTCGGGCACTTCGGGCGGTCGGGCTCCTTTCTGTGGATCGACCCCGAGGCGCGCCTCGCGTGTGCCGCGCTCTCCGACCGCGCCTTCGGGCCGTGGGCCGCCGACGCGTGGCCCGCCCTCTCCGACGCGGTCCTCCAGACAGCCGGCGCACGTGCGGAGGGACGCCGTGGCTGACCGGCTCAGCGTCGCGCTCGACGCCACGCCGCTCATCGGCAGGCCCACCGGCGTCGGCGCCTTCTGCGGGGGCGTCCTGGAGGGCTTGTCGCGACGCGCCGACGTCACCGCCACGGCGTTTGCGGTGAGCTGGCGCCGACGCCACGCGATCGACGGACGCGTGCCGCGCGGCGTCGTGATCGCCCGTCGCCCGATGCCTGCACGTCCGCTGCACGTGTTGTGGAGCCGCACGGAGGCGCCCTCCCTCGAGTGGTTCGTGGGCGCGACCGACGTGGTCCACGGCACCAACTACGTGGTCCCTCCAACCCGAAGGGCCGCGCGGGTCGTCACCGTCCACGACCTGACGACGGTGCGCTACCCGGAGCTTTGCAACAGCGCCACCCTCGCCTATCCGGGCCTCGTCCGCCGCGCGCTGGCGCACGGCGCGTGGGTGCACACCCACTCGGCGGCGGTGGCGGCGGAGGTGGTCGAGGTGCTGGGCGCGGATCCCGCCCGCGTGCGCGCCGTCCCCTCGGGCGTGCCGCCGCTCTCCGTCCCCGACCTGAGCGCCCCGTCGCGGCACCTCCCACCGGGCGTCGGCCGTTACGTCCTCGCCGTCGGCACCGCGGAGCCGAGGAAGGACCTGCCCGGGCTCGTCGGCGCCTTCGACCTCGTCGCTGCGGGACGACCGGACCTCGGCCTCGTGCTCGCCGGCCCCGAGGGGTGGGGGAGCGCCGACCTCTCGCGGGCGCTCGACGCGAGCCCAGCGCGGGCGCGCATCGTGCTCACCGGTTGGGTCGACGACGTCACGCTCGCAGGGCTGCTCCACGGCGCGGCCGTCCTCGCCTATCCCTCCCTCTACGAAGGGTTCGGCTATCCGCCCCTGCAAGCCATGGCGGCCGGCACGCCGGTGGTCGCGACGCGTGCCGGCGCGCTCGAGGAGGTCCTGGACGACGCCGCCCTGCTCGTCGAGCCGCGCGACCAGGTCGCCCTCGCCGAAGCCATCGCCTCGGTGGTCGACTCCGACGAGACGGCGACCGCGCTGGCAGCGCGCGGGCTCGAGCGGGCCGCGACCTTCGACTGGGAGAGGTGCGCGGAGGGGCTCGTCGCCCTCTACCGGGACGCGGCGGCCGGATGACCGGGCGCGTCGTCGTCGCCGTCGAGCAGCTGCGCCGGCAGGTCCCCGGAGGGATCGGGCGGTACGCGCGCGGACTGCTCGACGGCCTGAGCGGCCTCGGCGGGCCCGAGGTCGAGCTGATCGCGAGCCGCCACCTCGGGACGGCGGCGGACCCGCTGTCGGCATGGGGCTTCCCGGTGCGCGCCTCCGTCCTCCCCGCGCCGTTCCTCACGGCTGCCTGGGACCTGGGGCTCGCGCCGGTGCGGGGGGCGCGCCTCGTGCACTCCGTGTCCCTCGCCGCGCCGCCCGTGCGGCGCCGGCGCGCCCGCGGCGGGCCGCCGCTCGTCGTCACGGTCCACGACCTTGCCTGGCGCGCGCACCCCGACGCCACCACGCGCCGCGGGCGGCGGTGGCACGAAGCGGCGCTCCGGCGCGCGCTCGAGCGTGCCGACGCGTTTGTCGTTCCATCGAACCCGGTCGCCGACGCGCTCGTGGGAGCCGGCGCGGACCCGGCCCGGGTGCGCGCCATCCCCCACGGCGTCGACCACCTCCACGAGCCCGATGCCGCCGCCGCGGCGTCGCTCCTGCGCCGGCTCGGCGTGGTCGACGGGTACCTGCTCACCGTCGCGACGCTCGAGCCGAGGAAGAACCTGAGCCGCCTGGTCGCCGCCTTCGCACGCGCCCGGCCGTCGCTCGACGGACCGTGGCCGCTCGTGGTGGTCGGCCCCCGGGGTTGGGGCGAGGCGGGGGTGGGCGACACCGGTGGCGTGGTCGCAGCCGGTGCCGTCGACGAGGGAGTGCTTGCTGCGTTGTACAGAGGTGCCCGCGCCTTCGCCTACGTCCCGCTGGTCGAGGGGTTCGGCCTTCCGGCCCTCGAGGCGATGGCGTGCGGCGTGCCGGTCGTGGCGAGCGTCACCGTGCCGAGCGCCGCCTTGCAGCCCGGTGCTACGGCGGGCGCCGCGGCGCTGCCCGGCGCCTTGCAGCCCGGTGCCCCGGCGGGCGCCGCGGCGCTGCGGGTCGACCCGACGACAGTCGAGGACATCGCGGCCGCCCTCGTGCGCGCGTCGTGCGACGACCGGCTCCGCTCCTCGCTCGTGGCCCAGGGCAGGGCGCTCGTCGCGCCGCTGACGTGGAGGGCGTCGGCCGCGGCCCACCTCGCATGGTGGGGAACGCTCTCGTGAAGGTGTCGCTCGACGTCACGGCCGTCCCGTCGTCGCCGGCGGGTGCGGGGCGCTACGCGGTCGAGCTCGCCGCAGCGCTCGCCAGACGCGAGGACCCGAGCCTCGTGCTGATCGCGCGCCGCGGTGACGCGCCGCGGTGGCGGCGCCTCGCCGGGACGCGGGCAGACGTCGTGGCGTCCTCGCCGTCACCGCGGCCGCTGCGCCTCGCATGGGAGCAGCTCGCCCTCCCTGCGCTCCTGCGCCGCACGCGCCCCGACGTCCACCACGGGCCGCACTACACGATGCCCGAGCGCGCCCGCCTGCCCGTCGTCGTCACGATCCACGACTGCACCTTCTTCGACCACCCCGAGTGGCACGAGGCGACCAAGGTCCGCTTCTTCCGCCGGGCGATCCGCGTCGCGGCGAGCCGCGCCTCTGCTCTCGTCTGCGTGAGCGAGACGACGGCGCGCCACCTCGCAGCGGTCTGCCCCGTCACCGCTCCGGTGGTGATCGCGCCGCACGGCGTCGACCATCTGCGCTTCTCCCCGGATCCCCTCGACCCGGGCGCAGACGACGCCGTGCTGCGACGGCTCGGGATCGACCCGGCGGGCCGGTTCGTCCTCTTCGTGGGCACGGTAGAGCCCCGGAAGGACGTCGCGACGCTCGTTCGCGCGTTCTCCGCGCTCGCCGACGCCGAGCGCGACGTGAGCCTCGTGCTCGCGGGACGGCGCGGTTGGGGGACGCGGCCGGTGGACGAGGCCCTCGCGGCCTCGCGCCACCGGGACCGGATCACGTGGACCGGCTACGCGCCCGACGACGCGATCCCGGCGCTCCTGCGCAAGGCCTCGGTGGTCGCGTACCCATCCCTCGCCGAGGGGTACGGCCTTCCTGCTCTGGAGGCGCTCGCGTGCGGCGCCCCCCTCGTCACGACGAGCGGCACTGCGATGGCCGAGCTCGCGGGCGAGGCCGCGACGCTCGTCGGGCCCGGAGACCCAGAGGGTCTCGCGGACGCCCTCTCGGGGGTGCTCCGGGGGGCTGGCGGCTCCGAGGCGCGCCGGCGCCGTGAAGCCGGGATCGCCCGTGCGGCGACCCGCACGTGGGAGGCGAGCGCCGCGCGCCACGTCGAGGCGTACCGGATCGCGGCGGGCGCGTAGGGTCGTCCTCGATGCGGGCGTTGGTCACCGGTGGCCTGGGATTCGTCGGACGCTGGCTCACTGCGCATCTCAGGGACGAAGGCGACGACGTCACCGCGGTCGACGCCGAGACGGACGTGACCGACGAGGAGGCGGTGGAGCGCGCGATGGAGGCGTCGCGGCCGGACGCCGTCTACCACCTCGCGGCGCGCGCTCACGTCGGCGAATCCTGGCGCGAGCCGCTCGACGTGCTCCGCGTCAACGTGCTCGGCACCGCGGCGGTCCTCGCGGCGGCGCGGCGCGGCGCACCGGAAGCGACCGTGCTCGTGGTGAGCTCGGCGGAGGTGTACGGCGCGCTCGCGCCGGAGGAGCTCCCCGTCGCAGAAGCCGCCCCGCTGCGTCCTTCGACGCCGTACGCGGCGTCGAAGGCCGCAGCGGAGCAGGTCGCCATCCAAGCCTGGCTCGGCTACGGGCAGCGCGCCGTGGTCGTGCGCCCGTTCAACCACGTCGGTCCCGGGCAGGCGCGGACCTTTGCGGTGCCCGCGCTCGCACGCCGCGTGCTCGAGGCGCGCAGGGACGGGAGCCGGGAGCTGGTCGTGGGGACCGTCACGACGAGGCGCGACTTCACCGACGTGCGCGACGTCGTGCGCGCCTACCGGCTCCTCGTGGACCGGGCAGAGCCCGGAGCGGTCTACAACGTCTGCTCGGGCACCGACGTGGCCATCGCCGACGTGGCGGCCCGGCTGATGGCCCTGGCGGGCGTGGAGCTCCGGATGGTCACGGACCCGGAGCTCGTGCGACCCGTCGACACCCCGGCGCTGCGGGGCGACCCGTCCCGGCTCGTCGCGGCGACCGGCTGGGCCCCTGCCATACCGCTGGACGAGACGCTGCTCGACGTCCTATCGGATCTCGAGCGGGGGGAGGAGGGGTGAGCCCGGACCCGACCCGTCGCCCGATCGCGTGTCGGATCTCGAGCGGGGGGAGGAGGGGCTCGGGCGGAAGGCCCCCGGGGGTCAGCTGCCCGGCGCGGCGAGGTGACGCAGCTCAGCGCCGATCGCCTCGAGGCACCTGCGTGCCCGCTGTGCGAGCTCCCGGGCAGGCTCCTGCAGCTGCGCGCCGAGCGGGCCGAACTGCGCGGACACGAACGAGAGCGTGCCCTCGAGCCACGCGCCGAGCTGCTGGGAGCCGGTGGCGACCCCGGCGCGCAGGCGCTCGACCCCCTCGTCGACGCGCTCGCTGCACACGAGCTCGTGGCGGAGCGCCTGGGCTCGCTGGAGGCCGAGCACGCCCAGGCCGACGGCCGTGTACGCCGTGTCGCGCGCGTGCCGAGCCAGCTCTGCCGCGATGTCGTTCGTCCTGTCGGCGTCAGGCATGGAGGGCTCCTTCCTCGGGCTGCTCGTGATCGCACCGGGCGCTCCGGCGCGTTGATACAACTGTATATCACCCATGTAACACTTGCAAGCGATCGAGCTCACCGGCGGGCGTGGTCGCCCGCCTGCCGGAGCGCCGGACCCGTGCTGCCGAGACGAGTAGCCTGCCTCTCCTGATGACGGAGGGGTCGGCGAGTGCCGCGCGCGCCCCAGCGGTGGTGGCGATACTGGTCACCACCGACCCGGGTCCCTGGTTCGAGGAGACCCTGCAGGCGCTGGCGGCTCAGGACTACAGCAACCTCTCGGTGCTGGTGCTCGTCGCCGGCGGCTCTTCCGACCCCACCGAGGTGGTGGCACGCGGGCTTCCCGAAGCGTTCGTGCGCCGGCTGCCCGAGAGCGAAGGGTTCGCCGCCGCGGTCGACGAGGCGCTGTGGATGGTCGAGGGGGCGTCGTTCTTCCTCCTCCTCCACGACGACTGCGCTCCCTCCCCGGACGCCGTCCACCTCATGGTCGAAGAGTCGTTCCGCTCGAACGCCGGGATCGTGTGCCCGAAGATGGTCCACTGGGACGAGCCGCGGGCGTTGCTCCACGTCGGCCAGAGCATCGACAAGACCGGTGCCGTCATCGAGCGGGTGCAAGCCGGCGAGATCGACGCCGGCCAGCACGACGCGGTCCGAGACGTGTTCGTCGCACCTGGAGGCTGCACGCTCGTCCGTGGCGACCTCTTCCGTGCGCTCGGCGGCTACGACGCCGCGATCGTCGCGATGGGGGAGGACCTGGACCTGTCGTGGCGAGCCCACGTCGCCGGGGCGCGCGTCGTCGTCGCGCCGTCCGCGACGGCGCGCCATCTCGGGCTCGTCGCTGCCGGCCGCAGGCCACCGCCGCCATCGGACGCCCCGTCCCTCCAAGCGCTCCAGCGGCGCCACGAGCTTGCCGCCGTCCTCACCTGCTACTCATGGGGCCACCTGGTGCGGGTCGTGCCCCAGGCACTCCTCCTCTCGCTCGGAGAGGCGGTGGTGGCGAGGCTCGCAGGGGACCGGCGGCGGGCGCGTGCGGTGGTGCACGCGTGGCGCTGGAACCTCGCCCGGTGGAGGGAGCTGCGCTCCCGGCGGGCAGCCTTGGCCGCCGTGCGCGTCGTCAGCGACGCCGAGGTCCGCAGCCTTCAGGTGCGCGGGAGCGCGCGGCTGTCGACGTACGTCTCGCGGCTCACGCACCAGGGCCTCGAGGTCGCGCACGGCCTGCGGCCGAGCCGCCCGCCCGACGCACTGCCACCCGAGCTGCCCCAGCCCCGCGGAAGCGGGGCCGGGGCTGAGCTCACCGACTCGATCGGCCTCGGGTTCGACGACGACGCGGGCTTCGACGCCCTCGACGACCTGGGACGCCGGGGCAGGCGCACGCGGGAGACGGGGCCGGCGGGCGTCTTCGTGTCGCGCCGGCCCCGGGTCGTCGCGTACCTCGTCGCGGCCCTCGTCATCGTCGTGGGATCCCGCGCGCTCATCGGGTCGTCCTTGCCCCTCGTCGGGCAGTTCGCCCCGTTCCCTGCGTGGACGGACCTCTGGCACCAGTTCTTCTCGTCGTGGCAGCCCGCTGGCACCGGCTCGCACGCGCCGGCCAGCCCGGCGTACGGCTTCCTCGCGCTGGCGGGGACGGTGCTCCTCGGGCGGAGCGGCCTCCTCCAGCAATTGGCTGTCTTCGCGTGCTTCCCCCTCGGTGCGTGGGGCATGTCCCGGCTGCTTCGGCCCTTCCGCTCCGCGCCCGGTCGCCTCGCCGCGACGCTCGCGTACCTGGCGCTGCCGCTCGCGGTCGACGCGCTCGGGCGCGGCCGCTGGGACGGACTCGTTGCGTACGGAGCGACCCCGTGGGTGGTCCTGCAGCTCGCGCGGGCAACCGGGCTCGAGCCCTTCGGCCCCCCGGCCGCAGCGCCCGCCACCGCAGTCGTCGGCGCCGCCGCAGTCGCGCCCGCCGCCGCAGTCGCGCCCGCCACCGCAGTCGCGCCCGCCGCCGACCTCGCGGTGACGGAGCCCACCACCCCGACCAGCACATGGCGCCGGCATCTTGGCGGGCGCCTCCTCGTGCTTGGCGCGATCGAGGCGGTGGCGATGTCGTTCGCGCCGGCGATGGTGGTCGTCGTCCTCCTCGTGGGCCTCGGCCTGGCCTGCGGATCGCTCGTCGCCGGCGGCGCTCGGCAGGGAGCGCGGGCCCTCGTCGTCGCCTCCGGAGGGACGTTGGTCGCCGCGGTGCTGTGCACGCCCTGGGTGGTGGGGACGCTGCTCGCCGGCCGCGGCGCGCTGTCGGTGCTCGGGCTCGCCGGCGATCCCGCGTCCGCCCCCGGCTGGGGGGGGCTGCTGCGGATGGCGGTCGGTCCGGTCGGCGGCTCACCGCTCGCGTGGCTCCTTCCTGGGGCGGCGGTCTGCGCCCTGCTCCTCGCGCGCAACGGGCGCCTCGCGTGGACGATCCGGCTGTGGGCGGTCGCTCTGCCCGCGTGGTTCCTCGCGCTCGTCGCGGTGAAGGGCTGGGCGGTGCCGTTCGCGCCGTCGGTGGACGTGCTCCTCGCCCCTGCCGCGGTGGCCGTGGCGGCCGCGGCGGGCCTCGGCGTCGCCGCCTTCGAGACCGACCTCGCGGGCTACAGGTTTGGCTGGCGCCAGGGGCTCGCAGTGCTCTCGGTCGCTGTCCTCGCGGTCGGGGTCTTGCCGACTGTGGCGGAGGCCGCCGACGGCAGGTGGGGGCTCCCCTCGTCAGGGTACCGGGGCGCGGTCGGCTTCCCCGCCTGGCGGAAGGGGTCGCCCGGCTATCGCGTGCTGTGGCTCGGCGACCCGCGGGCCCTTCCGTCTGGCAGCTGGGCGATCGGGCCGGGGCTGGCCTATGCCACGTCGACGGATGGGACACCGACGCTGCTCGACCTGTGGCCGCCCGCATCACCGGGGGGCGCCGGCGGGATTGCGCCGGCGCTCCGGGTCGCGATGCGTGGCGAGACGGTGCAGCTCGGTCGAGCGCTCACCGCTGCACGGATCCGCTACGTGGTCGCCGTGGCCGCGCTCGCGCCGCGCTCGCCGGGATCCCCCCCGACATCGACATACCCCTTGCCGAGCGGGCTCGTCGCCGCGCTCGCGCGGCAAGCGCAGCTTCGCACAGTGCCGGTGAGCCCCAGCGGTCTCACGGTCTTCGAGAACACGGCCTTCACCGCCAGAGCACGCAGCCCGTCGGTGACCCTGGCACGTAGCGGCGGCATCGCCGGGGTGCTCGACCCACTGGGTGCTGCGCTGGAGCTGCTCGCGTGGGTGGTCGTGGCCGCCGCGCTCCTGGGCCGGCGACGGTGGCTCGACTGGTGGTGGGGGCCTGCGGCGCGTGCCCGCAGGAGACGGCGTGCGCCGCACGATCGGCCCGCCGAGGGAGAGGTCCGGACGTCCCCCTCGGCGAGCGGGTGGCTCGACGCGCGGGCGGGGTCGATCTCGGAGCTCGCCGGCGCACCCCTCGCGGACACCGCCGTCCAGGCCGAGCGGCCCGGCCGAGACGACGGGGGGGACGGGTGACGGCCGCTGCCGTCCGCCGGAAGGGACGGGTGACGGCCGCTGCCGTCCGCCGGAGGGACGGCGGCCGCGGCCGGGCCGCCGCGCTCGCGGTCCTCGCGGCTGCGGCCGCCCTGGGCGGGTTCCTCGGCACGGTCACGGCGCGAAAGCCCCCCAGGACCATGCTGCAGCCGGCGGCGCTCGCGGCGGAGGTGGCACCTGCAGGCTCGGCGTCGTCGAGCTGGTACTGCCCAGCCGCTCCTGGCCCGGCCGCGCGCGCCGGCAAGACGGAGCTTCTCCTCGCCAACGCCGCAGCACGGGCGGTCCGGGTGGACGCGGTGGTCGTGGACGCACAGGGGTCGCAACGCCAGCACGCACTCGAGCTGGGACCGCACGCGGAGACGGGGCTCGTTCCCGCACAGGTGGTCGACGGCGTGTGGCTCGCGGCCCGCATCCTGGTGGCGGGTGGCGCTGTCAGCGCGACCGAGGTCGTCGACGGCCGCATCGGGCGTTCCGTCACCCCGTGCGCGTCCGAGGTCGCGTCCCGCTGGTACTTTGCGTCCGGCTCGACCCGTGAGGGGAGCACGTTGCGTGCCACCCTCTTCAACCCGACGCCGAACCTCGCGGTCGTCGATCTCTCGTTCGTGACCGCCTCCGGCTGGACGACCCCGGCGCCGTTCCAAGGGGTGGTCGTCGCGCCATGGACGCTGCGCGTGCTGACAGTCGGCGCCTACGTGCAGAACCAGGCTTCGATCGCGACGGCGGTCGCCGCGCGATCGGGAGCGGTCGTCGCGGGCGAGCTCCAGCTCTACGGCCCTGACGGGGCGGGGGGCGTCGCGTTCGAGCTCGGGGCACCATCGACTTCCACGCTCTCGGACCTGCCCGCCGTCGAGGACGCGACGGGCGGGTCGTCGGAGCTCGCCGTCTTCAATCCGTCTGCGCGCAGCGAGCACGTCGAGGTCGCGGTGCGGCTCCCGAACGGACCCGTCCGCCCCTTCACGCAGGTGCTCGGCCCGAAGAGTGTCTGGACGTTGCCCACGAGCGAGCAGCTCCGGATCGCCATGCAGGAGCACTACACGGTGCAGGTGCGCGCCTCGGGCCCAGGTGTCGTGGTCGCCCGGGTCGGTGCGGGCAAGCCCCATGGCCCCGCGCCGTGGTGGGCGGAGAGCGTGACCGTCACCGGTCTCCAGGCGAGCGCCGCCCGCAGCTGGGTGGTCGCGGGCCCCCCCGCTGCCCCGCTGGCGGCCGCGACCAAGGCGGCCGCAGCCCACCCGAGCCCGGCTTCGTGGAGGCTCGTGCTCGAGAACCCTGGTCGTGGCCCGCTGCGGGTCGAGGTGACCTCGTGGGCCGGTGCGCGCCGACGCGCCCAGGTCGTGCAGGTGCCGGCGCTCGGTGAGGCGACAGCGGTGGTGCCGGCCGGGCCGGCGTTCGTGCACGCCGACGGCGCCGTCGCCCTGACGGGTGACGCGTCGCCCGCGGGCACGGTCGGCGTCGTCGGGATCCCGGCGGTGCCGTTGCGCTGAGCCGCAGGGGGGCGCGGCACGCGGGTGAGGCGGCGCGGCACCCTCCGCTGTCGCTCAAGGGCTCACCGAGAGACTGATCGCGCGATCGTGTACGGCTGGCCTGTACCTGGCCAGATTACGTCGCGCGTACTCGTATTCGCGGACCCTAACCCTGGCCGCTCGACGAGCTGCCGTCGTGTGGAGCGTCGGGCTGCTCCTGCGGGCCTGGAACCTGCGGGCCTGGAACCTGCGGGCCTGGAACCTGCGGGCCTGGAACCTGCGGGCCTGGAACCTGCGGGCCTGGAACCTGCGGGCCTGGACGGGGCGGCGCGGAGCCCGGGGGACCAGGTGGCACCCAGCGCCCCGGCGGCGACGGCCACTGCAGCGGCCACTGGCCACCTTGTGGCGAGGGTGGCGTCCCCTGCACCCACCCCGGCCCCTGGGGAGAGGGCGGCGGCCAACCCGCCGGCGGCGCCGGGTGCGGCCCGGGGACAGCCGCGGCAGCAGGCGCGCGCCCGCGCAGCGCCGCCGCCCCGGCGACCCGACCACCGGGCGGGAGGGCACCGGCGGGCTCGTGCCCGTTCGACCCATTGGCGCCGTTCGTCTTCGCTCCGTTCGACCCGTTCACGTCGAACTGGACCGTCCTCGCCTTGCGGCCATCGGTGTGCACCGGCCGCCCGTAGGCCTCGTCGACCAGGCGACCGACCTCGCCGCCGCCGATGCTCTCCTGCTCGAGCAGCGCCTGTGCAACCTTGTCCAGCCCGTCCCGGTGGCGGGTGAGGAGCTCGATCGCGCGCTCCTCTTGGGTGCGAAGGATCCGCTCGACCTCGTCGTCGATGACCCGGCTCGTGTCCTCGGAGTAGTCGCGGGTGTGCATGAGGTCCTCTCCCAAGAAGACCTGTCCCTGCGAGCCCCAAGCCATCGGGCCGATCTCTTCGCTCATGCCCCACTCGCGCACCATCTTCCGGGCGAGCTCGGTGTTGCCCACCAGGTCGTTGGCAGCGCCGGTCGAGAGGTCGCCGTAGACGAGCATCTCGGCGACGCGGCCGCCCATGCGCACGCAAAGGGAGTCCTCGATGTTGGCCCGCGGGTAAATGTGGCGCTCCTCGACGGGAAGCTGCATGGTGACGCCGAGCGCCATGCCGGTGGGCAGGATCGTCACCTTGTGCACGGGATCGGCGTGCTCCAGGACGTAGGCGAGCACCGCGTGGCCGCCCTCGTGGTACGCGACACGCTCCTTCTCCTCGTCGGAGAGGACGAGGCTCTCACGTCGTTGCCCCATGAGGACGCGATCGCGGGCAGACTCGAAGTCCGCCATCTCGATCGTCGCGCTCCCGCGCCGCACGGCGTGGAGGGCCGCCTCGTTGACCAGGTTGGCCAGGTCCGCCCCGCTCATCCCCGGCGTGCCGCGGGCCACCACGTCGAGGTCGACGTCGGGAGCGATCCGCTTGCCGCGGCAGTGCACCTGGAGGATGGGCAGCCGCTCCTCGAGGTCGGGAAGGGGCACGACGATCTGGCGGTCGAAGCGCCCGGGGCGCAGCAGGGCGGGATCCAGGATGTCCGGCCGGTTGGTGGCGGCGATGATCACGACGCCCTCCGCCGGGTCGAACCCGTCCATCTCGCTCAGCATCTGGTTCAACGTCTGCTCGCGCTCGTCATGGCCCCCGCCGAGCCCGGCGCCGCGCTTGCGACCGATCGAGTCGATCTCGTCCACAAAAATGATGGCCGGCGCTTGCTTGCGCGCCGTCTGGAAGAGGTCGCGGACGCGGCTTGCCCCCACGCCGACGAACATCTCCATGAAGTCCGAGCCGCTGACGGAGAGGAACGGAACCCCGGCCTCTCCGGCGACTGCACGCGCGAGCAGCGTCTTGCCGGTCCCCGGCGGGCCGACCAGGAGGACGCCTTTCGGGATCTTGGCCCCGATGTCGCGGAAGCGTGCGGGAGTCCGGAGGAAGTCGACGACCTCGCTGATCTCCTGTTTGACGCCGTTGTAGCCGGCCACGTCCTGGAACGTGGTGGTCGGGCGGTCACTGCTGAAGAGCCGAGCCTTGGAGCGCCCGATCGACATGATGCCCGACATCTGCCCGCGGGCTTGGCGGCTGATGAACAGCATCAGCACCAGGGCGATCCCGATGAACAGGATGTAGGGGAACAGGTCGCCCAAGATGTTCGAAGGCGGGTTCGAGAACGTGACCGCCACCGCGTCCCTGCGCATGAGGTCGACTGTCTGCTGGCTCGCCGGGTGCGGGCCGCTGACCGAGTACGACTGCCCTGTGCCGAGCTTCCCGGTGATCACGCCGGTTGTGTTGTTGATTGTGGCGGTCTTGACGCTCCTCGCCTCGACCTCGTTGCGGAACTGGTTGTAGTTCATCGACTTCGCGGAGCTGTGGGGCAGGAGCGAAGGGACGATGAGCACGGCGAGGACCGCCAGAATGAGGATCCCCCAGATCCAACGCCAGCTCTGGTCCGGTCCTTGACCTGGAGAACGCTGCGGAGTGTTGTCGGGCCGTTGCTGGCTCACCGGGCCATGCTATGCGGCCCCTGCCGCCGACGGTGACCGGGGCCGCGTCGGAGGCACCCATTTCGAGGGTGCGCCGGGCGCCTGGCACGAAGCCGCTGCGATCGGAGCCGGCGATAACGTGGCTCGATGGCCCGCCACGGCGAGACCGAGCCGGGCTCGGCTGAGCCGAACGGGGATCCGCCTTCCGAGACGACGACACCTGCGCCCGACTGGTCGCAGGCCCGCGTCGCGTCACCGTCGTCGACAGCGCCGCCTGCGCCAGCCTCCCCGAGCGTGCCCGACGACCCACGCCTGACGGAGCCCCTGGCGTCGGATCCCACGCCTTCTTCGTACCCGCCGCCCCCGCCGGGATACCCGCCGCCCGGGACGTACCCGCCGCCCGGGGCATACCCGCCGCCCCCGCCGGGGTACCCGCCGCCCGGGACGTACCCGCCGCCCGGGGCATACCCGCCGCCCCCGCCGGGGTACCCGCCGCCCGGGACGTACCCGCCGCCCGGGGCATACCCGCCGCCCCCGCCGGGGTACCCGCCGCCCGGGTCGTACCCGCCGCCCGGGTCGTACCCGCCTCAGCCGGGGTACCCGCCGCCCCCGCCGGGGTACCCGCCGCCCGGGTCGTACCCGCCGCCCGGGTCGTACCCGCCCCCGCCGGGGTACCCGCCGCCCGGGGAAGGTAGCGGCGACCCCCGCCGCTCGGCACCGCTCGGAGAGCTGCAGCCTCTGGACGGCTGGTCCGGCCCGCCCGCCCAGGACGGCCACCGGTTCTTCGACAGCCCAGAGGTGCCGCCTGCAACGAAGGGGGCCGCCGGCTTCTGGCTCGTCATGGGGCTCCTCGGGTTCGCCGTCGGCCAGGTGGTCGGCGCGGTCTTCGTCGCCATCGCCGGCGCCGCCGCCGGTGAGGGCGGCCAGCTGGCGAAGTTCGCCACGATGGCCGAGCCGCCGGAGTGGTATGTCGGCACGTCGCTCGTCGGTCTCTGGATCGGGTTCCTCGCGGGCCCGTGGGCCGCGAGCAAGATACGGGGGACGGGCCGGTTCCTCCGCGACCTAGGCGTCCGGTTCCGCCTCGTCGACCTTGCGGGCATCCTCGTCGGCGTCGGCGGTCAGCTGGTGCTCGACGCCCTCTACGCGCCGTTCCTCCCGAAGCTGAAGCACTTCACAGCACCGACCCAGAAGCTCGTGGGCGCGTCGCACGGATGGGGCTACCTCGTCATCGCGGTCCTCACGGTCTGCGGCGCCCCGTTCTTCGAGGAGATCCTGTTCCGGGGGCTTGCGTTCAAAGCGCTCGCGCGCCTCTTCGCGCCGTCGACGCGAGGGCCCACTCGCCGGAGAGCGATCGGGGTCGTCGCCGCGGTGGTCGTGGACGGCGTCCTGTTCGGACTCGCCCATTGGGAGCTGTACCAGTTCGCCGGGCTCGCCGTCTTCGGGATGCTGCTGGCGGTCGTGACCTACAAGACGGGCCGCCTCGGGATGAACATGGTCGCGCATGCCTCGTTCAACCTCGTCGCCGTGCTCGCGATCCTCGCCACCTCCAGCAGTGTCGTTCACTGACCCGGGAACCTCCCGCCGGGGACGGCGGTCCCGGCGGGCCGCCTCCGCGTGACCTGGCCACAGGGCCACGACGACCAGGAGCCGGGCGTGCCGACGGATCCCGGGGCGCGGTCCGGCGGGTACCCAGAGGCGCCGTCCGGCGTGGACCCCGAGGCGCGGTCCGGCGCGGATCCCGGGCCGCCGTCCGGCGGGTACCCAGGGGCGCCGTCCGGCGCGGATCCCGGGCCGCCGTCCGGCGGGTACCCAGGGGCGCCGTCCGGCGCGGATCCCGGCCCGCCGTCCGGCGCGGACCCCGAAGCGCCGTCCGGCGGGGAGCGACAGGAAGAGCAGGAAGAGGAGGCCGTCGCGGCGCCCCTCGAGCGCGGGTGGCTCGACGCCGGGCGCAACGGCGCCGGCTACGCCGTCGCGGCGCCCCTCGAGCGCGGGTGGTTTCCCGCCGGTGCCCCTGGGCTCGCGACGGCAGCAGCCGTCCTGGGCGTCGTCGCCGTGGTGCTGTGGCAGACGCACCTGCCGATGCTCTTCACGGACACTGCCACGACGGGAGGCGACACCGGCGCCCACTTCATGATGCCGTCGCTCTTCAACACCATCCTCTTCCCGCACCTCACCGGGTGGGACCCGGGATGGTACGACGGGTATCCGGCGTACACCTTCTACTTCGTCCTCCCCGACGTGCTCACCGCGCTCGCCTCGCACGTCATCGCCTACGACGTGGCCTTCAAGCTCGCGACGATCCTCGGGTCCGTGCTCCTGCCGATCTCCGCGTGGGCGCTCGGCCGGCTGTTCGGGCTGCGAGCTCCGGTTCCCGCGGCGCTCGCCGCCGCTACGCTCCCGTTCCTCTTCGACTACACGTGGACCATCTACGGGGGCAACCTCTTCTCCACCCTGGCGGGCGAGTACCCGTACTCGCTGTCGGTGGCCCTCCTGCTGGTGTTCCTCGGCCTCTTCGCCTGCGGGGTCCGCACCGGACGGCACCGCGCGTGGGCGGCGATCACGCTCGCCCTCTGCATGCTCGCCCACGTGGTGCCCGCGTCGCTCGCAATCGCCGGCGCCGTGGTGCTCACGATCGTGGAGCTGCTCCCGGGTCTCCGCCTGCACGACGCCGCCGGGGAACCCTCCCCCCGAAGTCGCGGCGTGACGCTGTGGTGGGCAGCCTCGACGGTCTGCGTCGGGCTGCTCCTCTCCGCATGGTGGCTCGTCCCCTTCGGCTTGCGCAACACGTTCTCGTCCTCGATGAACTACGCGAAGGTCACCACCTACACGTCGATCTTCTTCCCGCACGCAGACCTCTGGGCGCTCGCGCTCGCCGGCATCGCCGTGGTCGTCGCCGTGCGCACTCGTAGCCGGTTCGGCCTCGTCGTCGCCGCGCTCGGCGGCATCTCGGCGGTCGTGGTGGTGGCGGACCCGCTCCGGAGCCTCTACAACGTCAGGTACCTGCCGCTGTGGTTCCTCTGCGTCTACCTGATGGCGGGTTGGGTGGCTGGCGTGGCGGTCGCGGCCGCCGCGCGCGCGCTGCGTCGGGAGCGCGTGCTGCGCTGGGCTGTCCGGGCGACGGGCGGTGTCGCGTGGCGCAGGCCGCCGCACTCCGTCCCGTGGGCACCTGGCGCGGTCGGCGGCACCCTGGTCGTGATCGCAGCGGCGCTGGCCGTCGTCGTCCCCCCCTTCATCCCCGCGGTCGCCTCCGTGTTGCCCGGGATCGGCGTCCAACCCGGACCGAACCAGGTGAGCGTGTGGGCGGATTGGAACTACTCGGGGTACCAGGGAAAGGCCGCATACCCCGAGTACCGGGGCCTGATGCGCCTCATGGGCAGGATCGGGCGCAAGGACGGGTGCGGTCGCGCCATGTGGGAGTACACATCGGACGAGAACCGCTTCGGCACTCCCGAGGCGCTGATGCTCCTGCCGTACTGGACGCACGGCTGCGTCGACTCGATGGAAGGGCTCCTCTTCGAGTCCTCCGCCACGATGCCCTACCACTTCTTGAACCAGGCGGAGCTGTCCGCGTCACCCTCTGAACCGGTGGTCGGGCTGCCCTACGGGCCGGTCACAGTCAGCCTCGGCGTCCGACACCTGCAGCTGCTCGGCGTGCGCTACTTCATGGCGTTCAGCACAGAAGTCGTCCAGGAGGCGTCGGCGGACCCCACACTCAGGCTGCTCGCGACGAGCGGACCGTGGCGGTCGACATACGAAGGCGACCGCTTGTCGGTGACCTGGAGGATCTACGAGGTGGCGCGTTCTTCGATCGTGACGCCCCTCACGAAGGAGCCCGCGGTCCTCACCGGCGTCGGCCAGGGGCAGTCAACATGGCTGGGGCGGATCGGCGCCGGGAGCTCCATCACGGAGGGCCCGTCGCTCGAGTGGTACCTCGACCCCTCTGTGTGGGCGACCGAGCTCGTTGCGAGCGGGCCGGCCCGCTGGCCGCGCATCGCAGCCACGCACGCCGTCGATCCCCCGTCGGTCTCCGTCCAGCCCACCCGTGTCTCCAAAGTGCGCGTGCGCCCCGAGAGGATCAGCTTCGACGTCGGGGCGCTTCGGCGACCGGTCCTGGTCAAGGTGTCCTACTTCCCGAACTGGCACGCCCAAGGGGCCGAGGGCCCGTGGCGCGCCACGCCCAATCTGATGGTGGTCGTGCCGACGCGCCACCACGTGGTCCTCACCTACGGCACCACCACCGTGACAGAGGCGGGCGACGCCGCGACGCTGGCAGGAGCGGTCGCCCTCCTCGCGATGCTCGTCGTGTGGATCGCCCAGAAGCGCCGCACGCGCCTTGGGTAGGCTGACCGGCCCATGGGCACGACGGGCGAGGTCTTCAAGGCGTACGACATTCGCGGCACCGTTCCCGACCAGATCGACGCCGCGATGTGCCGCGCCATCGGAGGTGCGATGGCCCGCTTCACCAAGGCGCCCCGCATCCTCGTCGCAAGGGACATGCGCGACTCGGGCATCGCGCTGTCCGAGGCGTTCTCCACAGGGGCTCGCGCCGAGGGCGCCGCGGTCACCGATCTCGGCATGACGTCCACCGACTGCCTGTACTTCGCGTCGGGGGAGCTCGACTCGCCGGCCGCGATGTTCACCGCCTCGCACAACCCGGCGGCGTACAACGGCGTCAAGCTCTGCCTCTCCGGCGCGAGGCCGATCGGACGGGACACCGGGCTCGCGGAGATCGAGGCGCTGACCAACGAGCTCTTGGCGGCGCCCCCGCCTGCCACAGCGCCGCTCGCACCGATCGACCACGAAGACGTCCTGGAGGATTTCGCCACCCACGTCAGGTCGTTCGTCGACGTGAGGTCCCTGCGGCCGCTGCGGGTCGTGGCCGACACGGCGAACGGGATGGGCGGACTCGTCCTCCCCCGCGTCATGGAGGGGCTGCCGTTCGAGGTCGACGTCCTCTACGGGGACCTCGACGGGACGTTCCCGAACCACCCGGCCGACCCCATCCAGGAAGAGAACCTGCGCGATCTCAAGGCCGCGGTGCTCGAGGCGGGCGCCGACGCCGGCCTCGCCTTCGACGGTGACGCGGACCGCTGTTTCCTCGTCGACGAGCGAGCCGAGATGGTGTCGGGGTCGCTCACGACCGCGCTGGTCGCGGTCTCGATGCTGGAGAAGCACCCGGGTGCGACGGTGCTCTACAACTGCATCTGCTCGCACGCGGTCCGCGAGGCGGTCGCCGAGCACGGTGGCACCGGCATCCGCACCCGGGTGGGGCATTCGTACATCAAGCAGGTGATGGCGGAGACCGGAGCGGTCTTCGGCGGCGAGCACTCGGGCCACTACTACTACCGGGACAACTACCGGGCCGACTCCGGGGTCATCACCGCGCTGGTCGTGCTCGAGCTCATGAGCGTGAGCGGCAGCCCCCTCTCAGAGCTGCTCCGGCCCTACCGCCGGTACGCAAGCTCGGGGGAGATCAACACGGAGGCCGCCGACCCCTCGAAGGCCGTCGAAGCCTTGGCGGAAGCCGAAGCGGCGAAGGGGAGCGAGATCGACCGGCTCGACGGTCTCACGGTGGAGCACGGCAACTGGTGGTACAACCTGCGGCCGTCCAACACCGAGCCGCTGCTGCGCTTGAACGTGGAGGCGGCAGACGAGGCATCCTGTGCGAGGCACGTGGCCGAGATCCTCGACCTGGTCCGTGCAGAGACGCCCTGAGGAGATCCGCGGGAGAAGGAGACCGGTGCCACTCGACCAACTGCTGATCGACGTCCTCGTGTGCCCTGTCGACAAGGGCCCGCTCCTGTGGTTCGAGGACGAGCAGCTCCTCTACAACCCGCGGCTGAAAAAGGGCTACGAGGTCCGTGACGACATCCCGATCCTCCTCGTCGACGAGTCGAGGAACGTCAGCGACGGCGAGCACGGTCGTCTCATGACGAAGGCGCAGCGCGATGGCGTGCCGGAGACCGGCCTGGCGGGCCGCCCGCCTCATGGCGGTGGAGCGGGCGGGTGACCACCACCGCACCTTCGCCCCTCCCGGTCGACTCGCTCGGCATGTGGGGGGCCACCGCGGCGCTCCCCGAGCAGATGGAGGGGGCGATCGACCGCGCGGCCGAGGTGGACCTCGGCGACCTCGGTGCTCGAGGACCGTTCAGCTCGGTCGTGGCCTGCGGCATGGGGGGGAGCGGGATCGCCGGCGACGTGCTCGAGGCCCTTGCGTCGCCGCGCGCCCGCGTGCCCGTGCAGGTGGTGAAGGGCTACCAGCTCCCGGCGTGCGTCGGTCCCTCCACCCTGGTCTTCGCGCTCTCCTTCTCCGGCGGCACCGAGGAGACGCTCTCCTGCATGGAAGAGGCGCGCGCCCGCGGGGCTCCCGTCGTGGCCGTGTCCGGCCCGGGCGCCCTGGCCGAGATCGCGACGGGTGCCGGTTGGCCGCTGGTCGCGGTCCCCGCAGGCATCCCCCAGCCGCGTGCCGGCATCGGCGCGCTCTCGGTTCCACCGCTCGTGGTGCTCGAGCGCCTCGGCCTGCTCCGGGAGATGGCAGGGCCGCTCCGCGACGCGGCCGGCGTGGTGGGGGAGAGCCGCGACCGCCTCGTCAGGCCCGGCAGCACGGCGGAGGAGCTGGCGAAGCGGGTCGGCCGGACCATCCCTCTCGTGCACGGGACGCCCGGGCCGACCGCGGTGGCTGCGATCCGGTGGAAGACCCAGGTGAACGAGAACGCGAAGTCGCCGGCCTTCGTCTCCTTCCAGCCCGAGCTGTGCCACAACGAGGTGGCCGGGTGGGGGCAGCACGGCGACGTGACCCGCCAAGCGATCACGGCGGTCGTCCTCCGTCATCCCGGTGAGCATCCTCGCGTCGCGCGCCGGTTCCAGCTGGTGGAGCAGCTCATGACAGAGGTGCTCGCCAACGTCCTCGACGTGCGGACCGATGCGGTCAGCGACGTCGCCGCGCTCTTCGACCTCGTGCTCCTCGGGGACTTCGTCTCGCTCCACCTCGCTGCGGCGGAGGGAGTCGATCCCGGGCCGGTCCCCGTCCTGAGCGAGCTCAAGCACCGGCTGGCGACATGGGACGGCTGACGGCATGGGACGGCTGACGGCGCACGAGGGGCGCGTGGTCGCGTCCCTCGTGGAGAAGCACCTGACGATCCCCCAGCACTATCCGCTCACGCTGCACGCGCTGGTGGAGGCCTGCAACCAGGCGTCCAATCGCGAGCCCGTCACCTCGTTGTCCGAGACGGAGGTGCTCGGTGCGGTCGAGTCCTTGAAGGCGAAGCGGATGGTCCGAGCTGTGCTCCCGTCGCACGGTCGCTCCGTCGTGCGCTACCGCCACGTGCTCGACGAAACCCTCGGGCTCGACGCGGCCCAGCTCGCCGTGCTCGCGGTCCTCGAGCTGCGCGGGCCGCAGACCGTCGCGGAGCTGCGCGCCCGCACCCTGCGCATGGCCGCCATCGAGTCCGTGGACCACGAGCTCGGACTGCTCGCAGAGAGGGAGGAGCCGCTCGCCGTGCTCGTGGGGCGCCGCCCCGGTCAGAAGGAGGGCCGCTGGGCGTCGCTGCTCGCAGAGGAAGGACCGCGCGATGCCGCGCCGGCAGCCGGTCCAGGGACGGCAGCGAGGGGCGCCGGCGCGCCGAACGCAGACTCGGAGCTGCGGTCCGCAGCGGCACCGAGCTCGGCGGTGGACGCCCTCGGCGCCGACGTCGTAGACCTCCGCCGGGACGTCGCCGCCGTGCGGGAGGAGCTCGAGGTGCTGCGTGACGCGCTCGAGGTGCTGCGTTCGGGGTTGGCGGACCTCCGGACGAGCCTCGGCGGGTGAGCTTGGCCGGCGCCCGGCCAGGGGGAACCAGCCCGGCGCCCGGCCAGGGGGAACCAGCCCGGCGCCCGGCCAGGCGGAGCCGGCCCGGCGCCCGGCCAGGCGGAGCCGGCCCGGGATCAGCTGAGCCGCTCGACGACCATCGCCATCCCCTGGCCGCCGCCGACGCACATCGTTTCGAGGCCGACCACCTTGTCCGCGTCCTCGAGGCCGTTCAGGAGCGTCGTCATGATGCGCGCTCCCGTCTGCCCGAAGGGGTGCCCGAGGGCGATCGCCCCTCCGTGGACGTTCAGCCTGTCCCATTCGATGCCCAGCTCGGCGGCGCACGGGATCACCTGCGCTGCGAAAGCCTCGTTGAGCTCCACCAGATCGACGTCGTCGATCGTCATCCGCGCGCGCTCGAGCACCCTTCGCACGGCGTCAACCGGCCCGAGCCCCATGATCTCCGGGTTCAGGGCGGAGACGGCGCTCGCGACGACGCGTGCGAGCGGCGTGACTCCGAGCTCCCGCGCTCGGGTGTCGCTCATCACGACCACCGCCGCCGCGCCGTCGTTCAAGGGGCAGGCGTTGCCGGCGGTCACGGTTCCGCCCTCCCGGAACACGGGCTGCAGCTGCGCCAGACCTTCCAGGCTGGTGTTGGGTCGCGGACCGTCGTCCTTGCGCACCTCGGTGCCACTGGGGGTCGTGACCGGGATGATCTCGCGCTCGAAGAACCCGTTCTCGGCCGACGCGACGGCACGCGTCTGCGACATGAGCGCGTACTCGTCCTGCGCCGTCCGGCTGACCTTCTTGTGCTCGGCAACGTTCTCGGCGGTCTGGCCCATCGCGATGTAGACGTCGTCCAGCCCGCCGTGCGGCTCCCAGGGGTCGGTCACCTTCGACGCCCGGGCGGCGGTGCGCGCTTCGGCCTCCTCGAACACCCGGTTGTGCGGGCCCGAGTCGGCGAAGCCGTTCATGTAACGGCTCACGGTCTCGACGCCCGCCGCCACGAAGATGTCGCCCTCCCCCGCCTTGATGGCGTGAGCTGCCATGCGGATGGTCTGGAGCGACGACGAGCAGTACCGGTTGACCGTGACACCGGGCACGTCGTCCAGCCCGGTCATGACCGCGACGACGCGGGCGATGTTGTAGCCCGACTCCCCAGCCGGCTGCGCGCAGCCGACGATCAGGTCCTCGACCAGATGCGGTTCGATCTGCGGCACCTTGTCGAGAACGGCCTTCACGACGTGCGCGGCGAGGTCGTCGGGCCTGCAGTCGACGAGCGAGCCCTTGCCGGCCCTCCCGATGGGCGTCCGGCCGGTGGCGACGATCACGGCTTCGGGCATTCGACACCTCTCCTCGTTCTCAGGGACCGTAAAGGGGGCTCGGAGCCACGATCCAGATCGGGTGTTCCCCTTCCGGATCCACCCCGGTCGTGCTTCCGGATCCACCCCGGTCGTGCTTCCGGATCCACCCCGGTCGTGCTTCCGGATCCACCCCGGTCGTGCTTCCGGATCCACCCCGGTCGTGCTTCCGGATCCACCCCGGTCGTGCTTCCGGTCCGAGCCCTGAAGTTACCAGCCGGTAATTCGAACGGCGCGAGTCTCCGTGGGAACCGTAGCGGGCGCCGGAGCGCGACGACGCCCCGGTACGCTCGGCCCGTGGCCCTGTTCACCCGCCACTCCGGCGCGCCCTCCACGGCGGCCGGCCCAGCACCCGCCGTTGCGGGCGCCGTGGCGAACGGCCGCGCAGCGGCCGGTGCGAGCGGCGAGGGGCAGGCGATCGAGGCCCGAGACCTCGTGCGCCGGTTCGGCACGATCGACGCCGTGCGGGGCGTCAGCTTCGAGGTGGCGCAGGGCGAGACCTTCGGCTTCCTCGGCCCGAACGGCGCCGGCAAGTCCACGACCATCTCGATGCTGTGCACGCTCCTCAACCCGACGTCCGGTGTCGCGAAGGTCGCGGGCTACGACGTGGTCGCCCAGCGCGCGGAGGTGCGCAAGCGCATCGGGCTCGTCTTCCAGGACACGACCCTGGACGACTACCTGACCGCGCAGGAGAACCTCCGATTCCACGCGGAGCTCTACGGCGTTGCGCGGAGCCAGACCGGTCCGAGGATCGATGACGTCCTCCAGATGGTGGGACTCGTGGACCGGCGGGACAGCGTGGTGCGCACCTTCTCGGGCGGCATGAAGCGTAGGCTCGAGATCGCGCGCGGGCTTCTCCACTCGCCTCGTGTGCTCTTCCTGGACGAGCCGACCGTCGGCCTCGACCCGCAGACCCGAGCCCACATCTGGGGCTACATCGACGAGCTGCGCACGCGCGAGGCGATCACCATCTTCCTCACGACGCACTACATGGAGGAAGCGGAGCACTGCGACCGGATCGCGATCATCGACGAGGGCCGCATCGTGGTCGAGGACTCCCCTGCACGGCTCAAGGCAAGCGTCGGGCAGGATCGCGTGGAGATCTCGACGGCAGACGACGCCGCGGCCATCGCCGCGTTGCGGGGGCACTTCTCGCTCGACGCCGCCATGAGCGAGGGGGTCGTCGCCTTCTACGTCGCCCAGGGAGAGGTGTTCGTGCCCCGGCTGTTCGCCGAGCTCGGCGTGCCGATCCAGTCGGTCAGCGTCGCCCGGCCGACGCTCGACGACGTGTTCATGAATTACACCGGCCGGACGATCCGCGACGCGGAGGCGTCCGGCAGCGAGCGGATGGCGGCCAGCGCGTGGATACGGGCGAGGAGGAGATGAGCGAGGCGCCGATCCGAGGCGCGCCGGCGCGAGCGCCCGACGGCGCGACGGCGCCAGACCCGCCGGGCGCGCCGTCGCGCCTCTCGCGAGACCTGCGATCGCCCGAGCTCACGGATCGGCCCTTCGGTCGGGCAGCCGCGCAGGGGCCCGGAGGACCCGGGCGACACCGCGCGGCGCCGGCGACGGTGCGCGTCGCCGGCGGACGGCTGCAAGACGACCTTCGCGCGGTGGCAATGGTCTGGCGCCGGGAGCTGATCCGCTTCGGTAGGAACCGGCTCCGCATCATCACGTCCCTCGTGCAGCCGATCCTGTTCCTCTTCGTCCTGGGCACGGGGCTCTCGTCGCTCATGGGACGGGGTCTCGGCGCAGGCGTCGACTTTCGAACCTTCATGTTCCCGGGTGTCGTCGCGATGACCGTCTTGTTCACCGCGATCTTCTCGTCGGTCTCGATCGTGTGGGACCGCGAGTTCGGCTTCCTCCGGGAGATGCTCGTGGCACCCGTCCGGCGCGGGGCCCTGGTGGTCGGCAAGTGCGCCGGGGGCGCCACCGTGGCGACGATCCAGGCACTCATCATGCTGGCACTGGCGGGGTTCGTCCACGTGCCCTACGCGCCGTCGCTGATCTTCACGTTGTTGGGCGAGATGGTCCTCGCAGCGGTCATGATCACCGCGCTCGGCACCGCGCTCGCTTCGCGCATGGCACAGGTCGAATCGTTCCAGGTCGTCATGCAGTTCGTCGTGCTGCCCCTGTTCTTCCTGTCCGGTGCGCTGTTCCCGTTGCGCGGCCTGCCGAGCTGGCTCGCGGTGCTCACGAAATTCGACCCTCTCGCCTACGTCGTCGACGCGATGCGCAGGGCGGTGTTCGCCCACGTCGGGACGACTCCTGCCCTGCGGACCCTGTTCGCAGGCGGCGTCACCTGGAACGGCTGGACGGTGCCCGTCGGCCTCGAGCTGGGGATCACCGCGGCGCTGGGCGCAGGGCTCCTGGGGATCGCCGTCTACTTCTTCGGCAAGACCGACTAGTTCTTCGGCAAGACCGACTAGGACCCGCCGTCACGAGCCGCGAGGTCCGTGCCTTCCGACGGGAGCCGGGGCGGCGCCAACCGGCTCGTCGCGGTCCGCTGGCCCGACGCTCTCTCCCACGTCCCCGAGCGACCGCCGGACTTGTGCCACAGGCCGAGTGTCGTGAGCACCGCGTCCGGGTCGTGGTGACGCAGAGACATGAGCAGGGTGAGCCCGGCGAAGGCGCAGGCGGTCAGCGCCTCGACCTCGATGCCGGTCCTCGCCACCACCGAGGTCGACACCTGCACGAAGGCGGTGCCGGAGGCAGTGTCGAGGTCGACGCGGACGTCGACGTCGTCGAGGGGGAGCGGATGGCACAGCGGGACGAGAGACGGCGTCCGCTTGGCGCCCTGGATGCCGGTCGCCTTGGCGAAGGGCACGAAGTCCTCGTCCTTGGCCGCGGCCTCGAGCGCATCGGGGCTCGCACGAAGGACGCAGCGCGCGGTCGCGTGCCGCTCGGTGACGGGCTTGCCCGTGACGTCCACCATGCGGGCCCGTCCAGCCTCGTCCACGTGCGTGAACGCGCGCTCCGCCGCCCGAGGTGGCTCTCCGCCCTCCTTCATGCCGCCCACCCCTCGATGCGCCACGCTCCCGCATAGACGTTCGCGCGCCCTTCGCGGACGAAGGCTGCGAGCGTCATGTCGAGCGCATGCGCCGTGGCGACCGCGAGGCTCGAAGGCGCCGACACGGCGGCGAGCACGGGGATGCCCGCCACGGCCGCCTTCTGCACGATCTCGTAGCTGACCCGCCCCGAGACGACCAGCACCGAGCTGGCGAGGGGCAAGCGCCGCTGCATCGCCGCCCAGCCGACGAGCTTGTCGACGGCGTTGTGCCGTCCCACGTCCTCGCGTATTGCCAGGACGGACCCGGACGTGTCGAAGAGGCCGGCGGCGTGGAGCCCTCCCGTCTGGCCGAAGACCCGCTGCCTCTCACGAAGCCGGGCCGGCAGCGCGGTGAGCACCTCCACCGTGAGCTTCTCTCCCGCAGGCACAGGAGGGCAGCGGTCCTTCAGCTGGTCGAGCATCTCGGTGCCGCACACTCCGCAGCTGGCGCTCACGACCACCTGCCGCCGCCTGCTGCCCACCTCGACGGGTTGCGCGGACGTCACGGTCACGACGTTGAACGCTTGAGGATCGCCCTCCGGCAGGCCGCAATACCTGACGGCGCGGAGGTCCGACTGGGCTGCGAGCAGGCCTTCGCAGAGGAGGAAGCCGACTGCGAGCTCGAAATCCTGACCCGGCGTGCGCATGGTGACGGCGACCGGCTCTCCGGGCCCGACAGGTCCGCCGATCCGGATCTCGAGCGGCTCTTCGCCGACGACGAGGTCGGGTCGCTCGACACGGCCGGTTGCGGACAGCGCGGTCACCATGACCTGCTCGACCGGCGCGGCCCGGCGGGTCGTGTCCGGCGCGCCCGTCACGGGAGACGGAGCCTCACGGCGCTGACCGTACCAGCGGCCCTATCGGCGGCCGCGCCAGAGCCGCAGCCACCGGAGGCCCGGCCCCTCGCCCGGAGGCCCGGCCCCTCGCCCGGAGGCCCGGCCCCTCGCCCGGAGGCCCGGCCCCTCGCCCGGGCGCCGGCTCATTGCCCGGGCGCCGGCTCATTGCCCGGGGCCGAGCGTCGCCGCGAGCCGTTCGGCCGCAGCTCTCGCCTCCCTGGGCGGCGCTCCTGCCCGCCCTGCGAGCCAGGTGGACAGCGGAGCCGCGGTGCGCTCCGACGCGTGCGCGGCCACGCCGGCGATGGCCAGAAGGTCCTCTACCTCGTCGTCGGTCGGAGGAGTCGCGCCGAGCGCCTCGGCGAAGCGGCGAACCCACTCGGCGGCGGAGGGCTTGGAGCCGGGATCCCCGGGTGCAGTGGTCACACCTCCGGTCTACCGCTTCGCCGCTCGGCGCGCGCCGCCCGCGCCCGAGACGCGACGCGGCGGTCAAGGACTGTCGGGAGGTGCCGGCTCCGAGCTCGACAGCCATTGCGCCGCCTCTTCGCGGTGGCGCCGGTAGTCGAGCTTCCCGCTCGGCGAACGGCCGACGGAGCGGACCACGCGCACCCTGCGCGGCGCCTTGAAGCCGGCGAGCCGCGACTTCACGTGCTCGATCAGCTCCTCCTCGGTGGGCACCGCCTCGCCCTCCGGCTCGACGGCTGCGACGACCATCTCCCCCAGGCGGGCGTCGGGCACGCCCACGACGGCAGCATCCCGTACGGCGGGGTGCGTCTTCAGCGCTTCCTCCACCTCTTCGGGGAAGACCTTCTCGCCTCCCGTGTTGATGGAGCTCGCGCCCCGTCCGAGGACGTGGACCGAGCCGTCCGGGAGCACCTGCGCGAAGTCGCCCGGCACCGAGTAGCGGACTCCGTCCAGCACGACGAAGGTGGAGGCGGTCTTCTCCTCGTCCTTGTAGTAGCCGATCGGGTTGCGTCCTGCGAGGGCGAGCATGCCCACGGTCTCAGCGCCGCGCTCGGCGGGTCGGCCGTCCGGGCCGAGCACCTTGACGTCGGGCCCGAGCACGAAGTCGGCAGTCCTCGACGCGGAGGACCCTGACGAAAGCGACGCGCCGATGCCGACGGCCTCGGTCGAGGAGAAGAAATCGAAGAGCACCATCGCCGGGCGGTGGCGCAGCAGGCCCTCTTTCACCTCTTCGCTCCACATCGCGCCCGACGACAGGATGCCGACGAGCGAGGAGAGGTCCCAGCGGCCCGGCTCCGCGTCGAGCGCCGCCAGCAGCGGGCGCGCGAACGGGTCCCCGACGATCACGATGCCGTTGACCTGCTCGCGCTCCACCGTGTCGAAGAGCTCCGCCGGGTCCAAGTGGCGCTTCTCCAAGAGCGCCACCTTGCCGCCCTCGCTCAGGCACTCCATCGTGATGAACCCGCCAGTGCCGTGCATGAGCGGGCAGGCGGGGAGCACGGACATGCCAGGACCGTTCGCTTCGAGTGTCGCGGCGATCCCTGAGAGCCCTCTCGCCTCGTCGTAGCGACGGAACCCCGACGCGTTGGCGCGCGCGAACAGGTCGTCCTGGCGCCACATGACACCCTTGGGCATCCCCGTCGTGCCGCCGGTGTAGAGGATGACGAGGTCGTCTCCGCTGCGCCCCCACGGAGCCCGGACCCGGCCCGCCGCCGACTTGGCCGCGTCTTCGTAGCGACTCGCCCACGACGGGCACGCAGCGGTGCCGTCGTCGACCCACAGCCAGGTGCGCACGGTCGGGAGCCGCTCTCGGATGCGCTCGATGCGCCCGGCGAACGTGCCGTGGAAGACCACGGCCACGGCATCTGCGTTGCTCCAGAGGTAGACGAGCTCGTCGTCCACGTACCGGTAGTTGGTGTTCACTGGCACGGCGGCGACCTTCACGATGCCGAAGAGGGCTTCCAGGTACTCGGGGCAGTTGTAGAGGTAGAGGGCGACTTTGTCCTGGCGCTCGATTCCCTGGTCGAGAAGGAATCTCCCGACGCCGTCCGCGCGGTGGTCCATCTCCTCCCAGCTGAGTCGCCGCTCGCCTTGGACCAACGCGGGCGCGGCGGGCTGGGTGTCGGCGATCGTCTCCCAGACGTCCGCGTAATTCCAGCTGGTTCCCTTCGGAGTCACCATCTTGCGTCGAGCCTATGTCCCTTCCGGGAGCCGGAAGGTAGGCGGGAACGGCGCGCCGCGCTTGGTAGGCTGCCCGGCACTCGTGGTGCTCTCCCGGCAACAGGCTCCCGCGCTCCAGAGCCCCCGTGTTCACCCTGCCGGCAGCCTGGCGGACCGGACCGACCGGCCTCTCGCGACCGCTGCGGCCGCCGCCGTCGCCGGGACGCTCTTCGTCCTCGTGCGGCTCCTCGTCGCGACGAAGGGCGACATCAGCCGGTTCGTGATGGCCGGGCGTGACTTCGTGAACGCAACCAGCGCGCCGAAGGGGCTCTACGTCTTCCCAGGCTCGGGCTACGACGGGCAGTTCTACTACCGGCTCGCGCTCGATCCCGTGGACCTCGCCAAGACGGCGTTCGGCATCACCGTCGACGCGGGGTTCCGGTTTCAGCGCATCGGCATGTCGGCGCTCGCCTGGCTCGCGTCAGGGGGGCAGCACCAGGTGGTGCCCGAGGCCCTGGTGGCGGTCAACCTCGCCGCGCTCGTGGCCCTCGCCTGGCTCGGCGCGCTGATCGCGCACGACGCGGGCCGCCATGCCGGCTGGGGGCTCCTCGTCGCGGGGTACTGGGGCTTCCTCTTCAGCATCGGGCGGGATCTGCCCGAGGTGCTCGCAAGCTGCTTCCTGGTCGGGGGGCTCGTCGCGCTCCGCAGGGCACGCCCGGTGCTCGCAAGCTGCTTCCTGGTCGGGGGGCTCGTCGCGCTCCGCAGGGCACGCCCGGTGCTCGCAGGTCTCGTCCTCTCGTGTGCGGTGCTCACGCTGGAGACGACCCTCGACGTCGTCATCGCCGTCGGGGTGGTCGCGCTGGTCCAGATCCTCCGCCGCACCCGCCGCCCCGGGGTGCAGGACCTGGCTTGGGTGATGCCAGGGCTTGCGTTCGCCGGGTGGCAGGTCACCGGGCTCGCGATGACCGGTGCCCTGCCCATGCGCTCCGACACGGGGGACAACCTCGGCGTACCGGCCGTGAACATGGTCGGTGCAGTCGTTCACTTCCTCACCCACATCACCTCGGCTTCGTCGCTCCTGTGGCTCGCCGAGCTCACCGTGCTCGGGATCGTGACCCTCTTCGCGGCATGGTCGCTGCCGCGCTCCAGAGTGCCGTCGTGGGAGAAGACGGCGTGGGTTGTCGCGTCGCTCGTCGCGGTCTCGCTCGCGCGGGGCGTGTGGTACGGGCATGCCACATTCCGCGGCTTCGAGGACGTCTACCTCCTGTCCACCATCGTCCTCATCGGCTCACGCCATCGCCTGTGGCTGCCGGCGGCGCTGGTCGCTGTGGCGTGGGCCGTGACCTTCGCGCACCACGTGGTCGACCTCTGACGGCCTGCCCCCCGGGCTCGGCGGCCTGCGCCCCTCGGGCTCGACGGCCTGCGCCCCGGGCTCGACGGCCTGCGCCCCTCGGGCTCGGCCCTCTACGCCCGCCCTGTGATCGGCCCGGCGTCCGCGTACCCCTGGCGCACGCCTTTTCCCGCGCGGCGCGCGAGCTGTTCGGGCTCGTAGAGCATCCAGTAGGCGTTCCTCGCGTGCTTGCGGGACCGTTCCTCGAACACCGCGACGAGGTCCGCGGGGTCCTCTTCTTCGTCCTCGTGGACGAAGACCTCCAGGATCGGGGTGCTCGTCATGAGCTGCGCCAGCATGATCCCCGTCGACGCCTCGTGGGCGCAAGCCTTGTCGATCGGCGCCTTGCCGGGCATCCCGAGGGCCACCACGATCCGGCAGCCCTCGATCTCGATCAGCTGTTTCGCCGCGACCGCGAGGTCCTTGAAGCCGGGTACCGTCCGGCGCACGATCTCGAACCGCTCGCCGTACCCGGGGCACTCCCGCAGCTCGCTGACGGCCTCCGCGCCCATGTCGAAGCGGGCGAACATCGTGTCCACGATCCCGATCTTGTCCACGCCGTCATTCTCGCGTGGAGCGCGCTCGAGCGGGCCGCTGGCGCGCTGCCGATCCGCCGCGCCGGCCGCGTCCCTTCGTCCGGCCAGCGCGCACGAGCGGTGAGCCGTCCGAGATCGATGGCCGCCGCGCTCGGCCCAGCCCGCGCGCTCGGCCCAGCCCGCGCGCTCGGCCCAGCCCGCGCGCTCGGCCCAGCCCGCGCGCTCGGCCGGCGGTCGCGGCCGGCCCCGGTGGCGGACGGGCGCCGCAAAGGCTCCTCCGGCCCCAGCCCGCGGCCTTCGCCCGGGGAGCACGGGGCGAGGTCGTTGCTGGCATGGAGCCTCTGCATTCGGCAAAAATGGGCCGCCATGCTTGCAGCATTGAGGCGTCGCGTCGCGGCCGGGCTCAGCCGTCAAGACGCCGAGATGCCATCCCTGCGTCGCCTGGGCGTCGCCGGCGCGATCGCGGGCGCGGCCGTCGTCGCAGGCGCGATCGCGGGCGGCCCGAGCTTCGTCTCGCACCTGCCCGGCGCATGGTTCTTCGGGACGCCCGGCGGGCCGCTCGCGTTCCTCGGGACGGGCTCGAAGCGGGCTCCCGCGCTGAGCATCCTCGGCGTGTACGGGGGATTGGCGGCGCTGAGCGCGCTCTGGTGGCGCCTGCTGCGGGCCCTCTGGCGCAATCCCGGCGTCCCGGTGCGGTCGGTCGTGCGTGTGCTCGTCGCGTGGGTCGTCCCCTTCGCGGTCGCCCCGCCGCTCTTCAGCAGGGACGTCTACAGCTACGCCGGCCAGGGGGCGATGGTCTCGTTCCACATCAACCCCTACCTCTACGGACCGGGAGTGCTCGGCGCGACCCGGTTCAACCTGCTCGCCGACCCTCTCTGGGCCCACACCCCCTCGCCGTACGGCCCGACGTTCCTCTCGCTCGACGGGCTCGTCACGCAGCTCTCGGGCCACCAGGTGCTCCCCGACCTCGTCTTGCTGCGGCTGCTCTCGGTCGTCGGCGTCGCGCTCATCGCCGCCGGGCTGCCGACCCTCGCGCGCAGCGTGGGCCGCGACCCTGCCGCAGCCGTGGTGCTCGGCGCGGGCAGCCCGATCGTGCTCTCGACGCTCATCGGCGGCGCGCACAACGACGGGCTCATGGTCGGGCTCCTCGTCGCCGGCCTGGCGGCGTGGAAACGCTGGGGCCCCGTCTCCGGGATCGTCCTCTGCGCCCTCGCCACCGGGGTCAAGGCGCCTGCAGCGCTGGGCATCGTGCTCATCGGGTGGAACTGGGCGGGGAGTCGTGCACGCACCCGCGAACGGATCGCCCGGACGCTCGGCGCGGGCGCCATCGGTGCGGCCGTGCTGGCCGCGCTCTCGGCAGTCTCGGGCGTCGGCTGGGGCTGGGTGCTCACCATCACGGCGGAGGACAAGGTCTCCACCGGCGTGACCCCGGTGGACGCCGCCGCTCACGTGCTCGCGGGGATGCTGCATCTCGTCGGCGTCCCGGTCCACCTGTCCTCGCTGCGGACGGTCACGGCCGCCACGGGGCTCGTCGTCGCGGTCGTCGTCGGGACCTGGCTGCTCTGGCAGTCGCCGCGCATCGGCGAGCTGCGCGCGCTCGGCCTCGCCCTCCTCCTGCTCGCGCTCTTGGGCCCGGTCCTGTGGGCGTGGTACCTCACGTGGGGGCTCGTGGCGCTCGCGCCGGTCGCCACGGGCTCGCTCCGGCGCGTGCTCGTGTGGCTCTCCATCGCGGAGACGCTGGTGGGGGCGTCGTCGGTCCTGGGCATCGTCCACGCGTTCGGCCGCTTCCACGCGCTGACCGACGCGATGGTGGTGTTGGGGATCGCGGCCGTGACGTACTCGGTGATGTCTGCGAGGTTCATTGCGGACCGGGGCCGCTGGGCGAGGCTGTCTCTCGGGCGGCCCGTCGCTCGGCCCGCCACGGCGCCGCTCGGCTCGCCCGGACCCGTGCGGGAGGGGTGAGCGGTCCACGACGGTCGAACGGCGCGCCCGTGGCCCGTCAGCGCAACAGGCGCGAAAGCCTCCGGTCGGCGAGCACGGTCCCGCCCGTCTGGCACGTGCAGTAGGCGACCTCGTAGGACTCGAACGAGACGCGGCGGATCGTCGCGCCGCAACGCGGGCAGTGATCGCCCGCCCGCCCGTGGATGCGGAAGTGCGCACCGAGCCGCCCTTCGGACAGCCCGCCCTTGCGCCCGCGTTCGGCCTCGAGCCCTTCGGCGAGCACGTGCCCGATCGCGGCGAGCAGCCGCTCCCTGGCATCGGAGTCGAGAGAGCCGACGGCGGCGAACGGCGAGAGCTGCGCCCGGTGGAGCGCGTCGTCGGTGCATCCCCGCCCGATCCCAGCGACCACCTGCTGGTCGCGCAGCCACGTGTACAGGCGCCGCGGGCTCTGGTCGTGACGGACCAGCTCGGCGAACGCCTCGCTGTCGGCTTCCGGCCCGAGGGTCGCGAGCGGGCCCTGGTCGTCCGGGCCGAGCACCCACCATCCCGCCTTGCGCTGCGTACCGTGCTCGCGGACGAGGATCGCGGCCGGGGGATCCGAGAACGTCAAGCGTACGAGCGCCCCGCGCGGGCGCGTCGCCTTGGGCGGCGCCTCGAGATCGACCCGCCCTGCCTGGGAGAGATGCAGCGCGATGCGGTGCCCGCCCTCGAAGCACAAGAGCGCGTACTTCCCGCGCCTGGTCACCCGCTCGATCCGCCGCCCGACGAGCACGCCCGGCGCGGGCTCGGCCGTCTTCAGGCTCGCGAACCCGAGAAGGTCGGCTCGCTCGAGCACCGCCCCCCCGAGCGCGGCATCGAGCCGTTCGGCCAACGCCTGCATCTGCGGCATCTCCGGCACGGCGGCTCGCTCTCGGGGTGTCCCTGGACGGGCTGGGACGGGCTAGACCGAAGCGATCGCCTGGAAGCCGATCGCCTGCTCGAGCGCCGCGGCGGACCGCAGCACCACGAGGTCCGCGTGCTGGGGGCCGATCAGCTGCACGCCGACCGGAAGGTGGTCGACGGTCAACCCCGCGCACACCGTGGCGGCGGGCGAGCGCGTCATGTTGAACGGGTAGGTGAGCCGCACCCAGTTCGGGTCCACGACGCCGTTCACGACGCCCTTCCCGCCGAGGGAGTTGGGTGGCGGCGCGCCCGCCGTCGTCGGGGTCACGAGGAGCCGGACGTCCCTGAAGAGCTCGACCAGGCGGAGGTTCATCTCGTGGCAGCGATCGAGCGCGCGCACGAGCCTCGAGGCCGAAAGCGTGCGCGCGCGCTCGGCCGTGGACACGAGCACGGGTGTCACCGACGCCCAGCGCGCTTCGTACGGCTCCAGTGTCCGCAACAGGCAGGTGCTCACGATGGTGAGCCAGTCGTCCAGCGGGTCCTCGTCGAAGACCGTGCCCACCTCGACCACGTCGGCGCCGAGCGCGTCGAGCGTGCCGAGCACCCGCTCGGCCACCGCCATGACCGAACGGTCCACCTCGGTGTAGCCCAGCGCGGGCGACCAGGCGACGCGCGCCGGCACGCGCGGCTCGACGAGCGCACCGCGCCAGCTGGCCTCGGGGAGGGGCAGGGACTGCAGGTCGGTCGGCTCGGGGCCGACCACGGCGTCCAGGGCGACGACCGCGTCCTCGACCGTGCGGCCGAGCACCCCTTTCGACGAGAGCCCCAGCCAACCGGCCGCACGGGCTCCGCCGGCGGGGACCCGGTCGTGCGACGGCTTGAACCCCGACAACGCGCAGCACGCAGAGGGGATCCGGATCGATCCGCCGCCGTCGCTGCCGGTGGCGAGCGGGACCATCCCCGCGGCGACCGCGGCAGCCGATCCGCCCGAGGAGCCCCCCGCGCTGTGGTCGCGCGCCCAGGGGTTGCGCGTGGTGCCGAAGAGCGAGTTCGAGGTGTGCGCGGTCCACGCGAACTCAGGAAGGTTGGTCTTGCCGACCACGACCGCGCCCGCAGCCCGAAGGCGGGCGACCAGGACCGAGTCGTGGACGGCCGGCGGCCCGCCGGCGAGCAGCTCCGATCCGAAGGTCGTGGGGTAGCCGGCGGCGTCTTCGCTGTCCTTCACCCCGATCGGCACGCCCGCGAGAGGTCCGGGGTCCCCCCCGGCCGCGACGATCTGGTCCACCGCTCCCGCCTGTTCGAGCGCCCGCTGCGCGTCCACGGCCACGAACGCCAGGAGGTCGGGATTGAGCGCGTCGATGCGCTCGAGCGATGCCGTCACGACCTCGCGGGCTGAGACTTCCTTGCCGCGGACGCGACGGGCGAGCTCGGCGACCGGGACGGAGCGGAAGTCCATGGTCACGCGCCGAGCGCGAGAACCGCCTCGCGCAGGTCGCGCTGCGCCGTCACCACCATCAGCACCGGCACCGTGACCCCCCGCTCGACGTAGCGCGCGACGTGCGCGCGGCAGTCCTCGGGATCGCCGTGGACCACGAGCGCGTCGACGACCTCGTCGGGGATCGCCCCGAGCGCGGCCTTGCGGTCCCCGGCTTCCCAGGCGTCCCACATGCCCTGGAGCATCGGGGCGCGCCCGAGCCAGCGGTGGAAGGCGGCGTACGCCGGGACCGTGAGGTAGCTGGCGATCATCCGGCGGGCGAGCGACCTTGCGACGGCGGCATCTGGCTCGGGCACGACGAAGATCCTCGTCACGACCTCGAAGGCGCCGCCCGGAGGCCGTGCGCGGGCGCCGGCGCGCACCTCCGCGAGCGACGTCGCGACGTCGTCTGCGGACAGCCAGTTGAGGATCACCCCGTCCGCTTCGCCGCCGGCGAGCCGGAGCATGCCGGGACGGAGCGCCGCGAGGTAGAGCGGCGGAGGAGCCGGGAGGGGGCGCGAAAGGCGGAATTCCCGCACCGAGAACGTCTCGAGGTCGCAGGTGACCCTCTCCCCGGCGAGCGCGAGGCGCAGGAACGCGAGCGTGTCGCGCACCCGGGCGTACGGTCGGTCGAAGGGGATGCCGTTCCACTTCTCGACGATCACCTCGGAGGAGGTCCCGAGGCCGAAGGCGAACCGACCCGGCGCTGCCTCCGCCATCGCGGCGACGCTCTGGGCGAGGAGGGCGGGGCCGCGGGTGAACGCCGGGACGATCGCGACGCCCAGCCGCAGACCCGGTTCCCAGGCCGCGGCGAGGGCGAGCGGCGTGAAGCCGTCGGTGCCGGCCACCTCGGCGGACCACGCGTCGGTGTACCCGGCCGCTGCCGAGGCGGCGAACCAGCTGCGATGCTCTGCGAGCGGGACGTCCGGGAAGGGCACGGTGATGCCGAGACGGTCCACGGACTGCACGTTATCCGTGCGGCGGTGCTCCGACGCCTGGCGACCTCGCGAGGACGTCCCGACGCGCGCGCCCGAAGATGCGCCGAGGAGCGCAGCGCGGGGTGGGCCTGCGCCAACCCGGCGACGGCACCCCGCACCGCCGCCAACCCGGCGACGGCACCCCGCACCGCCGCCAACCCGGCGACGGCCGGCTACCCGCGGCTGTTCACGAAGGCCATCTGCGCTCAGCCAGTGCGTCGCCGTCCGTCTCCACGTCGCAGCGGGCGAAGACCCCGGCGTGGCGCGCGAGGTCGACCGCGGTCACGAGCAGCCCGAGGCGCTCGAAGGCTTGCGCGACGCGAGCCGTGCCGGTGATGGTTATCGCCGGGAGCCCACGACCCGCCATCGGGCCACCCCCCCGTGCTCGCTGGCCGGCGGCCCGAGCACCTCGCGCAGCGCTCGCCGCACCGCCTGAGAGCCCGCGGCTCCCCCGAGCACGACGACGTCGTCGGCTCCGAGGGCGCGCAGGTCCCCGAGCACGGCGGCGCGCGAGGAGCGGGTGAGCGGGAGGCGCAGCTCGTGGAGGCTCCCGGCGGCGAAGACGAGCCACAGCGCGTCGAGCGGCGGGGATACGTCCGCGTGCGAGCCGCCCCCCGGCACGATCGCGTAGCCGTCGGCGAGCGTGAAGGAGAAGCCGTCCTCCGCCTGCCAGACCATCTCGTCTGCTGCCGACGCGGGCGTGGCGGGGTAGATCGCGAGCACCGGCGCGGCTTCTCGGCTGCCGCGGACGCCGCCCGCAGACGTCGGGTGCGCGAACGCCGCCGGGCGGCGGATCGCGCTCAACGCGTAGGGCCAACGGGGCAGCGCGGCGAGCGGGACGAGCGCGAACGCGCAGACGGCGAGCGAGAGGGCGACGAGCAGCGGGGCCGCCGGCGTCGCGGACGTCGTACGGGGCGGGCCGCTCGGACCCGCGGGGGTGTGGCCCGTGGCCACCTTCCCGCCGCGCGCGCGCGGTCGGTCCCAGCGCCGAAGGTGGTCGACGATCACCGCGAGCGCGAGCCCGCAGAAGAGGTCGACCATCGCAGCGAACCGCTCCGGCACGATCGAGTCGAGGAGCGGCACGTGGCCGAGCGCCGCAGCCGGGAGGGCGACGTCGAGCGCATGATGCCCGACGTGCAGCTCGTAGCCGAGCGACGCGACGTACGCCGCGAGCGCCGCGAGGAGCGCGACTCGCAGGACGGGGGAGCGCCAGAGGGCTGCCGCGCCGACGACCAGCACGGCGAGGAGCGCGGGCCCGAGGTAGCTGCCGTTGGAGCCGGAGACGAACGCGACGCCGGCGAGCTCGGCGTGCGGCTCCACCGTGGCGGCGAGCGAGGCGGCGATCTCGCCGACGTGGTGCCACACCGGCCCGACGAAGTGGCGCGGTCCCGCGACGACGTACCAGAAGGGGTACGCGAGCGCGACGACGACGATCACCGCCGCGATCAGGAGCCCCCGCCGTGCTGCGACGAGGCTCGGCACCACCGACCTGGGCCACCCGAGCGACATGACGATCGCCGAGAGCGCGGCCGTCAACGCGGTGATCGCGAGCATCTCGGTCGAGACGAAGAATTGCGCGACGACGAGGGCTCCCAGCACGGCGCCCGTGAGGATCGGGCGGCGGGTGCCGCGTACGAGGAGGGCGTCGAGGCACCAGAAGATCAACGGCGGCAGGACCAGCCACGTGAGATCGAGGTGGCCGTAGCGCAGGTCACCGGTGAGGAACGGGCCGAACCCGTAGCAGAGCCCCCCGGCGAACGCTGCAGGGAGCCACGTCACGTGGCGCCGGCACAGAGCGAAGGCGCCGAGCGCGCTCAGCGCGGGCGCGAGCAGCACCGCCACGTCGAAAGCGGCGACTGGGCCCGCCGTCACCGTCACCGGTGCGAGCAGGAGGCCGAGGAGGTCCATGGACGTGTTGTCGAGCAGGTTCACGCCCGACGGCGCGAAGACGGCGTGGCTGAAGAAGGGGTCCAGGCCGGCGCCGAGCGCGTGGGGCACCCACGCGAGGAGCCACACCTCCTGGGCCGGGTCGGCCGAGCCAGCCGGGAGCGCGGCGCCGAAGCCGTGCGCGAGGAGCTGCCACCAGACGGCGATCGAGATCGCCAGGTAGACGGCGAACGCCGAGAGGTAGGGCCATGCCCGGCGTGCCCGGCCGGGCCGTGGCGCGTAGCCCGTGCGTGCGCCGCGGAGCCCGGGTCCCCGCACCGTAGGCGGTGCCACGCTCCGCGGGGCGAGAACCGTCGCGGTCCGGCTCACGGGCCGCGAGGATAGGGTGAGGATGGCGAGAAGACGAGCGATGCCAGTCGTCTCGGGCTTCCTGCGGGGCTCGCGGCAGGCCTGGGCAGATTTCCGGCGCTCTGCGCTAGTTGGGTGGAGGGGGATCCCCAGGCTTTGGCGGCTCGCCGATGGATGTTCCCCGTACCTCGGCGGCTTCTTCGGGCGACGCCTCGCGGAGGGTGGGCCAGCCGATCCCGTTGGAGCCGCAGACGAACATCCGCTCCTCGTCCCCCTTCAGGGAAATTCGCATTTCCTCGGACCTGCGCAGCAGGACGAATCGCATACGCAGGCGGTGTTCCCCTGGATCCACGTTGAAGACCTTCGCCTGCTCGTTTCCGATCTTGCCCACCGGGTGGCCGTCAAGAACCACCGTGTAGTTCCAGTGAGGCCTGATGAGGCGAAGTAGCAGACCGGTAGGGAGCACGGTCGCGGGCGACACCGACCAGGCTCGCTTCGGCCTAGAGATCCGGATCACCGACATGTGCAGGTCCTTTCCGTAGTGGAGGGCGTCGGCGTCGACATGAGAAGGCAATGCAACCACGTGGTGCACCTATCGGAGATCGCCCCCGGGTGGATGCAGAAGGCTCGACAGCCGACACGGGACGGCACCCGCGTCGTGGGACGGACCTCGACCGCGCGGCACCCCTGGTCTGCGCGTCGCGGCGAAACCCCGCATTCAAGGGTCTGGCAACGATCCGCAATCGCGGGAGTGCCGAGGGCAGGACGTCCGCAGGACTCACGTCACTCGCCGCCGCAGGACTCACGTCACTCGCCGCCGCAGGACTCACGCCACTCGCCGCCGCAGGACTCACGTCACTCGCCGCCGCACGTACCACACGCTCCCCCCAAGCAGGAGCACGGCGAGCACGAGCGGCCACCCTCCCTCGATGAACTGGAGCAGCCAGAACCGGCTCTCGGGCTGGTACAGGACCCAGGCTCCCGCGTGGCTGTGCCCGACGATCCACCACTTGACGGTGATGGCGTTCGCCCTTCCCACGTACGGCGCGACGTAGTGCGGGCGCAGGACTCCGATCGTCAAGAAGAAGAGACCGGCCCATGTGCACAGGGCGACGAGCGCAAGCTGCGCCTGTTGACCACCTGGGAGCTGACCGACCTTCTTTTGTCTGGGAATCCTGAGGTCGTCGAGTCGCGCCGTGGAGCGGCGCTCGTCCCGGTGCCCATTCAGGTTCCGCGTCAGGTGGAGCATGTCGTGGACGAAAAGGTCTTTGCAAAGCGGTGCATCCTGCGCGACAAAGCCAATGCCACGAAGGGCGGCCGCGGATCCCGACGCCGCATCGCCCGGAACAGCGACGCGGTCGGCGCACTCGATGACGTTCATGCCGTCACTTCGCCCCGACCGCGCGCGGGCCGGCGCCGGTCTGCTCCTTCCGGCCGTTCTTCGGAGCCACCGTCGAGAAAGTCTCGGAGCGCCGTGGTGAAGAGCGCCACGATGCCGTCTTCGTCGAGACCTGCTGACGACGCCCGGGCGAGCCAGCTGAGGAGTGACCGCCGGACCGCGCGCAGCGTTGCCAGGTCGACCTGCTCGAGGGTCCCGACGACGAAGGTCCCCTGCCCGGGGCGACCGACGACCAGCCCTTTGTCCTCGAGCTCCTTGTACGCCTTGAGCACCGTGTTGGGGTTGACCGCAAGCTGGCTCACGACCTCGCGCACCTTTGGGAGCTGGTCCTCGGGCCGCAGGTACCCGAGGCGGAGCGCGTGTTCGACCTGCTGGACGAGCTGGGCGTAGCTCGGCACGCCTGACGAAGGATCGAGCCGGAAGATGAGCGGCGACCGCCCGTCGGGCCGCCCGCTTTCCCGCTGGGCAGTTCCGACCCCGAGCAGGCTGACTGAATTATCCAAGGACATAGGTAAAGATTACAGAAGCCTGCATGTGCCGGTCAGCGCCGAGCGAATCGTCGGGAGCAGCGCCTCCGACGACGGTCCGGGCGAGGACGACGAAGCCGGCGCGCCATCACGAGGCAAGCGGCCCGATGACGCGAATCCGACGCGAATCCGACGTGAATCCAATTGCCGACCGCCCTCGACGCAGGGGTATGGTGGCGAACATATGTTCGCCACATCGCGGATCGGGGCGCTCGCCCAACGGGTGCGGCCCACCGCCGCGAGCAGGACGCGCCTCCTCCCGGCGCTCCCCCCGATCGCCGCCTTGCTGCCCGACGGCGGCCTGCGGCGGGGGACTGTCGTCCGGTGCACCGGGAGCGGCGCGTCGAGCCTGGCCATGGCCGTGGCGGCAGGCCCGTCCGCCGCGGGGTCGTGGTGCGGGACGGTAGGGCTGGACGAGCTGGGCGTCCTCGCCGCCGCCGGCTACGGGTTGGACCTCGAACGCCTGGTGGTCGTGCGCGCGGCGCCCGCCGAATGGGCCGTCGCGACCGGGGTCCTCCTCGACGGCGTCGACCTCGTGGTCCTGGCGCCGCCGCGCCATGTGAAGCACGCCGCGGCCCAGGCTCTGGCCGCCCGGGTCCGCGACCGGGGCGCGGTGGTCCTCGTGGTCGAGGATCGGCCCGTCTTCCCCGCTGAGCTCGAGCTCGCAGTGGAGGCCGCGCGGTGGTACGGGCTTGCCGAGGGGGCCGGGCGCCTCCAGTCGCGACGCGTCACCGTGGTGGCCTGCGGACGCGGCTCGGCGGTCCGGCCGGTCCGCCAGGAGCTCTGGCTGCCTGCCGCGACCGGGAAGGTGGCTGCCGCGTGACCGCCCGCCCCGACGCCGGCTTGCCCCGCCTTCTCCTCGTCGAGTGCCCGGGGCTCGAGGTGCCCGATGGGGCCAGTGGGGCCAGCGGGGCCAGCGGGGACGAGCGCCTCCGCAGGTTCGGCCGGGTGGTCGAGGCGCTGTCGTCGGTGTGCCCCTGGGTTGACGCGGTCCGCCCGGGGGTGTGCACGCTGCCGATCAAGGGGCCGACGCGTTACTTCGGCACCGAAGAGGCCGTGCTGGCCCAGGTGGCGGAGACGGTGGCGGCGGCGCTCGACGCCAGCCTTGTCGGGGCGGCCTCCGGGGCGGCCGGCCCGACGCGCGGGGTGCCCGGGGCGGCCTCCGGGGCGGCCTCCGGGGCGGCCGGCCCGACGCGCGGGGCGGCTGGGGAAGCCGGGGCGGCCGGCCCGACGCGCGGCCCGACGCGCGGGGTGCCCGGGGAAGCCGGCGAGGTCCGGCTCGGCGTGGCCGAGGGGGTGTTCGCCGCAGCGCTGGCGGCGAGGGCGGGCTCGGTGGTGCCGGCGGGGGGGACCGTAGAGTTCCTGGCTCCCTGGCCCGTCGGCGTGCTCGGCGACCCCGAGCTCTCCGACGTGCTCGTCCGGCTGGGGCTGTCGACGCTCGGGCGCTTCGCCGCCGTCCCCGCGGCCGACGTGCTCGCTCGTTTCGGCGCCTCAGGAGCCCGAGGTCACCGGGTCGCACGTGGCCTCGAGAGCGAGCTGCCCGGCTACCGGGTCGCGGGCATGGGCGCCCGGCTCGTCGCGGTCCTCGGGCGCGCGCTGGCGCTGCAGGACCGGCAGCCGGGGTTCTGGGGAGGGGCGAGCGCTGCCGACGAGCGCGCCGGCGAGGTGCTGACCGCGCTCCAGCGGCGGCTGGGCGTGGAGGCGGTCACGGTGCCCGTGCTCGAGGGCGGCCGCGGGCCGGCGGACCGCTGCCGGCTCGTGCCCTGGAGCCCCGCGGCCGCGTCGCGCGAGCCGAGGACAGCGCGCCGGAAGGTCCCTCCCGATCCGCCCTGGCCGGGGCGGCTCCCACCGCCAGCCCCTGCACGGGTGACGGCGGGAGAGCATCCGGTCGAGGTGACCGACGCCGCCGGAGCGCCTGTCGGGGTCACCGCCAGGGGGTTGCTCACGGGAGAACCGGTGCGGCTCTCGGTCGCCGGCGGCCCGTGGACGCCCGCCACCGCGTGGAGCGCGCCGTGGCCGGTGGAGGAGCGGTGGTGGTCGAGGGCCCGCCGGCGCGTGGCGCGACTGCAGGTCCTCACGGTTGACGGCACGGCGTGGCTCCTCGTGACCGAGCGGGGCCGCTGGCGGGTCGAAGCCGTCTACGACTGATCGGGAGACCGGGACCGGGAAAGCGAGATCGGGAACAGAAGTCCATGCGGCCGACGACGCCCTACGCAGAGCTGCACTGCCATTCGAACTTCTCGTTCCTCGACGGCGCCTCCCATCCCGAGGAGCTCGCCGCCGCCGGCGCCGCCCTGGGGCTCTGCGCGCTCGCGCTCACCGACCACAACGGGCTCTACGGCGTCGTGCGCTTCAGCGAGGCGGCGCGACGCGCCGGCCTGCCCACGGTCTTCGGGGCGGAGCTCACCTACGGCCCCGCCTCTGACCACGCCCCTGCCCCCGACCGCGTCGGTGAGCCCGACCCCGGGGGCCGCCACCTGGTGGTGCTCGCCCGCGACCCGCAGGGCTACGCGCGCCTCAGCCGCACCATCGCCGACTCCGGGCTCGCCGGCGCCGAGCTCGGCGGCGGGAAGGGGCGCCCCGCGCTCACGCTCGCGGCGCTCGCCGGCGCGCACGAGGGGCACTGGCAGGTCCTCACGGGGTGCAGGAAGGGGCCGGTGGCCGCCGCGTTGACCGAGGAGGGGCCGCGCGCGGCACGCCGCCGCCTCGACGAGCTCGTGGCCGCGTTCGGGAGGGACAACGTCGCGGTCGAGCTGTGGGACCACGGGGACCCGCTCGATTCCACGCGCAACGACGCGCTCGCGCAGCTCGCAGTCCACGCCGGCTGCGCGCTCGTCGCCACCAACGACGTCCATTACGCGTCGCCGGCCAGGTTCCCGCTCGCCACGGCGCTCGCGGCCGTGCGGTCGCGCCGCCGGCTCGAGGAGCTGTGCGGCTGGCTCCCGGCCTCGGCGGCGGCGTGCCTGCGCACGGGCGGGGAGCAGGAGCGGCGCTTCGCGCGCTGGCCGGGCGCGGTGGAGCAGGCGGCGGAGATCGGCGCCGCCTGCGCCTTCGACCTTCGCCTGGTCGCCCCGAGGCTGCCGGACTTCCCGGTCCCGCCGGGGCACGACGAGGACAGCTGGCTGCGGCATCTCGTGGAGGAGGGCGCGATCCGCCGGTACGGCGCGCGCGGCTCCGAGCGCGTCGAGGGCGCGTGGGAACGGCTCGATCACGAGCTCTCGGTCATCGCGACGCTCGGCTACGCGGGGTACTTCCTCACCGTCTGGGACATCGTGGAGCAGTGCCGGCGCACCGGCGTCTACTGCCAGGGGCGTGGCTCGGCGGCGACCTCGGCGGTCTGCTACGTGCTCGGCATCACCCTCGTGGACGCGGTCTCGCTCGGCCTGCTCTTCGAGCGGTTCCTGTCACCCGCACGGGACGGGCCGCCCGACATCGATCTCGACATCGAGTCCACGCGGCGCGAGGAGATCATCCAGTACGTCTACGAGCGCTACGGCCGACGCCATGCCGCGCAGGTGGCGAACGTCGTCACGTACCGGCCTCGCTCCGCCTTGCGAGACATGGGCAGGGCGCTGGGGTGCGACGCAGCAGACGTGGACCGGTGGGCCAAGCAGACCGACCGCACCGACGCGCTCTCCGAGCGCGCGGACGTGCCGGTGATGTTGCGCCGCCTGGCCGCCGAGGTGCTCGACTTCCCGCGCCATCTCGGCATCCACTCGGGCGGCATGGTGATCTGCGACCGCCCGGTGGTCGACGTCTGCCCCGTCGAGCCTGCGCGTATGCCCGCACGCACGGTGCTGCAGTGGGACAAGGACGACTGCGCGACCGCGGGCCTCGTGAAGTTCGACCTCCTCGGGCTCGGGATGCTGGAGGCCCTCCACCACATGGTCGACCTCGTCGCGGAGCACTACGGCGTGGCGGTCGACCTCGCGGCGCTCCCTCGAGAGGACGAGGTCTACGACCTCTTGTGCCGGGCGGACACGGTCGGGGTCTTCCAGGTGGAGAGCCGCGCGCAGATGGGGACCCTGCCACGCGTACAGCCGCGCTGCTTCTACGACCTCGCGATCGAGATCGCGCTCGTCCGGCCCGGCCCGATCCAGGGGCACGCGGTGCACCCCTACATCCGGCGGCGTCGCGGCGAGGAGCCCGTCACCTACCTGCACCCGCTGCTCGAGCCCGCGCTGCGCCGCACTCTCGGCGTCCCGCTCTTCCAGGAGCAGCTCATGCAGATCGCGGTCGACGTCGCCGGGTTCACGCCGTCCGATGCGGACGAGCTGCGGCAGGCGATGAGCCACAAGCGTTCCGACGAGCGGATGGGAGCGCTGCGCGAACGGCTCTTTGCGGGAATGGCCGCGCGCGGGGTGCCCGGCGACGTGGCGCAGAAGGTCTACGAGAGCCTCTCGGCCTTCGCCAACTTCGGCTTCCCCGAGAGCCACTCGTTGTCCTTCGCCTCGCTCGTGTACGCCTCTGCGTGGATGAAGCTGCACTACCCGGCGGCCTTCACCGCCGGCCTCCTGAACGCGCAGCCCATGGGGTTCTGGTCGCCGCAGAGCCTCCTCGCCGATGCCAAGCGCCACGGGATCTCGGTGCTGCGGCCCGACGTGAACGTGGGCCGGGCCGGCGCGGCCCCGGTCGGCGCGGCGGCGCTGCGTCTGGGGCTCTCCTCCGTCCGCTTCGTCGGGAAGGAGACCGCCGGTCGCCTCGTAGACGGCCAGCCCTGGGCGAGCCAGGAGGACCTCGTGCGCCGCGGAGGGTTGAACCGGGCGCAGCTCGAGGCGCTCGCCCTGGCGGGCGCGCTCGACGGGCTCCGCGACGGGCCCCTTGACGGGCGCCGCGACGGGCCCCTTGACGGGCCCCCCGACGCGTCGGGCCGCCGCGCGCTCGTCTGGACGGCGGGCGCGGCCGCACAGGCGGCCCCCGGGCGCCTCCCGGGGGTCGTGACTGGCGCCGCCGCGCCCGCGCTCCCGCCGCGCTCGGCTGCAGAGGAGGTGAGGGACGACCTGTGGTCGATCGGGGTGACCCCGGAGCGCACCGCCATCGAGCTCGCCCGCCCAGAGCTCACGCGCCGCGGCGTGGCGACGATCGCACAGGCAGTGGGGAGCGCCCCTTCGCTCTCTTCCTCCTCGTCTTCTTCCAAGGTGGTCGTGGCCGGGGTGGTGACCCACCGCCAGCAGCCCGAGACCGCGCGCGGCGCGGTCTTCTTGAACTTGGAGGACGAGACCGGGATGGTGAACGTCGTGTGCTCGAAGGGGGCGTGGGCGCGCTGGCGTGCCGTTGCGAGGACCTCGCCCGCGTTGATCGTGAAGGGGCGCCTGGAACGCGCGCAGGGGGCGGTCAACGTCGTGGCCGAGCGATTCGAACCGGTCACGCTCGGGCCGGTGCCCGGGTCCCGCGACTTCCGTTGAGGGCTCCAGCGAGGGCTCCAGCGGGTGACGGCCTCAGTTGCGGGTCCCGCGACCTCCGTTGAGGGCTCCAGCGAGGGCTCCAGCGAGGGCTCCAGCGGGTGATGGCCTCAGTTGCGGGTCCCGCGACCTCCGTTGAGGGCTCCAGCGGGTGGTGGCCTCAGTTGCGGGTCCGGAGGATGCTCGCCTTCTCGAGCACCTGCGCGCTGACGCCGACCGCGCGCCACGCCGAGTACGAGAGCCCCTTTCGGGCGCTGTAGTCCTTTGCCACCCTGATGAAGTCCTTCTCGAGCGCGGCCACGTCCACGGACTGCCCCGAGTGCGCGAGCTCGGCCTCCAGGTCGCGCTGCTCCTGCACCAGGTGGAGCCGGTTCAGCGGGCTCGCCGAGACGAGCTCTTTTTCGATCGCTGCGAGCTTCTTGCGGATCGACTCGACCGTGCGCTTCCGCCCCCTGCGCGGCTTGGTGGTCTCCAACGCCTCGAGGTAGGCCCGGACGATCCGACCCTCTTCACGGCCCTTTGCCAATGCCGCCTTGTGCGAATCGGACATCGGGCCCGGCCTGCGGGTCCTTCTCTTGCTAGCAGCGGGAGTCGCCATAGCCCATAACTCTACACGTTCATGCGGAGTTTCGCCGCATCCTCTCATAGATGCTGGCGAAGAGCTACGGGCGAGCATTGTGCCTCCTCAGGACGGATCCCACCCCTGGCGGATCCGCGTGGGGACAAGGCTGCCGAGCACGCATTGGGTGCCGCCTGCCTCGTCGTCGACGTCCTTTGTGCTCGACAGGGTCATCCCGAATCCAGGACGTGCGCCACGGCGGGACGGGGGGAACCCGATGCCCGCGTCATCATCCCTTGTCATCGGCCCCGGGCGAGGGATGCCCGAGAGCACCTTCCCCAATCACGTTGAGCCCTTTCCTCCTATGGACGGCCGCGGCCTTGCGCCTCAACGTGAAGTCGGCTCCCATGCTTGCGTGAACACCGGCGACCACCTGGTGGATCTGCCGCCCGCCAGAGCAGCGCAGCCACTTGGCTGCGTACGCGACTGCATCCCTAGCCCTGCGAGCATCATGCGATCGCCGATTTCGAGGTGTCATGACGAGCGAATTTCGAAGCGGCTGGACGCACCAGCTTGCCACCGCTCCCAAGATGCACGGTGAAGGTCTGGGAATGGCCAGGTCAACCATCCGTCAGCCAGCGAGCGACGCGCCCCTCGGCCCATCACGGGGCTCTGGAGCCGTGCCCGTCTGATTGTGGACCCCCGCCGTTGGGCAGGAGGAGGATCCCCGCCGCTGGGCAGGAGGAGGATCCCCGCCGTTGGGCAGGGGGAGGATCCCCGCCGTTGGGCAGGAGGAGGACGTCCGGGTCCGACCGGGCGTACGTCACGATGCGCCGGATCCCCCGGCGATCGTGCGAGCTCCGGCGCGTCCGGGAAGATGCGCCTTGCCGCGCGGGCGCGCTGCGTGAGCGCGCGTTGCCGGCGTGGTCTTGCTCGCAAGAGCGCCCGTCGCTCCGCGCCGCTCCGCGCACGGGAGAGCGTGGTCAGCACGCTGGGCCGGCTCCTAGGCTCTCCTCTCCATGATCGAGTGGGACGACTTCGCGAAGGTGGACGTGCGGGTCGGGCGGATCGTGGAGGTGCTGGACTTCCCTGAGGCACGAAAGCCCGCGTGGAAGCTCCGGATCGACTTCGGTCCGGAGATCGGGGAGAAGCGCTCTTCCGCCCAGATCACGAACTATGCGAGAGAGGACCTCGTGGGAAGGCTCGTGCTCGCGGTCGTCAACTTCCCGCCGCGCCAGATCGGCCCGTTCCGCTCCGAGGTGCTGACGCTGGGCACCTATCGCGGAGATGCCGTGCTGCTGGTCGATCCCGACGCGGCTGCACAGCCGGGAGACAGGCTGGGCTGATCAGACCGTTGATGCTGATCAGACCATTGGTAACGTTCCGTCGTGCCGCATCACCTCGTCATCCGAGCGGTGGCCGCTGTCGTGCTCGTGGGCCTTGGGATCACGGGCTACGTGTTGTGGATCCCGGTCCACCGCCCGGACCTCCGGAAGGTCGCGGCGCTGGTAGTCACAAGCTCCGTCGTCCACCTGCGCGCGCACCCGACGACCTCTGCCCTGGACCCTGCGACAGCGGTGTCCATCGCGGCGGTGAAGACGGCAGCGGTCGCGACACCGGCAGAGACCGCCGTGTACTCGGTGCAATGGAAGGGGCTCGCGCCGGTCACAGCAGGATCGGTCCAGCTGATCGCGGTGCCCACGATCAAGTCCGCGCGGTCGGCCCAGCAAGAGATGCTCGCCACTGCGCTCTCGCACACGAGCCTCACGGGCGCGGGCTACGGGTTCGGTGGCACGACGAGCGTCTCGGGGATCCCGGGGGCGAAGGGCGCGTACTACGTGAAGGGCACGAAGCCGACGATCA
>JAKATH010000081.1 GCA_021828055.1 Actinomycetes bacterium
CAGGGTCACCCGTACGGCGTCGGCCAGCTTGTTCATGCCGGTCTCGAGGCGCCGCCGGGCGTCTTCGTCGAAGGCGATCAGCTTGGGCATGTCAGTCGTGTCCTCCGTTTGGTCTTCCGGTCGTTCCTGTCGTCGGTCCGGCTCGTTCCAGCTGGACATGTTACCAGAACGATTAGCACTCTCGCTCGTCGAGTGCCAACAGCAAACCATGCCTGCACGGAGGCGTCAACCGGCTGGCGGCGCGGGCCCACACGGTCGCCGGCTGGCGGCGCGGGTCCAGCTAGGCGCCTCCTGCCACCGCGGGCACGATCGACACCGTCTCCCCCTCGGCGACCGGGGTCTCGAGGCCCGCGCCGAACCGGATGTCCTCGTCGGCGACGAACACGTTCACGAAGCGCCGGAGGGAACCGTTCTCCTCGAAGAGCCGCTCGGCGAGCCCCGGATGGAGGGCGTCCAGGGCCCTCAGAGCCTCTCGAGCGGTGGACGCCTCGACGGCGACCTCTCCCGCCCCGCCGGTGAGGGAGCGGAGCTGGGTCGGGACACGGACGGTCACCGGCACGCGAGCACCTCCTCGGCAGCGAGCCGCTCCGTGAGCTCCTCGCCCACGGCGGCCTCGAACGCCTCGAGCGTCGGGGGCACGGTCGCGCACGGCGCCGCCGCCGCGCCGAGCGCCTCGACCGTCTTCAGCCCGTGGCCCGACACGATCGCCACGACCCGCTCGTCCCGCCGCACGACCCCAGCCGCCGCCAGCTTGGCGAGCACCGCGATCGTGACGCCCCCTGCGGTCTCGGCGAAGATGCCCTCGGTCCGTGCGAGCAGCCCGATGGCCTCGAGGACGTCGGCGTCGCTCACGGACTCGACGGCGCCGCCCGACCGCCGGACCGCCTGGAGCGCGTAGTAGCCGTCAGCCGGATTGCCGATGGCGAGCGACCGGGCGATCGTCGACGGCCGGACCGGCCGGACGTCGTCGGAGCCTCTTTCGAAGGCCGTCGCGACCGGCGAGCACCCCTCGGCCTGGGCACCCGAGATCCGGACCCCGGCGCTCTCGTCCCCGGTCAGCAGCCCGACCTTGCCGAGCTCGTCGAAGCCCTTGGCGATCTTGGTCAGCTGGCTCCCGGACCCGATCGGCACCACGACGTGATCGGGGGGGCGCCAGCCGAGCTGCTCGGCGATCTCGAACGCGAGCGTCTTCGAGCCCTCCGCGTAGTACGCGCGCAGGTTCACGTTGGCGAACGCCCACGACTCGTGCACCGCCACGAGCTCGGCGCACAGCCGGTTCACGTCGTCGTAGTCCCCGTCGACGGCGATCACCGTGGCGCCGTAGACCGCGGCCATGGCGACCTTCGCCCGCTCGAGGTCCTTGGGCACGAGGACGACCGAGGCCATTCCCGCCCGTGCAGCGTGGGCGGCGATCGACGCCGCGAGGTTGCCGGTCGACGCGCAGGCCGCGACCTTGAACCCCAGCTGGCGGGCCTTGGTGAGGGCGACCGAGACGACGCGGTCTTTGAACGACCCCGTCGGGTTGACCGTGTCGTCCTTGAGCCAGAGCTCGCCGAGGCCGAGCTCGGCAGCGAGCCGCTCCGCACGCACCAGCGGCGTCCAGCCCCCTCCGAGCTCGACCGGCCGCGCGTCGTCGACGGGCAGGAGCGCCCGGTACCGCCAGATCGTGCTGGGCCCGGCGGCGATCTCCTCTCGGAGCGGCCGCGCGGAGATCGCCTCGTACTCGTAGGCGACCTCGAGGGGGCCGAAGCACCAGTCGCAGGCGTGCAGCGCCTCGAGCGGATAGGTCCTGCCGCATTCACGGCAGGTGAGTGCGGTCACGGTCGCGTCAGCCATGTGGGCGCCTCCTCATCGGTCGGGCATTGGCACCTGGCGCGCTGTGCGCTGGTTGCCGCGGCGTCATAGGGCCCGTCCCTCAGCCGCTCTAGATAAGTGCTGACATGATCGCCCGCGGCGCCGGCCGCGTGCAAGTCATGGGCGGCGCGGCCGAGCCCGCCGTTGGACGATGATCGGGGAGTGCCCGTGCCCACGTTCCCTCTGGACGCCTTCCCACTCGACGTCGTGGTGGCGAGCAAGCGCGGCCGGACCGTGTCGGTCTGCATCCCCGCCCACAACGAAGTCGCGACCGTCGCCCGGGTGCTCGCCGCCGTCAGGGCCGCCCACCTCCGGGAGCTCGACGGCTCCGGGCTCGTCGACGAGGTGCTCGTCGTCGACGACGGGTCGGGCGACGGCACCGCCGAGGCCGCCGCAGCCGCCGGAGCGCGGGTCGTCCGGCTTTCCCGCCAGGTCGGAAAGGGTGGGGCCATGCGGGCGGGCCTCGACGCAGCGGCCGGTGACGTGCTCGTGTTCCTCGACGCCGACGTCGAGAACACGACCGGGGCGTTCGTCACCAGCCTGCTCGGTCCGCTGCTCACGGGGCCGGGAGAGTTCGCGCTGGTGAAGGGCTACTACGAGCGGCCGATCGGCGACTCCCCGACGGGCGGTGGGCGGGTGACCGAGCTCGTCGCGCGCCCCGCCCTCCAGGTCCTGTTCCCGGAGCTCCCCGACCTCGCGGAGGTGCGCCAGCCGTTGGCTGGCGAGACCGCCGCGCCGCGCTGGGTCCTCGAGAAGCTCGGCTTCGCCCCCGGCTACGGCGTCGAGATCGGCCTGCTCGTCGACGTCGTGACCCGGTTCGGCGCCGGCGCGGTCGCCCAGGTCGACCTCGGTACGCGGGTGCACCGGAACCGCTCGCTCTCCGAGCTCCGCCCGCAGGCGGTCGAGGTGCTCCGGGCGGCGCTCGAGCGGTCGGAGAAGCCGGCCCGGTAGCGTCGACGGCGTGCAGGACGTCGTCGTCGTCTCGAACCGGGGGCCCCTCTCCTTCCGGCCCGGCGACGACGGGGAGCCGGTCCGCGCAGGCACCGGCGGCGGGCTCGCCGCGACCCTCCACCCGCTGCTCCGGGGCACCGGCGCAACCTGGGTGGCCGCCGCGATGAGCTCCGCCGACCGGAGGGCGGCGGCCCTCGGCCTCATGAAGGACGAGGGGCTCAGGATCGTGACCGTCGAGCCCGACGCCGCCACCTACGACATGGCCTACAACGTCGTGGCGAACGCGACGCTTTGGTACTGCCACCATCACCTGTTCGACCTCGCCCGCCGGCCGCGCCTCGACCGGCGCTGGCAGGAGGCCTGGGACGCGTACCGGGAGGTGAACCGCGCGTTCGCGGACGCGGTCGCCGAGCACGCGCCCGACGGCGCGCGCGTGCTCGTGCAGGACTACCACCTCTCGCTGGTCGGGGGAATGCTCGCCGCGCGGCGCCGGGACCTCCGCACCGCTCACTTCTCCCACACGCCGTTCGCGGACCCCGGGATCCTGCGCGTGCTGCCGTCGGCCGCCACGGGCGAGCTCCTCGCGGGGATGGCGGGGTACGGGGCTTGCGGCTTCCACACCGCGAGGTGGGAAGCGAGCTTCCGGGGCGCCTTCGGCGACCCCGCGCTGCTCGCAGGCACCGAGGCGAGGGGGGCGCCGCCCACCTACGTCGCGCCCCTCGGCCCCCAGCCCGAGTCCCTCGACGCCGAGGCCGCCTCCGACGCGGTCGCCGCGGCGCGCAACCGGCTCGGCGAGCTCGCCGGCGACCGTCGGCTGGTGGTGCGCGTGGACCGGGTGGAGCCGTCGAAGAACATCCTGCGCGGGCTCTGGGCCTTCGACGAGCTGCTCGAGACCCGCCCGGCCTGGCGCAGCCGGGTCACCATGCTCGCGCTGGCGTACCCGTCGCGCGAGGGGCTCGCGGACTACCTCGCCTACCGCTCCGAGGTGGAGCACACGGTCGACCGGCTGAACGAACGGTGGGGCACGGCCGACTGGGCTCCCGTCGTGCTCAGCGTCGCCGACGACCGGGCCCGATCGATGGCCGCGCTCAGCGCCTACGACGTCCTCTTGGTGAACCCGGTGCGCGACGGGATGAACCTCGTGGCGAAGGAGGGACCGCTCGTGAACCGCGTCGACGGGGTGCTCGTGCTCTCGAGGGAGGCCGGCGCCTGGGAAGAGCTCCACCCGGCCGCGCTCGGGGTGAACCCCTTCGACGTCTCGCAGACGGCGTCGGCCCTCGATGCCGCGCTGTCCATGGACCGGTCCGAGCGCGCGGCACGCGCCCGATCGCTCCGGAAGCTCGCGCTCGACCAGACCGCCTCGAGCTGGCTGGACCGCCAGCTCGAGGCGGTCGCGCGCGTCCGGGACGGCTGAGGCTCAGCCCACGACGGCGAGCGCCTGGTCCAGGTCCTCCAGCAGGTCCTCCACGTCCTCGAGCCCCACCGAGAGCCGGAGCAACGCAGGGTCCACCGCCAGGGGGGACCCGGCGACCGACGCGTGCGTCATGCGGCTCGGGTGCTCGATCAACGACTCGACCGCCCCGAGCGACTCGGCGAGCGTGAAGAGCCTGGTCGACGCCGCGATCTTCAGCGCCGCCGCCTCGCCGCCCCGGACCGTGATCGACACCATCCCTCCGAAACCGCGCATCTGGGCCGCCGCGATCTCGTGCCCCGGATGCGAGGGGAGTCCCGGGTAGAAGACCGAGCCGACCGCGCCGTGCCCCGCCAGCGCCTCCGCCACGCGGCGGGCGTTCGCGCTGTGGCGGTCCATGCGGACCGCGAGCGTCTTCACCCCGCGCAGGACGAGGAAGCAGTCGAAGGGACCGGGCACCGCCCCCACGGAGTTCTGGAGGGCTGCCACGCGCGCGGCGAGCTCGGGGTCGTTGGTCGCGACGAAGCCGCCGACCACGTCGCTGTGCCCCCCGAGGTACTTCGTGGTCGAGTGGACGACGACGTCCGCCCCGAGCGCGAGCGGCGACTGGAGGTACGGCGTGGCGAACGTGTTGTCGACGACCAGCCGCGCGCCCCGGTCGTGCGCGAGGTCGGCGAGCGCGGCGATGTCGGCGATCCACAGGTACGGGTTGGACGGCGTCTCGACCCAGACGAGACGGGTCTCCGGTCGCCACGCCGCCTCCACCGCGGCGAGGTCGCAGAGCGACGCGGACGAGAACGCGAGCTGCGTGTGCACCTGTGCGAGGAGCCGGTGGGTCCCGCCGTAGAGGTTGTCGCCGACCACGACGTGGTCACCGGGCGCGTAGGTGCGCAGCACGGCGTCCTCGGCTGCGAGGCCGCTCGCGAACGCCCTCCCGTACGCGGCGCCCTCGAGCGCGGCGACGCACGCCTCGAGCGCGGCCCGCGTCGGATTGCCGGTGCGGCTGTACTCGAACCCCTTGTGCTCGCCGACCGCCGACTGCGCGAACGTCGTCGCGAGGTGGATCGCGGGCACCACCGAGCCGGTGGCGGGGTCGGGCGGCTGCCCGGCGTGGATCGCGAGCGTGTCGAACCGGGGCACGGTCAGGACCCTTCGAAGAACGACAGGAGGTCCGAGCGGGTGAGGATCCCTACGGGATGCCCGCCGTCGAGGACCAGCACCGCTGGCGACGCCTGGAGCTTCTCGGCGACGTACTCCGCCGTCTCCCCGAGCCCGACCGTCACGAGCGGGGGGTCCATGACCGCTCCGACCGGTTCGTCGAACGCCTGGGGACGGCCGAGCGTGCGCTCGAGGAGGAGCCGGTCGGTCACCGAGCCGACGACCTCGGCCAGCGCGAGCGGTGGCTCTGCCTTCACGACCGGCACCTGGGAGACGCCGTACTCGTCGAGGATCGCGATGGCCGCACGCACGGTCTCGTCGGGATGGACGTGGACGAGCGGAGGCAGGCTCCCCCTCCTCCCCGCCTCCTTCGCCGACAGCACGGTCTCGGCGGTCGCGCCGAGCGCGCGGACGAATCCGTGGTCCGCCATCCAGCCGTCGTCGTAGAGCTTCGTGAGGTACCCGCGCCCGGAGTCGGGCACGAGCACCACGACGACGTCGTCGGGGCTGAGCTCCCTGCCCACCTCGAGCGCCGCCCAGACGGCGGTGCCCGCCGAGCCGCCGACGAAGATCCCCTCCTCCCGGGTGACGCGGCGGGCCGTGAGGAAGGAGTCCCGGTCCGAGACCGCCACGACCCGGTCGACGACCGTCGGGTCGTAGGTCTTTGGCCAGAAGTCCTCGCCGATGCCCTCGACGAGGTACGGCCTTCCTCCCCCGCCCGAGTAGATCGACCCCTCGGGATCGGCGGCGATCACCTGGACCGCGGGGTTCTGCGACTTGAGGTGGCGTCCGACACCGCTGATCGTGCCCCCCGTGCCCACGCCAGCGACGAAGTGGGTGACGCGTCCGGCGGTCTGGCGCCAGATCTCGGGCCCGGTGGTCCGAGCGTGGGCGAGCGGGTTGGCGGGGTTGCGGTACTGGTTCGGCTGGAAGGCGCCGGACGTCTCTGCGGTCAGCCTGTCCGCCACCGAGTAGTAGGAGTCCGGATGCTCGGGCGGCACCGTCGTCGGGCACACCACCACCTCCGCTCCGTAGGCGCGGAGCAGCTGGCGCTTCTCCTCTGCGACCTTGTCGGGCACCGTGAAGATGCAGCGGTACCCGCGGATCGCGGCCACGACGGCCAGGCCCACCCCGGTGTTCCCCGAGGTGGGCTCCACGATGATCCCGCCCCTCGAGAGCAGCCCCGCCCGCTCCGCGGCGTCGAGCATCCCCCGGGCCGGGCGGTCCTTGACGCTGCCGCCGGGGTTCAGGTGCTCGAGCTTCGCCAGCAGGTGGCAGGGAAGCTCGCGACCGATCCGGTCCAGCCGCACGAGCGGCGTGTTGCCCACGAGGTCCAGCACGGTCTCCGCCGCCTCCATCGGCGGGCCCGGGTCCCGGACCGGATGGACCGTCACCCCCTCGAGGCCCGCGGGCGCGTCGTCGCTGAACAGGACCGTCGCGAACCCGACGCGCCGAACCTCCTCGGCGACGCGCGCAGCGGGCGAGGGCGCGGGGCCGCGCGGCTCCCCGAGGACGCCCACGACGCCGGAGAGGATGCCTCGGAGCTCCCCCACGAGCGACGCCGGCTCCTGCGCCGCGGGGACGTGCACCACCCGACGCGCCCGGGCCGCGAGCACAGGGGGTGCGGCCGCCGGCTCCACGACCACGAGGACGTCCACCCGCGGTGGCTGCACGGGCCCGATGATACCGAGGGCTCCGGCTCGCGCGGCCTTGCTTCCTCAGCCTTCCCCAGTCCCTCTCGCCAGTCCCTCTCAGCCCGCGGCGATGGCCCTGAGGAGGGCGACCGCCTCCTCGGGGCCCTGGACGACGACGTCGGCCCTCGCGATCACCTCAGGCGGGCTCTCCGCGTCGGCGACGGCCACGATGACGGTCGTCGCCCCGGCGCGGGCGAGGGCGGAGATCGCGTCGAAGGCGGGGAGGTCGCCCATGTCGTCGCCGAAGAAGCCCACCACCTCGCGGCCCGCGCCGAGGCGCAGCACGACGGTGCCCTTGTCCGCGTGGACCGGCGGCCGGAGCTCGATCGACATGCGTCCCGGCTGCGCGACCAGCCCGGTCCGGACGGCGGCGGCCGCGACGGCGGCCCGCACCGTCGCCGCCGCCGACGGCGCCCGGCGCCAGTGCACCGCCACGGCAAGCCCCTTCGGCTCCACCTCGACGCCCGGCTGCGCGTCACGGAGCAGCGACGCCGCCGCGTCCCCCACCGCGTCGCGCCACTCCTCGGCGGCGGCGTCACGCCGGAGCGTGCCGTCGTCCCCGATCTCCTCCATCCCGTAGAGCCCGACGAGGTGGACCCCCGGCGGTCGGCCGAGCGTCCCTTCGAGGTGCGCTACCGGGCGCCCCGAGACGACGGCCACGACGGCGAGCCGCTCCCCGAGCCGCGCGAGGAGCTCGGGCACCCCGGGGAGCGGCCGGGCACCGGCGGGGTCGGCGACGATGGGCGCGAGCGTGCCGTCGTAGTCCAAGAAGAGCGCTGCATCCGCTGCACGGTCGCGCAGCGGGGCCACGCCGGGCGGAACCGTCGCGCCGCCGGCAGGAGCGGCCACGCCGTCAGCCCGTGCTGGCGGGGGGAACCTCCGACGCGAGGTCGTCGCCGGCCGCCACCACCACGTCGGCGCCCGCAGTGTTGGCGACCGGCACGACGGGCCCGAACGGCTGCACCGCCGACGACGAGATCCCGAGCACCGCGGCGATGGCGTGCGCAGCCCGCTGCTCGCCGGTCGCGTAGTAGACGGACGACGTGGCGAACGCTGCGGTGGCGGTGACCGGTGTGAGCGTCCCCCACCCGGCTGCGGCGAGCTTCTTCGAGTAGTAGGTGGCGATCCCGTTGGTCTGGCTCGCGTTCGCGACGAGCACCTTCACCGACGTGCTCGGCTGCGCACCGGTCGGCACGGTGGTCGTGGTCGTCGAGGGGGTGCTCTTGGGCGATGTCCTCGGTGAGGTGGTCGTGGTCGTCGTGGTGGGCGGCGGCGCGCTCGCCGCCGGGTGGCGGCCCGCGCCGAGGGTGACGAGGTACGCGCCGAGCCCCACCGCGACGGCCAGCACTGCGATCGCCCTCGTCGGCGACCAACCCGGTGGCCGCCCGTCCCCTCCAGGCGGGTCCGGGCCCCGTCGCGTCGTCACCGGCTCAGCCTGCCAACGACCGGGTCCGCTTGCAAACGGGTCACCCGAGCCGGCGCCGCGCCACCTCGAAGCACGCCACCGCCGCCGCCGCGCCGGCGTTCAGGGACTCGAGGGCGCCGTGCTGGGGGATCCCGACGACCTCGTCGCAGCGCCTCCGGACGAGGGGCGCAAGGCCCCGCTCCTCCCCTCCGACCACGAGCGCGACCGGGCCGGTCCCGATGTCGGCGTCGTAGATGGACCGCGCGGCGTCCGCCGCCAGCCCGAACGAGAAGAAGCCCAACGAGGAGAGGCGCTCGAGCGCATGGGGGATGCCTCCCACGAGCGCGAAGTCGAGGTGCTCGATGGCGCCGGCAGCCACCTTCGCGACGGTGGGCGACAGGTGAGCGGACCGGTGCCGCGGGAGGACCACGCCGGTCACGCCCGCGCACTCGGCGCTCCGCAGGAGCGCGCCCAGATTGCGCGGATCGGTCACGCCCGCGACCACCACGAGGAACGGCGCGCCGCGCCTCGGCACGGCCAGCTCGTCCACGCCCACCGGCTCGACCGCGCGGGCACGGGCGAGCACGCCCTGAGGTGCCTCCGTGCGCGCGGCCGCTTCGAGCCGAGAGCGCGACACGTTCTCGACGCGGACACGCCGGCGGGCGGCGAGCTCCTCGATCTCGTCGAGCAGCGGCGAGGGGTCGAGGCCCTCTGCGATCCAGAGCGATCGCACCGGGCGGCGGCCGGCGGCGAGCAGCTCGCGCACCGCGCGCCGGCCCTCGACCAGATCGCCGCCGAGACCCTCGCGTACAGGCCGCGGGCCTCGCGCCCGCCCGCGCTTCCCGCCCGCTCCGCGCGGCGTCATTCCCGCTCGACCAGCGCCACGCGGCGCGCGCTCGGGCCGCCCCGCGCCGCGCGGCGCGCGCTCGGGCCGCCCCGCTCCGCGCGCCGTCATTCCCGCTCGACCAGCACCACGGCGAGACACGCGATCCCCTCCGCCCGCCCGATGGCGCCCAGTCCTTCGCCTCGCGTGGCCTTCACCGACACGGGCGCGTCGAGGATCCTCGAGAGCTCCTCGGCCATCGCCCGCACGAAGGGGCTCAACCTCGGCCGTTCCGCCACCACGGTGCAGTCCGCGTTCACCACCTTGTGCCCTGCACCGGCGACCAGCGCCACGACGTCAGCGAGGAGGAGCGTGCTGTCGGCGCCGGAGTACCGGGGGTCGTTGTCGGGGAAGTGCTGGCCGAGGTCGCCCAGCGCGGCCGCGCCGAGCAGCGCGTCGCAGAGCGCGTGCGCGAGGGCGTCGCCATCGCTGTGGGCCGCGAGCCCCTGCGCGCCCTCCACCACGACGCCCCCCAGCACGAGCCGGCGTGACGGGTCGTCCGAGAAGCGGTGGACGTCGAAACCCTGCCCGACCCGCAACGTCACCGCGCACCGCCACGTGCGAGATGCTCGAGGAGCACGAGGTCCGACGGCACCGTCAGCTTCATGTTGCGGGGCTCGCCCGGGACGACGCGCACGGTGCCGCCGACCGCCTCGACGAGCGCCGCGTCGTCGGTCGCGTCGCCCCCGGCGG
>JAKATH010000008.1 GCA_021828055.1 Actinomycetes bacterium
GGGGCTGTGCGACGGGTCCCAACACCTCTGGCTGCGCGACCACCGCGGGGACGAGCTCGGCCGCGATCTCCACGTCCCCTTGGCTCGCCGTGCCGCCGCCCCTCTACGTCTCACCGAGTGGGACATCTGCTCACGCCGACACGTCGTGCTCGACGGCTGCGTACACGAGCATCCAATCCGCGGTGAACGCGGCGGTCCCGAGCGCGACGGTCTACGTCTGTGCGGGTACATACACGGTCCACGACGTCGTCGTGTCGAAGCCGTTGATCCTGCGGACGACAGGCAAGGCGACGCTCACTGGCACAGGCCCGATCTTCAACCTCACAGACGGGTCCGCGGGTGTGACGACAGTTACGATCACCGGCTTTACCTTCTCGAACGTGACCGGCACTGGGTACAACGGGGTCATCACCGTCGGCGGTCACGGCGCCGGCAACGTCACGGTCGAGCACAACGTCTTCAGCCACACGACGGACGAAGCCATCGGGTACCACGGGAACCACGGGCTGAGTGGGACACTCGGGAAGCACTGGACCATCGACACAAACACGATCTCGGACGTGACCGGTAATACAACCGCACGAGACGGCATGTTCCTCGGCAACGTGAGCACAAGCATCGTGCGGGGCAATTCCATCACAACCACCGCATGGGCGGGGATCGTCCTGACCGCAGGCACAACACCACAACCTGGTTACGAGCACAACAACGACATCGTCGACAATGCGGTGAAGCACGTGCCCGAGGAGGGGATCCAAGTCGCATTCGGCCAGAACGACGTGGTGTCGGGCAACTACGTCGATGACGCAGGAATGGGCAGTACGACGGGGGTTGCAGCAATGGCTGGCCAGGTGAGTGGCCGTAACTGCGCCGTCTGCCTCTTCGACACTCAGCAGAAAGACATCTCGATCACAGGCAATACCCTGACCAACAGCTACGAAGGCGTCGGTGTAGGCCAGGTCAGCGTCAACTCCGCGATCGGCCCACTCGGAACAGGGATCGCGGTGACCGGCAACAACGTCACAGGCGACACCCAGTTCGGTGTGACCAACGACGCCACCAGCGGAGTTCTGGACGCGACCGGCAACTGGTGGGGAAGCGCGAGCGGGCCGTACAACCCCAGCACCAACCCGAGCGGAACCGGTTCGCCGGTGTCGACACACGTCAGCTACAGGCCGTGGTGCATCCGCTTCGCCTGCAGCTCGCCGCCGCCCCCCCCGACGACACCGCCTGCGCCACCCAAGACATCGACGGACCCTGCGACGGGAAGCTCGTCCACCCAGACAGGCACGACGGGCGACGTCACGAGCAGTGACTCGGCGACGAAGACGACGGTGTCGGTGGACGCGACCGGGATCGGCGGGATCACCGTCGCGCAGTACACGGCGAACCCGGTGACAAAGGAGCCGTTCACCACTTCGACCAGCACGGGCTATTTCGACATCGAAGTTTCCGCCGGCAACAGCTTTACCTCGGTCTCGGTCAAGGTGTGCAGCCCGAACGCGGGCGCCGGTGTCGACTGGTACACGGGGAGCGCCTGGGAACCGGTCGTCGGTGATCCAGGACCGACCGCCACCTCGGGCACACCGCCATGCGTCAGCTTCACCCTGACGGCGTCGAGCACGCCTTCGATCAGCCAGCTGACAGGCACGGTGTTCGCAACCGCGTCCGTGGCGCCGCGAGTCACAACCGTCTACGGCCAGACAGCCGACGCCACCGCGGCGGCTGAGTTCACGCGGGCGTTCCCCTCGACAAAGGGGGCGTGCCCAAGCTCCCGTGCAGCGGTCATCGCCACGACAAAGGAGTTCCAGGACGCGCTCAGTAGCCAGTCCCTGGCGGCGCACCTGACAACCGGGACCCTGCTCACCCCGACGGAGAGCCTGGCCCAGGTCACCGCGACCACCCTGAAGGACGAGGGGATCACCACCGTCTATCTCGTGGGCGGCCCGCTCGCGATCACGACAACGGTGGCGTCCGCGATCGGGAACCTCACAGCCTACGGCTGCGGCGGGTCCACGGCCTCGGGCAAGATCGCCGTCCACCGCCTCGCAGGTACGACGCAGTACGCGACGGCGGAGGCCGTCGCCGAGTTCGTCGGGACGGCAAGCAGCCTGGCCTTCCCCGGCGCCTACGCCGGCACGAACGCCACAGGCGGCACGGGCAAGTACAACGACACCGCAGGGAAGGGCTCGTCGGCGCCGTCCGGCGCGGTGCCGACGGCCATCTTGGCCTCCGGCGTCGAGTTCCAAGACGCGCAGTCGGCGAGCGTGATCGCCTACCGGACAAAGCTCCCGCTGCTCCTCACCCCTGCGACGACGCTGTCCACAACAGCGGTCGCAGCCATCGAGAAGCTCGGAGTGAAGCAGGTGATCCTGATGGGCGGACCCCTCGCGGTCACCAACACAGTCGAGTCGGCCCTCGTGGCCAAGACCGGCGTCTCGGTGCTCCGAGTCGCCGGGAAGGACTACACCGACACGGCCCGTGAGCTCGTCCGCTTCGAGGCGGCAAGCTCGACAGCCGGCCTCGGGTGGACAGTCGGCCACCGGGTCATGGTCGCCAGGGGGAACGGCTTCACCGACGGGCTCTGTGGCGCGGTGCTGGAGAACGCCCATAACACCCAGACAGGGGCGCCGGGAACCACGCGTCCGTTGCTGCTCACCGAGAACCCGACGACAGTGGGCACCTACCTCACCACATTCCTGAAGGTGACAGGGCACACGGGCATTGACGGGAGGGCAGGAGCGACCGTCACGGCCTTCACCGTCCTCGGCGGCCCCCTCGCTGTGAGCACGGCGGAGATCTCGGCGATGCAGGCAGACCTGACCGACTGAGACACGCGTCGGCCGGACGCTCGCCTCAAGAACGTGTGGCGGCCGGGGGGGCAGCGATGCCTCTCCGGCCGCCGCCCTCGCCGGTGTGGTTCCGGTGCGCTCTCCGCCCCTCCCGCGCCTTCCTGGGGCTTGGTCCCGTCGTGGTCGCCCTGGCGCCGTCCGGTCAGCGGGCCCGAGGGCGCGGAACCACCGGGCGAAGCGATGTGCTCCGCCGCCCACGGAGCGATGCTGTGCGTATGACCATCACCTGTCCCCGCTGCGGGCTCGACTTCGAGAGCCGGGTCACTTGTCCAGCACCGCCCCACGTCTGATCGCGAAGAGCCCGTTTCCCACGTCTCCCATCCCGACGAGCCCGACGACACCGGGCGGAACGTCCTGCTCGTCCTGGCGGCCTTCGTCGCCGCCGGCTACCTGGCGTAGCGCCATCTCAGCGAAGATTCCCCCCCCGGCCATCGGGTCAGCAGCGGCCGACCAGGACCTGTGCGCGATCGGCGCCACGAAGGCCGACCTGCCCACCTGTCGCTGACAGATTTGGTGGGCGCTGCCGGGATCGAACCGACGACCTGCTCGTTGTAAGCGAGCTGCTCTGCCAACTGAGCTAAACGCCCGATGTTCCGCCAGGCATGCGACATCGGTGCAACCCGGCCCACGCGCCAGGGAGCGCCCAATTGTGGGTCTGCGCCTGCTCGGCGCGCAATACCTCGGCCCGTCACAGCTCGGCTGCAGACAGCTGAGCGAGCAACGAGGCCGTCGCCGCGGCGATCGGCCTGCGCGGCGAGCGGTCTCGGACCACGAGGTCGAGCCCGTCCCGTTCGGCGACGACTGCACCCGCCTCGGTGCACACGAGCACCGCTGCGACGTAGTCCCAGACCGACAGCGCAGACCGTCCCGCGATGCGGTAGGCGTCGAGCGCGCCTTCGGCCACTGCGCACATGTCCAGCGAGGCGGCCCCGAGCGCTCGGAACTGCGCCCAACCGGGGTACGCACGCGGGAAGCCAGAGATGCCCACGACTGCATCGGACAGCTCGGTGGTCGTCGCAGGGCGGACGGGGACTGCGTCCCGGAACGCCCCTTCGCCGCGCACCGCGTGATATCGGGCTCCCGACACCTGGTGGACGACCAGGCCGACGAGCGCGCCTGCCTCGTCGAGCACGCACAGGCTCGTGGCGTACCACGGGATCCCGAGCGCGGCGTTCGTCGACCCGTCGACCGGGTCCACGACCACGAGGAGCCCCGACTCGGGTCCGGAGCGGCCCGACTCCTCCGACAGGACCCCCAGACCCTCGCCGTGGAGCACCGCGCACAGCGCGTCGTCGGCCACGACGTCGAAGGCGTACTGCCCTGGCCGCGTGCCAGGTCGACGACGGTCGACGGGGTCGATCCCGTCCAGCGCGGCCCGTACGGCCCGAGCCCCTTCCAAGAGCACCGGGAGGAGCTCGTCGGGTTCTCCGGGTCCTCTGCCCACGGCCCGGCAGACTACCGGTGGGGTCGCGCACCGCTCGCGGCACGACGGAGACGGCCCTGCTGGCACGACGGAGACGGCCCTGCTCGGCGCCTCACCGGCGCATCACCGCCCTCCGTCCACCCCGTAATCTCGTACTCACTGTGGCTGCTATCGATGTCGCCGGCTACGTCGCCGACCTGAAGGACCACTCCGTCGACCACGGGTTCCACGTCCACGACGAGCGCCATTTCGTCGAGACGTACTCCCTGCGGCAGGTCTGGGAGGTCGACCTCCACCCCGAGGAGGGTTGCGGAGGGCCGCTGGACCTGCACCTCGCGCTCGAGGTCGACCCGCGGGTGCTGCTCTCCTTCGAGGACGTGGTCATGGAGCTCTCGGACGACGAAGAGCCGCCCGACGACTTCCACTTCCCATTGACGTTCACGTGGGCCCTCCCCCCGCTGCCGCACGGACCCGACCTCCTCCGGCTCGCCATCGACCTGGCAGGCATCGGCGGCATCGAGCTGCCCCTCGAAGTGTCGGCGATCGACTCGTTCGCGTCGGCGACCGACGGGCCCGAGCGCCGGCTCAACATCGTCGCCAGGCACCCGGTCTCCCTCGCCAGGGTGCTCGGCGGCGAAGAGCTGCTCTGCGACGTCTTCGATCGGTGCCTCGCGGTCAGCCGCTTCCTCCTCGAAGCTGCCGAGACCTGGCTGGGGTGACGAAGCCCGTGGACGCGCCGGCGACCCGCACCCGCCAGCTGCGTGCCGCGCGCATCCCAGTCCTCGCAGTCGCGTTGACCGCCGGTCCGGCGCTGCTCCTGGGCGGGTGCTCGAACGGCGGCGCCGCGCTCGCTCAGGCCGCCTGTGTCCATATCTACGCCTCGATCCACCTCTACACGGAAGCCGAGCATGCGACCTCCACGGCAGCCGTGCGTGCCAAGGTCGGCAGAGCAACGAGCGAGCTCGACCAGGCGCTGCAGCTGGCGGCCCAGGCGAACTCCGCCAACCCGGCGTTCAACCCCCTGATGACGACGCTCCAGGAGGCCGGACGAACGTCTGAGTCGAACCTGATCGCAGCGTTGCGCGCGCAGTGCGAGGCCGCGCACAACCCGACATCGCAGTCCCCGGTCCCTGGTCCCACGACAGCGGGCACAGCGCCTGCAGGCGCGGGCTCCTCGGGCTGATCGGAAGGCGCCCCCCGGCCAGCGATCGCACGCCGGCCACCTCACAACGGCCGCCGGCCACCTCCGATCGCACGCCGGCCACCTCCGATCGCACGCCGGCCACCTCCGATCGCACGCCGGCCACCTCAGAACGGCCGACGGGGGCTGCAGCGCCGACGGACGGCCGTCGGTCGCAGCCATCCGAACGGCAGCGACAGAGCAACGACACGAGAGACGAAGTGTGCGTCGATATGGTGGCCGCGACGCAGGAGGTGAGGAGATGGGCACGCAATGCCGTCGGGGACGCGCCGCCCCGCGTCCAGCCGAGGAAGCAAGGGAGCACCTCTGGAAGAGCCGCGCACCGAGAGCCGGAAGGTGAAGGACACCGCTCCGGGCACGAGACTGGCGGTGCGGGCTTCGAAACCCCTCGATCGCGCGCGTCGAGGTGCCGCGGCGCCCGCGACCCCCTCGACGCGTCGCGGCCGGGGCTCGGCGGGTCGTCGCTCGGCGCGTCGTCGCGCCGCCGTGCTGCTGCGCCGCCGCAGGCGGCGCGCCGTGGCACTGTCGGTCGTCACGGCCGTCATAGTCCTGGGGCTCGTCGCGGTCGGGCTCTCGGAGTCGAACGGGTCCGCCCTCCCTCCCCTCCCGTCGACACCGTTCCGAGCGCGCATCGTGACGATCGCCGAGTCCCAGCTCGGGTACCGGACCGACCCAGCTCATTCCTACTGCAACAAGTACACCGCTTTCTGGCACGTGGGCACAGCCACAGGGTGCGGCCGCGGCCTGCGCAGCGAGGAGTGGTGCTCCGACTTCGCGGCGTGGGTGTGGCGGCAGGCCGGTGCACGGTTCGCCTATGGGTACGGCCAGGCGGACGTCAACGCCGCGTCGGCGAGCTTCTACCTCTGGGCCGCCGCGCACGGCACGTGGCATCCAGCGGGGAGCGGCTACGTGCCCCGGCCGGGCGACGTGGCCGTCTACGGCCTCGATCCCACAGGGGGCGCGGCGGCACACGTCGCGATCGTGACCTACGACGCGCCGGGGTCCCGCGGGCCCGACGTCGTCAACGGCGACGGGGACCGCACGGGGTTCAGCGTCGTCGAGACCGGCACCGACCAGTACACGGCGGACATCCCGGGAACGCACGCTCCCCTCTCGGGCTACGCGTCACCGATCCCTCCCGCCGCTCCTGCCGCGTAGGGCGATCAGGAGGCAGAGGGCCAGATCACCGTAGCGGGCGCGGCCAAGACCGAGCCGTGCGGCCGGTCTTCGCAGACCTCCCTGAAGCGCCGTTCCCAGTCGTCGTCGACCTGTCCCGCGGCGTGGAAGAGCACGGCATCCGCCCGCAGATGCGCCGTGCCGTCCTGCTCGAGGGTGCCGACGTTGGTCGCGGCGAGGACGTCGGCGAGCCGGTGCACTGTCGTCTCGGACGCGGCAGAGGCATGGGCCGGCGCTGCGACGACCACCGAGACCTCGCGCACGTCGCCCGCTTCGGCGAGGACGACCGTCACCTTCTCGAGGTCGACCACGAACCGCATGCTGTCAAGGTGTGACCGCGGCGCCGGGGGCGAGCACTCCCCGCTCTCGAAGCCGCCCGACGAGCCATGCCACGCTGTCGGGTCCCTCGACGGCCTCCTGCCACCCCTCAAGCAGCCGCTCGACCTCCTCGCGGCTCGGCACGGTCCCGACGACCTCGACGGTCATGCCCTCGAGCTCCTTCTCGTCGGTGCTGTGGGAGCCCCTTGCGTGGATCCCGCCGAACGGTGTCGCCCATCCGGACGGCGCCGGCTCGCGCATCACGTAGAGCTCCCCCGTGTCCTCGACCCAACTGAGCTCGTAGCGAACGCCGTGCGCGTCCCGCCAATCCTGACCGAACTCCACCTCGACGGAGCTCCGCCGCCGCGCGTCCTCGTCGTAGAACTCCTCGATGTCCATCCGGGCGCACTGTAGCCGCCCACCCCCCGGGCCCGAGGCCCGCGGCCCCAGAGCCGCTCCGAGGCCGCGGGCGGGCGGGAGGCAGCTCGTTCCTCGGTGTGCCCTGGTCACGAGCATTTTCCCTCGGGGGAGCGTGGGTGGGAGCGGCGGGGGGAGCGCCGACGCGCACCGTCGCCGCATGACGACCGACGCACTCCGACCGCTCGACCGGCTCGTATGGGACTGGGAGTCCCGACGTCGCTCGCAGGCGTCTCGAGACGCGTTGCGAGCGCTCGCACATGCCGAGCCCGAGGTGGCACGGGTCGGCGCGGCGGACCTCGGCGACCTCGTCGAGGCGCTCATCGGCTCGAGCCGGACCCCACGTCCGGCGGGGCGGGGGCGGCCCGAGCGCGACCTCGCCGGTGCGCTGTTCAGGGCCGCGTTGCGCTCGGGGCACGTCCACCCGCTGGTGTCCCGCGCGCTCGTCCAAGCGCTCGTGCCGGGGCTCGTCGGCGTCGCGCGCCGCCTCACATGGGGAAGAGGGGGCGAGTGGGAGAGCCAGGGCGCCTTCTTCGTCGACGCGATCACCACCGCGTGGGAGGTCGTCGAGGAATGGAGCGGGCAGGACCGGACGTACGCGGTGCTCGACGTGCTCTCGGCCATCCGCTGCCGGCTCCGCCGGCGCATCCGTCGGCATCACGACCTGCGTCTCTCCGAGCGCCTTGCCTCCGACGACGAGCGACTGCCGGAGTGGGCGACTCCCAGCGGGAGCGACGTCGAAGAGCTGGCGCGTGCCATCGACAGGGAGCGACGCGAGCTCGACGCGGGTGACGCCGCCGTGCTCTACGCCCACCGGGTCCTCGGCTACTCGCTCTCCGAGATCTCTGCGCGCTCGGGCCACTCGCGGCGATTCCTGGCAGCGGGTCGGGACCGGGCGGCTCGCGCGCTCATCGCTTGAGAATCGGCGTGGAGCGCCATGGCGAGATCGGGTCGACGCTCGCAGGGACCCTGCAGCGAACGCTGCAGCCCGCTACGTTGTCGGGGCGTGGAAGGTGCGTGCCCGGCGGGCACGGACTTGGGGAATGGGAAGACGGCGCGCGGCAGGGCCCGGTTGCCCGGCGACCGGCGCCGTCCTCGGCATGCACGCGGTGGCTGATCTTGCGCGCCGGTCCCGTGCCTGGGGCGTCCTCGCGGTGTCGCTCGCGCTCATGGCGCTCGTGACGGCGCTCTCCACCAGGACCGACCACCCCGGCGATGCGCAGGGGGCGGCGGCTCTCGAGCCCTCCAGGCCCGGGCAGGCTGCGCCCGCCGGGCGGCAGCGTCCGCCTGCGAAGCCGGCGACGACGCACGTGTCCGGTGCAGCCTCGGGAGCCCTCGGGCCCAGGGGCGACTCGGTCGGACGACGCGCCGCCGCTCAGGGGCCCGGCGGGGCCGCGACGTCGAAGGGGCCCGGGGGGGCCGCAACGTCGAAGGGAGCCGGCTCGGCCGCGGTCAAGAAGACGGGTCCGACCGAGAGCGGGCAGAGCAGCGCATCCGACGTGGGCGCCTCCCTCGGGGGTCTCGCGTCGGCCGTCTTCTCTCCATCCCCCTTGTCCACCACCTCCACCACCAGCGGTCCCCAAAGCGGTCCCAGCGGTCCCCCAACGAGAACCGCCGCTACAGGCGCTGCAGCCCTTCAGGGGACGGCGAACGCACGGACAGCTCCCACCACCTCCCGCACGACCACGACGTCGTCGGCGCCCCGCACCTCGACCCGCACGGCCACGACGTCATCGGCGCCCCGCACCTCGACCCGCACGGCCACGACGGCGCCGGCGCCCCGCACCTCGACCCACACGGCCACGACGTCGTCGGCGCCCCGCACCTCGACCCACACGACCACGACGTCGTCGGCGCCCCGCACCTCGACCCACCACCAGACGCCCCCGACGACATCGTCGGGGGCGAGGGGTGCCGGCGGCAGCAGCGCCAGCACGCAGGGTGCCACGGCAACGCCGACAAGCCCCGAACACGGTCGGATCGAAGCGCCCTCTACGTCGGTCTCGTATGCCGCAGCGGGGGGAGGGACGGTCTCGGCCATGGCCACCTGGACCGGCTCCGCGACGCTCGAGCTCGAGATCGCCTGCCCAGGTGGTGTCGCCGTCGCGCGCAGGGGTTCGTCGGGGCTGTCCCTCGAGGTCGACGACAGCAACGACTCTGCGACCTGCATGGTCACGCTCAGCCTTCCACCGGGCGTGCACGCCGACGTGTCGTTCACGCTCGTCGTCGGGCCCGCCGCGTTGGCGCAAGGATGAGGAGCGCTCGCGTGCGTCGCTCCGCGAGGGAGGCCGTCGTCGGGGCCGCCGCCGCGTTGCTCGTCTTCGGTGCGGTACCGGGGGTGCTCGTCGGGCTCGTGGGCCTGCCGGTCCCCCACCGATGGACGGCCCACGCCGTCGTGTCGTGGCATGGCCTCTTCGACCTGCTGGCCGTTGCGAGCTGGTGCGCGTGGGCAGGATGCGCGTGGCCCATCCTGAGATCGGTGGCCTCCCGAGTGCGGTCAGGCGACGTCGCGCCGACCGCCCGGTTCTCTGACCGGATCGCGGTCCGGATCACGCTCGGCGTGCTCGTGCTGGCGTCCTGTTTCGGGCTGGGCGCGTCGGTTGCCGGCGCGTCGGTTGCCGGCGCGTCGGTTGCCGGCGCGTCGGTTGCCGGCGCGTCGGTTGGGGGCGCGTCTGCGGCGGCGCGGGCGACCGCGGCGGCACCTCCGACCTCGCCACCGGCACCATCCTCACGTGGTGCGGCGACGCCCGGGACCGAGCAGGTGGAAGCGGTCGGCATACGGGGCTCCACGAAGACGGCCTCTTGGGTCATGAGGCCGGGCGACACGCTCGCGAGCCTCGCGGCGACCCACTACGGCGCCGTGTCCGACTGGCCCGCGATCGCCGCAGCCAACCTTGGCCGGCTCATGGACGACGGAACGCGCTTCGTCGACCCGGCCGTCATCGCTCCGGGGTGGACCCTCGTGCTGCCGGCGCTCGACGCGGACACCCGCTCCGACACGGGGCTGGAGCGAGCAGCCGGCGCCGGGCCCGCCCCCGGCACCCCTGTCGACGGCTCTGCCACCGCCGCCCTGCTTCCCTCGGGCGGCTCCGTGCTGCCCCTCGCCGAGCTCGCGGCGTCGGGCATCAGCGCCCTCGTCGCTGGGCTGCTCGCCCGCCGCGCTCGTCAGCTGCGCCGCCTGCGCGCCTTCCTCCGAGAGGAGGGGGAGGAGAGCGCCCTTCCGGATGCGCGGGAGGCCGATCTCGGCGCCCTCCTCGCGCCGTTCGAACAGGTCCCGCTCGTCGACATGGTGGAGGTGGCCGCACGCGATCTCGGAGACGTGCTCGCGACACTCGCCCCCACTCCCGGCGCGGTCCTGTGGCTGCGCGCCGGGCGCGACGGCGTCGAGGTCCGCTTCTCGACACCGGTGCCCGAGCGCGTGCGTGGCTGGCGCCGTACCGGGCATGCGACGTGGCTGCTCCCCGCCACGGTCGACCTCGCGGAGCGAGCGCATGCGTCGCCACGAGCCGAGCCCTGGTGCGCGCTGCTCCTCCCCATCGGTGACGACGACCGCGGCACGTGGCTGCTCCCGGTCGGCGCCGGATCGAGGGTCGCCGTGGTCGGGCCGCGGGCGGCAGACCTCGTCCGCACGATGCGCGCAGCGGTGACGACGTGGAGCTGGCACGAAGAGGTCGTCGTGACCGAGGACGTCGACGAGGTGACCGATGCGCTGGGCCGCGCGGCGCGCTCCTCGACCGGTGTGCGGGCGGTCGGGCCCCAGGTGCTCTTCGTCGGCGACCCGAAGGCGCTCTCGGCGAGGGCGCGAGGAGCGTGCGCGGTGCTCAGCGCCGGAGTGACCGACGCGGAGACGGTCGTCTTCGTCGACGACCGGGCCGCGAGCGCCCACCCGCTCGGGCTGACCGTCCGCCCCCCGTTGCTCGACGCCTCCTTGAAGGGTGCCGTCGACGCGCTGACCGGCCCGAGCAACGGAGACCTGGCAGCGGATCGGCGAGACGGGCAGCACGGACGGGGGGAGCCGCCATCGGGCGGCCCGGCACCTGCGAGCCCTGCGCGCTCGCTCGTCCACCGCGGGACCGCACTCGCCACCGTCCGTGTCGCCGACGACGGGCCCGGCACCGGCACGACGACGCACCTCAGCCCCACCTCGTCTTCCGGCACGGCGCGTGGCGGCGCGTCCACAGCTGCAAGCCGTGGAAGCGCATCGGAGGTGCAGTCTCGGGGCAGGGCGGAGGTCCAGTCTCGGGGCAGGGCAGAGGTCCAGTCTCGGGGCAGGGCGGAGGTCCAGTCTCGGGGCAGGGCGGAGGTGCGGCTGCTCGCGACCGTGCCCGGCATCGTCGGCCTTCAGGGGGAGCTGCCGGCGAAGCGAGCCCGGCGGGCGCTGGAGCTGATCGCCTACCTGGCCGTGCAGACGCCCGACCCGGTCACCGGCGACCGGCTGCGGACGCGGGTCCTCGGGTCAGCCGACGCCGACGCTGCGGCCAAGACCCTCTTCAACACGGTGGGTGCCGCACGACGGGCCCTCGGCGTCGCGCCGGACGGCGAGCCCCTCCTCCCTCCGGCGTCCCGTTCGGGCCACTACCGCCTGTCCCCGCTCGTGACCGTCGACGCGTTGCGTGCGTGCGCGTTGGTCCACGAGGGGCTGGCATGCCGTGATGCGACCGGGTCGGTGGCCCGGCTCCGGGAGGCGCTCGAGCTCGTGAAGGGCGAGCCGCTCGGTGGCGTCCTCACCGGCTACGCGTGGTGGCGGGCGGAGGGCCACGAGCGGCGGGTGGCCGACGCGGTGGTCGACGGCGCCTGCGCGCTCGTCGGCGCGGCCCTCGACTCGGGCGACGTCGACCTCGCCCGGTGGGCCCTCGTGCAGGCGAGGAAGGTGGAGCCCTACAGCGAGTCGCTCGCGCGCGCGGCGATGCGCGTCGCCGCGGCAGGTGGGGACGTGCGCCGCCTCCACGCGGAGTGGCTGGAGTGCCAGCGCAAGATGGACGAGCTCGACCCGGGCGGAGTGCCCTCGGAGCGCACCGAGCGGCTCTATGCGACGCTCCGAACGCAGCTCGCAGGCTCCAGCAACGGCACCAGCACCAGCACCAGCTCCGGCACCAGCTCCGGCACCAGCTCCGGCACCGGCACCGGCTCCGGCTCCGGCACCGGCAAGGAGAGCCCCGGTCAGGCGAGCTTCGCCGCGATCGAGGCTGCGCCCTTGAGGAGCGTGCCGTCGGCGCCTTCGACCGTGTAGTGGTGCGAGGGGCGGGCGCCGGCCTCCGCGACCATGTCGGAGAGCAGGGTCCGGAACGGCACAGGGGGGTCGATCCACAGGTACCTGGCGAGTGATCCCGGGATGGTGTTGACCTCGTTGACGTAGAGCTCCTGGCCGTTGGAGAGGAAGTCCACCCGGGTGACGCCGCGCACCGAGCAGAGCCGGGCCACCGACGTCGCCACGTCGCGCAGCGTCTTTTCGAGGCCGCCGCCGATGGCCGCGGGAAGCTCGCGCGGCGCGCTCGCCATGCCCTCGCCGCCGGTGTACTTGTCCGCGTACCCGAGGATGTCGGGCTCGCCCGCCGCCCCTCCGGCGCGCGGGGTGCGCAGGGGCCGCTCGATGGCCGAGAGCGCGAGCTCCGGCCACGAGCGCACCGCGATCTGGAGGTCGTACAGGTCGGCGCGATAGGGCTCGATGACCGCGCCCTTCCTCAGGTGACGGTTGGCGTCGAGCAGTGCGAGCGCCGTCTGGAGGTCGGCGACGTTCGCGGCGATCCCGATGGAGGACCCGCCGAACCGCGGCTTCACGATGTAGGGAGGTCCGAAGCCTGCGTCTTTCGTCGACCCGTCCAAGAGGGCACGCGGCAGCGTGGGAAGGCCGGCTGCGGCCATCACGTCGCCGAACGCGAGCTTGTCCATGCCCAGGGCCGCGCCGGCAACCGTCGGGCCGGTGTACCGGACTCCTGCGAGGTCGAGGGCGGCCTGCAGCGTGCCGTCCTCACCGGGTCCCCCGTGGCAGCACACCACTGCCACGTCCACGCCGATGGGCCGCGCCCTCCCCAGCCGCCCCGCCTCCGAGGCGAACCCGGACTCAAGGAGGAGCTGGACGCGGGTCGCGCCTCGCGGCACCCCCTCCGAGAAGGCGCTCGCCTCCAGGCCGGGGTCGACTTCGTACCACTCGCCCGTCTTGGTCCAGTACAGGCAGCGTGCGCCGAGCGCGCGCGCAGCCTGGAGACCGGTGAGGACGCTGACGTCGTGCTCGGGGGACGGGCCGCCGAAGACGACGGCACGATCGGAGGTGGCATCGGCCACGGTGCGCTCCCTGGGGGTGCGAGGTGCCGGAGACGCCCCGGCGACGGCGGCCGGTCGGCGACCGGTCGGTGACTCAGGGTACTAAGGGTACTAGGGGTAGTGGTCCGGCAGGTCGTTCTCGTAGAGGACGGCGTCGCCTGGCCCGAGGTTGGCCCGCACCCAGGCCACAGCCTGCTCGCGCGTGCGGACCGCGACTCCCGGCCCGAGACTGTCTGCGCCGCGGAGCAGCGCGCGCCGGTTGGTGAGCCCTACGATCACCACGCTCGACGCGACCGCGCACGCGGCGCGGCCGAACGCTTCGTTCTCGCCGGCCTGGCGCCGTCCCAGCTCGACCATCCCCGGGGTCACCACGACCCTCTTCCCCGTCGCCGGACTCGCAGCGAGGAGCTCGAGCGCGGCGCGCGCCCCGGCCGGGTTCGAGTTGAAGGTGTCGTCGATGACGTGGACGCCGGACGCCGACGTGTCAGCGGTGAGGCGGTTGGCCACGGTCGGGATGGTCGGGATCCGCTCGACCACCGTCTCTGCGGGGACGCCCAGCTGGAGCGCGACGGCCACCGCACAGGCGACGTTGGTTGGCTGGATCCCCGGGCGAAGCGGTACCGGTGCGCCCACGGCCGTACCGCCGACGATCACCGTGGCCCCTCCGTCCCCCATGTGGAGCCTGACGTCGGCGCTCGGGTCCTCGACCGCCGCCCGCACCACCCGAGGGTGCTCGGCACCGGCGTCGAGCCGCGATCCCAGCGCGGCGAGACGGCGATCGTCGGCGTTCACGACGACCGTTCGGGCCCCCTCGGTGATCTCGGACTTGGCGGCGAGGATCGCGTCCTCGGTGCCGAAGCGCTCGAGGTGCACGGGCCCGACCGCGGTCATGACGGCGATCTCAGGAGGGCACCAGCGGCACAGGTCGCGGATCTCTCCCGGCCCGTACGTGCCCATCTCCGCGACGAAGACGTCGGTGCCTTCGGCGAGCTGCTCGTTCACCGCGCGCGCGAGACCACCGCGGTTGTTGTACGACGCAGGAGTGCTCACCACCGTCTTCGTGCCGGCGACGAGGTGTGCGATGTGGTTCTTCGTCGACGTCTTGCCGTACGAACCGGTGATCGCGACGATCGTCGGTCCGACCCGGCGGAGCCGCTCGGCCGCCATGGCCACGAACCGCTCGGACAGCCGGCGTTCGATCGGCGCCGTCGTGAGCAACGCAGCGTCGACGAGGGCCGGTGCCGCCACGAGGGCCGCGGCGGCGAACGGCGCCGGGGCGCCGACACCCGCTCCGATGCCGAGCAGCGCAGCCTCGAATGCCAGCCAGACCGCCGCGAGCGTCTCGAGGCGTCGGGTGAAGACGAGCGGTGAGGTGCGTCCCCGGATCGACAGGTGCAGAGGGGCGAAGACCGCGACGGCGGCCGTCGCGAGGGCGACCAGCGGCCAGAGCCCGGCCAGCACGACGCCTGCGAGCCCGACCACCCCGAGCAAGACGTTCACCGGTTCGCTCGTCCACCACCGGAGGGCGAATCGACTGGCCGAGTCGGGGATGTAGTGCTCTCGTTGCGCGACGCGGAGCCACCGCGCTCCCGCGGGCACGATCGCGAGGGTGCACGCGCCAAACGCACCCCACGCCGCCGGGCTCGTGCCAGCCAGTGCCGCCACCATCAGACGAGGTACCGCTCGACGGCTGCCCGCAGCTCGCCGGGAGCGGCGAGGGGGACGAGATGACCGGCGTGCGGCAGCACGACGAGGTCCACGGCGCGCTCCGCGTCGGCGTCGTGCAGACGAGCGAGGCCGGCCTGCGCGACGCGAAGCGGCACTGTCAGGTCGTCCTCGCCCCACACGAGCGTCACGGGGCAGGAGATGGCGTCGAGCTGCGCTTCGTAGCTCTCCGCCACGATCCGGCCGTGCACCTGGCGCATCACCCCGCTCGCCGCCGCATAGTCCGCCGAGCCGTAGCGCCGCCGCGCGCGCTCCATGCGCTCATCGGAGAGGACACCCGCCCGGTGCAGCGTGCGCAGCGCGCGGTACCCGAGCCGGGGCCGCCGCGCCGGCCCGGGGCGCAGGAGCGGCACGCCGGTGAGCACGAGCGCGTGGACCGCGTCGGGGCGGTCGGCTGCCAGGTGGACCGCGACCCGGCCCCCGAAGGAGTGTGCGAGGACGACCACGGGGCTTGCCATCTCCTCGAGCACCGCGCCGACGCAGTCCGCGTAGTCGGCCGAGCCCCACGGCTGGGCGGGGGGCGGGGCAGTCCCGAACCCGGGAAGGTCGACCGCGATCGCCGCGAGCTCCGCGGCGCCCGCGGGGCGAAGCACGGCGTCGAAGTCACGATGGGTCCGGCCCCAGCCGTGCAGCGCCAAGACCCTCGGCTCCCCGTCCCCCGTCCGGGTGCCGAAGAGCCTCCCGCCGGCGAAGGTGCGCAGCACCTCACCGCTCCTCTCCGGCGCCGTCGCTCCGGCGCCCGTCGGTGCCCATGTGCTGCCGCATTCTCCCCTCTGGCGTCGTCCCGCGAGCGGTCCGGCCTGGTCACGGCGTCGCGTCGCCTCCGCAGCGACCGGGGTCGGCGGGAGCGACGCGCCTGCTGGCGGGCCACCCTACCGACTCGAGGCCCCTGCCCGGCCACGACGGCTGCTGCGCGCCGCCTCGCCAGCCGCCGGAGGACTGGGTCTGCGCGCCGCCTCGCCAGCCCCCGGAGGACTGGGCCTGCGCGCCGCCTCGCCAGCCGCCGGAGGACTGGGTCTGCGCGACACCTCGCCAGCGCGGCAGGACTGGGTCTGCGCGCAGGGCCTCGGTAGCGTGGACACGAGTGCCTGCCCCCACCGACGTCGCGCGTTCCCCCGACATCATCGGGCTCGTCGCCGGCCTCGAGCCGGCCCAGCGCGAGGCGGTGCTGGCCGACGACCCCGTGGTCTGCGTCCTTGCCGGCGCGGGGACCGGGAAGACGAGAGTCCTCACGTTGCGGGTCGCGCGCCGCGTCCGGGACAAGAGCGCGCATCCGACCCACGTCCTGGTGTGCACCTTCAGCCGCAAGGCGGCCGACGAGCTGCGCGACCGCCTCTTCACGCTCGACGTCGGGCGTGAGGTGCAGGCCGGGACGTTCCACCGCACGGCCCTCCGCCTCATCACGCACTACCGCCGCGATCGTGGGCAGCCACCACCCGCGATCCTCGCGGATCGTCGGCCGCTGCTCGCCGACCTTCTCGATGGCGGGCGAAGGTCGTCGCGCGAGTGGACCGGAGCCGGCGCCGGCCCCGTACGCCCCACCGCGCGCCGGCGAAGCGACGTCGTCCGCCTCGACGCGGAGATCAGCTGGGCCAAGGCGCGCCTGATCGGGCCGCCCGACTTCGAAGAGGCCGCGCGGCGTGCCGGGCGTCGACCGTTCATGCCGGCAGCGCGGGTGGCAGAGCTCTACGACCGCTACGAGGTGGCACGGGGCCAGCGCGGCGCGCTCGACCTCGACGATCTCCTCTGGCACTGCGGAGACCTTCTCGCCGAGGACGCCGCGTTCGCGCGTGCGATGCGTTGGTGGCACCGCCACCTCTTCGTCGACGAGATGCAGGACATGAACGACGCCCAGTATCGGCTCCTGTGCCTGCTCGTCGGCGAGGAGCCGGACCTCTTCGTGGTCGGCGACCCGAACCAGTCCGTCTACGGCTGGAACGGCGCCGACCCGGATCTGCTGCAGCGGGTGACCGAGGAGCACGCCGGCACCCGCGTCGTGCACCTGGAGACCAACCACCGCAGCGCGGCTCCCGTCGTCCGCGTCGCCGCCGCGGCCCTCGGGAAGGACGGGCCTCCGCCGAGCGCGAGAGCAGAAGGTCCGCTGCCGACGGTCGTCTGCCTGGGAGACGACGAGGCAGAGGCCCGCTGGGTGGCGCGCCGGACCTGGCTCGCCCATCGCCCCGGTCGCCGCTGGTCGTCGATCGCAGTCCTCGCGCGGACGAACGCTCAGCTTGTCCGGATCGCAGCGGCACTCGACGCCGAGCACGTGCCGCACAGGTTCTCCGGCGCCGAGGTCGGGCCGGCGAGCGACGTCCGCGACCTGCACGACGGACCGGAGGGCGCCGTGCGGGAAGGCGAGCCCGCCGGCTCCGGCTCCGCCGGCTCCGGCTCCTCCGGCTCCTCCGGCTCCTCCGGCTCCGGCTCCGGCTCCGGAGACGACGGCACGCCGGTCGCGAGCCCGGGCGACGACGACGACGCCGTCGTGCTCAGCACCCTGCACCGGGCAAAAGGGCTGCAGTGGCGGACCGTCTTCGTGGTCGGCGTCTCCGACGGCCTCATCCCGCTCGTCACGGCTCGCTCGCACGCTGCCAAGGCGGAGGAGCGCCGGCTGTTCTACGTCGCGCTCACCAGGGCCGAAGAGGAGCTCTCCTGCAGCTGGGCGCTCCGGCCGGGCGGGGACGCCGTGCTCAGCGAGTCGGCAGAGCGGCGACCCTCACCCTGGCTCTCCTCCGTCGAGCAGGTCCTCGCGCAGCTCCGCGAGGACGCGGCCGAGGCGGGCCCGTCGCGTGCCGCCGAGCGCCTCGCCGAGATCCGCAGCATGCTTCCTCGCCCGCCTGCCGCCGGCGACGCAACGGTGCGATGAACGAGCTCGAGCTTGTCGACGCGTTGCGCGCGATCGTCGGCGCTGCGCACGTCGACGCGGGAGCCGACGTCCGCGCGGAGGACACGCACGACGAGTCGTTGACCGGCGAGCCCGTCACGCCGGTTGCCGTGGTGAGGCCCTCGACCACCGGTGAGGTGAGCAGGCTCCTCTCGCTCGCCGATTCGGCGCTCCTGCCCGTGGTGGCGCGGGGCAGCGGCACGGGGCTCTCGGGCGGGGCCCGGCCGGTGGCCGGCGGCATCGTCGTCTGCTTCGACCGCATGGACAGGATCCTCGAGATCGACGAGCAGAACCACGTCACTGCCGTCCAGCCCGGCGTCACGTTGCGCGAGCTGGACGACGCGCTCCGTCCCTTCGGCCTCGTCTATCCCGTCTACCCCGGCGAGATGGGCTCGTCGATCGGCGGCAACGTCGCGACGAACGCCGGCGGGATGCGCGCTGTCCGCTACGGCGTGACGCGGCACCACGTCCTCGGCCTGGAAGTGGTCCTCGCAGGCGGTCAGGTCCTGCGGACCGGCGGCAAGTTCGTCAAGTCGTCGTCGGGCTACGACCTGACCCAGCTGGTGCTCGGCAGCGAGGGGACGCTCGCGCTCGTCACCGAGGTGACCGTGAAGCTGGCACCGCGTCTCGTGCACAACGCCACGCTGCTCGCGCCCTTCCCGACCATGGAGCTCATCGGGTCGGCCGTCGCGCCGATCCTCTCGGGCGGTGTCACCCCGCTCATCCTCGAGTACCTCGACGCCCTGGCGATGGGCGGGATCGTGAGAGAAGCCGGGCTCGAGCTCGGCGTTCCCGACGAGGTGCGCGAGTCGGCTGCCGCGTACCTCGTCGTCGTCCTCGAGAGCTCCCGTGCCGAACGGCTCGAGCAGGACACGGAGGCGACGGCACGCCTCCTCGGGCGCCTCGGCGCGCTCGAGGTCTACGTCCTTCCGCCCACGGCTGGCGCGGACCTGATCGTGGCACGCGAACGTGCCTTCTTCGCCGCCAAGGCCATGGGTGTGGACGACATCGTCGACACCGTCGTGCCGCGGGCCGAGATCCCGGCCTTCCTCGAGCAGGCGGCGCGGCTCGCGGCCGAGCACCAGGCGATCGTCTCGGGCTGCGGCCATGTGGGTGACGGCAACGTCCACCTGTCGATCTTCCAGCCGGACGCAGCTCGACGCCACGAGCTCCTCGAGGCCATCTTCCGCGCGGCACGCGACCACGGAGGTGCGATCTCCGGCGAGCACGGGATCGGCACGGAGAAGCAGCCCTACTGGCTCGAGCTCGAAGACCCGGTGAACATCGGGCTCATGCGACGCATCAAGGCCGCCTTCGACCCCAACGGCATCCTCGGCCCCGACCGCCTGCTCGACGGTCAGGTCTCTGCCGGCAGCACGCCGAGATCGCGAAGCCGTGCGGCGGAGTAGGAGCACGCCGAGATCGCGCCGCCGTGCGGCGGAGTAGGAGCACGCCGAGATCGCGACGCCGTGCGGCGGAGTAGGAAGAAGAGGAAGAGGAAGAGGAAGAGGAAGAGGAAGAAGAGGAGGAGGAGGAGGAGGAGGAGGAAGAGGTGAACGGCGCCGAAGCGTTGCTGCGGACCCTGGTGGGGTCGGACGTCGACGTCTGCTTCGCCAATCCCGGCACCTCCGAGATGCATTTCGTCGCCGCCCTCGACCGCGTGCCCGAGATGCGCGGCGTGCTCACCCTGTTCGAAGGGATCGCGACCGGGGCGGCCGACGGCTACGCACGCATGACCGGGAAGCCCGCGACGACGCTGCTCCACCTCGGCCCCGGGCTCGCCAACGGCTGGGCCAACCTCCACAATGCGCGCCGCGCGAGCACCCCCCTCGTGAACATCGTCGGCGACCACGCCACGTACCACCGTCGCTTCGACTCCCCCCTGCAGGCCGACCTCTGGGGTCTCGCGCGCACGATCTCGGCGTGGCAGCGCTCGACCGCGCGCGTGGACGACGTCGGCGCCGACGCGGCCGACGCGGTCCTCGCGAGCTACGGCCCGCCCGGTCGCATCGCCACGCTCATCGTGCCGGCGGACGTCTCCTGGAGCGAGGGCGGCGCACCCGCGTCCCGCCGTCCCGTCCCGCCTCTGCCGCTGGTCCCGCCCGAGACGATCGAGGAGATCGCGAAGGTGCTGCGTGGCAGCGAGCGCGCCGTGCTCCTCATCGGGGGAGCTGCCATGCGCGAGCGGGGACTCGGCGCGGCAGCCCGCATCGCCCGCTCCACGCAGGCGAAGGTCCTGTGCGAGACCTTCCCGGCCGTGCACGCCCGGGGCGGTGGGCTCCTCGAGGTGGAGAAGCTCGCCTACTTCGGCGAGATGGCGATGGCGCAGCTCGATGGCGCCCAGCACCTCGTGCTCGCCGGCGCGAGGGCACCGGCATCGTTCTTCGCGTATCCCGGGAAGCCGAGCGATCTCGTCCCCCAGGGCGTGACCGTCCACGAGCTCGCCGCGCCAGGGGTCCACGTGCCCGCAGCACTCGACGCGCTGGCCGACGCGCTGGGGGCCCGCGCGCTGGGGGCCCGCGCGCTGGGGGCCGACGCGCTGGGGGCCCGCGCCCCCGCGCCGCAGGCGGCGCCCCGGCGCCCAGGCCGCCCGTCGGGGCGGCTCACGGCCGAGTCCATGGCCGCCGCCGTCGGGCACCTGCTGCCCGACGGCGCGATCGTCGTCGACGAGTCGATCACGAGCGGGCTGTCGGTGCCCGCGGCCACGGCCGGCGGCCCGCGCCACGACTGGCTCGCGCTCACCGGCGGCTCCATCGGTCAGGGGCTGCCGGTGGCCACCGGCGCTGCCGTGGCGTCGCCGGGACGGCGTGTGCTGAGCCTCGAGGCCGACGGTAGCGCGATGTACACGCTGCAGGCGCTGTGGACCCAGGCGCGCGAGAGCCTCGACGTGACGACCCTCGTGCTCGCCAACGGGTCGTACGCGATCCTGCAGCTCGAGCTCGCGCGCGTCGGCGCGGCGGGGGACGGCGAGCGTGCCGCGGCCCTGCTCGACCTCCACCGTCCGACCCTCGACTTCGTCTCGCTCGCGCGCGGCATGGGCGTCCCCGCGGAGCGGGCGACCGACGCGGAGGGCCTCGCCGCGCTCCTCGAGCGCAGCTTCTCCGAGGACGGGCCGATGCTCGTCGAGGCCGTCCTGGGCTGACGCCTCGTCCGGCGCGCCGGCTCGCGGCGGGCCGCTCCCCGAGCAGGGGTCAGCCCAGCTCCACCACGACGACGGTGTGGTCGGAAGGCTTGTTGCCCTTGGGGCTCTTCCTCCGCGCGTCGCGATCGATCTCGGCCGACATTGCTCGCGAGGCGAGCGGTGCGGAGAGGAGCACCAGGTCGATGCGCATCCCCATGCCCTTGTGGAAGTTGCCGGCGCGGTAGTCCCACCACGAGAAGATCCCGCCCTCGGGGTGGAGCCGGCGGAACGTGTCTTCGAGCCCCCAGTCGAGGATCTCTCCGAGAGCCCGGCGCTCGGGCTCGCTCACGTGCGTGGCACCCGCGAAGGCCGCGGGGTCCCAGACGTCGGCGTCGTCGGGGGCGACGTTGAAGTCGCCGCACACGGCAACCGCGTCGTCGGGGGCGTAATGCTCCGCCAGGTACGCGCGCAGGCGGGCAAGCCACTCGAGCTTGAAGCGGTAGTGCTCGCTGTCGAGGCTCCTGCCGTTCGGCACGTAGACGGAGTGGACGCGCATGCCTGCGCACGTGGCCGCCAGCATGCGGCATCCGTGCACGTCTTCTTTGGACCCGAGCCCGCACACCGGTGCCTCGAGCCCGACCCGGCTCGCGATCGCCACGCCGTTCCACCGGCCGTCGCCGTGGTGCGCAGAGTCGTAGCCGATCGCTGCGAAGGCAGCGAAGGGGAACGCGTCATCGGCGAGCTTGGTCTCCTGCATGCACAGGATGTCGGGACCGTTGGCCTCGGTCCATTCCAGGACCAGCGGGAGCCGAGCGCCCAGCGAGTTCACGTTCCAGGTGGCGAGCTTCACGACGTCACGCCGCCTTCCGCCGGCACCAGCACGAACAGCAGGTCCGCCTCGCAGGCGGGCTCGTCCCCCACGCGCGCCCGGCCGTGCCCGGACCCCGCGCGTGCGGACATCCGCCCGACGACGATCTCCAGCTCGAGCGTCTCTCCGGGCACGACCTGACGGCGGAAGCGGGCACGGTCGACGCCGCCGAAGAGTGGCAGCCTGCCCGAGAAGCGCCGGTCGGCGAGCACGGCGACGCCGCCGAGCTGCGCGAGCGACTCGAGCATCAGGACCCCCGGCAGGGTCGGCCGGCCGGGAAAGTGGCCGCCGAAGAAGTCCTCCTCACCCGTGAGGTGCCAGCGGCCCGTCGCGGACCGCCCCGGGTCCACCGAGACGATCTCGCTCACGAAGAGGAACGGGTCGCGATGGGGCAGGACGTCGGTCGGGCGCATCGTCGCGACGCTACCAACGACGGACTTCGCGGTCCGAAGCGCTCAGCGCTCGGGACCGGTCCGACCCGCGACGAGCTCGGGGAGCGCGAGCTCGGCGACGCGACGCGGCGGGTCAAGGGCCACGAGCACGAAGCGTCGCCGCTCCCCGCGCGTCAGCACCTGCCGGGCCTTGCTCGGGGGTGGATCTCCCATCGCAGCCAGCGGGATGTAGGCGTGCAGCACCCCGCCTCCCGGCAGGTCGACGTCGACCATGGCTCCGTGCGAGGTGAACGACACCACCTGGCCCTCGATCTCGCGCTCGAGGGGGTACGTCGCGACAAACGTGATGAACGCGAGCGGCTCGTTGACCGCCGGCGGCGGCGCTGCCGACCGGCGACGGCGATGGCGCCCGTCCTTCTCTTTGCGCTTCCCGCGCCCTTGGTCTCCGTGGCTGTCTCGGCCGTCCCCGGCGGGCTCTCGGGCAGGGGCGATCGCCTCGGCGAGCGCCTGGCCGATCGCCTCTCTGACCGCGGGGTTCGCCGCGGCCGCGCTGCGCACGGCGCCAGCTTGCGCCGCGCCGTTGGTGGTCGTCGCCGGAACGAGCGCGGCCTTCTTCGGGGCAGCTTTCTTGAGAGCCGCCTTGGTCGCCGCCTCCTTCTTCGCGGCGGTCTCCGCCTGCTTCCTGGCCGCGGCCTTCCTGGCTGCGGCCTTCTCGGGCGCTGCGTCCTTCTTTGCCGCCGCCTTCTTGGCCGCCGCCTTCTTGCCCGCCGCCTTCTTCGCGGCGGGCTCCGCCTGCTTCTCGGCCGCCTGCTTCCTGGCCGCCTGCTTCCTGGCCACGGCCTTCTCTGGCGCGGCCTTCTCTGGCGCGGCCTTCTCTGGCGCGGCCTTCTCCGGCGCGGCCTTCTCCGGCGCGGCCTTCTTGCCCGCGGCCTTCTCCGGCGCGGCCTTCTCGGGCGCTGCAGCCTTCTTGCCCGCGGCCTTCTCCGGCGCGGCCTTCTCCGGCGCTGCGGCCTTCTTGCCCGCGGCCTTCTCGGGCGCGGCCTTCTCCGGCGCTGCGGCCTTCTTGCCCGCCGCCTTCTTCGCGGCGGGCTCCGCCTGCTTCTTGGCTGCGGCCTTCCTGGCTGCGGCCTGCTTGGGCCCTTCTGCGACGAGCCTTGCGATCGCGGTCTTCTTCTTGGCGGCCGCAGCCGGAGGCGGCCCTTCCGGCCAGACGTCACCGACCTTCGGGGTCGAGCCGTCCGGGAGAAGCGGCGCTCTGCGGGCGGCGACCTTCTTCGCTGCCTTCGCGAGCTCTGCTGCCTTGACCGGCGGTGACAACGCGCGCACGTCGCCGCTCTTCGCCTTCCCCTGCGCCTGCCGGCTCTTCGGACCGCGCACGGGGATCCTCGGCGTGAAGATCCACCCGACGCCCGGCACGGGTTTGCCGCCGACGAGCCTGCCCTTTTCGAACAGCCATGGGTGCTCGACGTGGAACTCCTGGAACGAGTCGTTCGAGAGCACGATCGCTCCGGTCCGTTCGGCGATCCGCAGCACGAACGCGTCACCGCGCCCGATCGCGCCGGCAGGCGGCGAGACGACCTCGCCGTGGAGCTCGGCGTCGATCAGCTGCTTGCGCTCGGACGGATCGACGCGGTGCTCGAAGGACGCGTCGACGACCACGACGATCTCCGCGCCGGGGTTCTCGGCCGCGTAGCTTCGGACGGCTTCGTCGAGTTGGCGAAGGCTCGGGGTGGTGCGCCCCTCGGTGGCGAGGTTGGAGCCGTCCACCACGACGACGTGCTTTGCGGGCGAGAGCGTCACGTGCAGGCAGCCTCAGGTCTCCGGAGCTCAGCCGATCGCACGGTCGAGAAGGGAAGACTGTTCGAGCTGGTGCAGCGCGCCGCTCCCGGTCGCAGGGCTCGCGGACTCCGGGCGGCTCACGTGGAGCAGTGCGTAGCGGTCGCGCAGGATCCGATGGAGACGCGAGTGCACGAACGACCACGCCCCCATGTTCTCGGGCTCCTCCTGGAGCCAGACCACCTCGGTCGCTGTGGGGTACCGGTCGAGGACGTCGCCGATCGGCCGCTGCGGCCAGGGGTACAGCTGCTCGACGCGCACGACCGCCACCGCCGCCGGCGGGTGCGGCTCGATCGGCGCCACGGCCCGAGCAGGGCCGCCGCCCTCGAGACGCTCGTCGCGGCGCTGCATCGCCTCGTGGGCGACCTTGCCGCTGCAGAGCACGACGCGTCGCACCCCCGCAAGATCGCGCACCGAAGGGTCGTCCAGCACCTCTGCGAACGATCCGGACACGAGCTCGGAGAGCGGCGAACGTGACCGCGCGGCGCGCAACATCGACTTCGGGGTGATGACCACGAGCGGGGTTGCGGGCATCCGCATCGGCTGCGCCCTCAGGAGGTGGAAGTACTGGCCAGCGGTCGACGGCACCGCGATGCGGAGGTTGCCGCGCGCCGAGAGCGTCAGGAAACGCTCGATCCGGGCCGAGGAGTGCTCGGGGCCCTGGCCCTCGTAGCCGTGAGGCAGGAGGAGGACGAGACCGGCATGCTGGCCCCACTTGTCCTCCGCTGCGACGAGGAAGTTGTCGATGATGATGCTCGCGCCGTTCACGAAGTCGCCGAACTGGGCCTCCCACGCCACGAGCGCGTCCGGCGCCTCGACCGAGTAGCCGTACTCGAACCCAACGGCGGCGTACTCGGAGAGGAGCGAGTCGCGCACCGTGAAGCGCCCTGGCCTCCCGCGCTCGGCGTCGGCGAGATCTCCCAGGTGCGCGAGCGGCACGTACTCGTGGCCGTTGTCGTGGTCGACGAGCACCGAGTGGCGCTGGCTGAACGTGCCGCGCCTCGTGTCCTGGCCGGTGAGACGGACGTCGACGCCTTCCGCGAGCAGCGAGCCGATCGCGAGCTGCTCGGCGAGCGGCCAGTCCACCTCGCCAGCCGCGACGAGCTCGGTGCGCTGGGCGAACTGGCGGACGAGCTTCGGGTGCAGCGTGAAGCCTTCCGGCACCGTGGTCGTGCGGTGAGCCAGCTCGACGAGGAGCGGCTCTTCGACTCCGGTCTCGACGCGCGGCACCTCGGGCCCGGGCTCGCCCTCGGGCTCCGAGCCTCCCTCGGCCACCCGCGACCTCGCCGGCGGGTGCGGCGGTGCGGCTCGGACCTCGTCGAGGACGGCCTGCAGCTGCGCGTTGAACGCGTCGAGCGCCCGCTCCGCCTCCTCGAGGGTGATGTCGCCGCGCCGCACGAGAGTCTCGGTGTAGAGCTTGCGAACCGACCGTCTGGCGTCGATCCGCCGGTACATGAGGGGCTGGGTGTAGCTCGGATCGTCGCCCTCGTTGTGCCCGTGCCGCCGGTAGCACACGAGGTCGATGACGACGTCCTTGCGGAAGGCCTGGCGGAATCCGAAGGCAAGGCGCGCCGCCCGGACGCAGGCTTCGGGGTCGTCGCCGTTCACGTGGAAGATCGGCGCCTGCACCATCTTCGCGACGTCGGTCGGGTACACGGAGCTGCGCGCCGCGCCGGGCGCGGTGGTGAACCCGAGCTGGTTGTTCACGACGATGTGCACGGTGCCGCCGACGCGGTACCCCGAGAGCGCGGAGAGGTTCAGCGTCTCGGCGACCACCCCCTGGCCGGCGAAGGCCGCGTCGCCGTGGACGAGCACCGCAAGGATCGGGAACTGGGTCGGCTCCCTCGCGCCGGGAAGCGAGAGGGTGCCGTCCGTCGGAGGGAGGAAGTGGTCCTGCTTCGCCCGGGCCATCCCCTCGACCACCGGGTCGACCGCCTCGAGGTGCGAGGGGTTGGACGCCAAGGTGATCGCCAGGTCCAGACCGGACGGCCCGCTGAATTTCCCCGTGGCGCCCTTGTGGTACTTCACGTCGCCCGACCCTTGCACGGAGTCGGGGTCGAGGATGCCTTCGAACTCCTCGAAGATGTCGCGGTAGGACTTGCCGACGATGTTGGCGAGCACGTTCAGCCGGCCGCGGTGGGCCATGCCCATCACGGCTTCCACGACCCCGCCGCGCGCCGCGTCGTCGAAGAGCGAGTCGAGCACGACGATGAGGGACTCCGCACCCTCGAGCCCGAAGCGCTTCTGCCCGACGTACCGGCTGTGGAGGAACCGCTCGAACACCTCGGCGGCGTTCAACCGGTCGAGAATGCGCCGTTGCCCCTCGGGGGAGACCGCGTGGTCCACCCCTTCCACGTGCTCTTGGATCCAGCGCTTCTGCTCGGGGTCTTGGATGTGCATGTACTCGATGCCGAGAGTCCTGCAGTACGCGTCGCGCAGGATGTGGAGGATCTCTTCGAGGGTGGCCCGCTCGTGCCCGGCCAGCCCGTCCGCGACGAACCGGCGCGGGAGGTCCCAGATGGTCAGCCCGTACGTGAGCGGGTCGAGCTCCGGATGGATCCTTGGCGGCTCGGCGTCGAGCGGGTCGAGGTGGGCGATCAGGTGCCCGCGCACCCGGTACATGTTGATGAGGGTCTGGACGTGGACTTGCTTCAAGAGCCGCTCGTGCTCCCGGTCGTCGGACGCCGGCCGGTCGGCGTGCCAGCGGACCGCCTTGTAGGGCACGGCCATCGACTCGAAGACCTCGTCGTAGAAGTCGTGGCCCCCCCTGAGGCACTCGGCGACGTACGCGAGGAACAGCCCCGACTCGGCCCCCTGGATGATCCGGTGGTCGTAGGTCGACGTGAGGGTGACGACGCGACCCGCGCCGAGCTCGGCGAGCAGCTGGGGGTCCGCCGCCTCGAACCCTGCCGGGTTCGAGATCGCGCCGACCCCCACGATGACGCCCTGGCCGGGCATGAGGCGCGGCACCGACTGCGCCGTGCCCAGCGTCCCGGGGTTGGTCAGGCTCACGGTCACCCCGGCGAAGTCGTCGGGGCCCACCCTCCCGGAGTGGACCTTGCGGACCAGGTCCTCGTAGGCGAGGACGAACTCCCGGAAATCGAGGGTGTCGGCGTCCCTCACGCACGGGACCAAGAGGGTGCGCGACCCGTCTCGTCGCTCGACGTCCACGGCGAGGCCGAGCCCGATGTGGGAGTGGTGGACGACGCCGGGCGAGGTCCTCCCGCCGGCGCCCTCCTCCTCCACGTAGGACGAGTTCAGCGCCGGCACCGCCCCGAGCCCCTTGAGCACGGCGTAGCCGATCAGGTGGGTGAAGCTCACCTTCGCCCCGGTCGTGCGGGCGAGCTGGTTGTTCAGGATCTGGCGGTTGACCTCGAGCAGCTTGGCGGGCACGGTGCGCACGCTCGTCGCCGTGGGCACTGCGAGGCTCGCAGCCATGTTGGCGGCGATCCGGGCCGCCGCGCCCCGGAGCGGGACCGTGGGGTCGGGGGCTCGTGCCGCGTCCTGCCGTGCCAGGCCCTGCCCCGGCTCCAGCTCGCCACCTTCCACCCGGCGCTGGACGGAGGGGGCGCCGGCGGCTGCGGCCGGCGGCGTGCCCGGGGCCGGCGGCGTGCCCGGTGCCTGCGGCGGGGCGGCGCCCGGGGCCTGCGGCGCGCCCGGGGCCTGCGGCGGGGCGGCGCCAGGGGCCTGCGGCGGGGCGGCGCTCGGGGCCGGCGGCGCAAGAGGTGCCTGCGGCGGGGCGGTCCCGGCGGCCGGCGGGGGTCCGGTTCGAGCCCCCCAGGGCGCCGGCGCGCCGGCGTGGCCGTTCCCTACCGCCGACCCGGGCGGGCCGGGCTGGCCGGTTCGAGTCTCGTCGGGGGCCGGGGCGGGCTCGTCGGCGGCGCGCCGAGCGCGCGCCGCGACCTGTCTCGCGAGCGTGTCCATCGGGGCAGGCAGCGGAGCCGGGTGGTAGTCGGCGAAGAAGTCGCGCCAGCTCTCGCTGACCGAGCCGGGATCTGCCCGGTAGCGGTCGTACATGTCGTCGACCAGCCAGGCGTTGGGCCCGAACGCGCCCTCGGAGGGACGACGGGCGCGCGTCCCCGCCGCGGGCCGACGGTCATCTTCACCGGGTTCACCGGGCGAAGTCACGCTCCAAACCCTACCGGTGCGGATGTGCCGGCCGGCTTGACGGTACCGGCGCGGACGCGGCGGCCCGCCTCCGCTCCACTCGGGGGGAGGCCGACCACCTCCGGTATGGTCCTTGGGTGGTCCCGACCCCCTCCCGTGTCGGCACGGAACCGCGCGCCGGCGGCCGCCCCGTCCTTCCCGGGCTGCCCGAGGAGCTCTTCGTCGCCGAGCGGTCCTTCCGGCGCGTCGTCCCGTTCGACGTGGCGGCGACGGGCGCACGCGCTCGCGCCCGAGACACGGATTGAGCGCAGGCCGCACGCCGCCAGGAGCCGCGCCGGCGGCCGGCCGCCCCCGCGACGCGCTCAGGACCGCGGGCTGGGTCGCCGTGGCCGTGGCGCTCCCGGCGATGGGTGCTGCCCTCGCGCTCGACGGGCGCGCCGTGGGCGGCGCGGCGTCCCAGGACTGGCCCCCCTTCGTGCTCGTCGCAGGGCTGCTCGTCGTCGGCCTCGTGGCCCGGGCCGACGGGCTCTTCGACGCAGCCGGCACGGCCATGTCGGACGCCGCCCGCGGCGGGTGGTCGCTCTTCCTCGCCGCCGCCGCACTGGTGGCCGTCGTCACCGCGGTGCTGAACCTCGACACGGCGGTCGCGTTCCTGACGCCGGTCCTCGTGGTCGCTGCGCGGCGGCGGCGGACCGCGGAGACGCCGTTCCTCTATCTCGCGGTCTTCCTCGCCAACGGCGCGTCGCTGGCCCTGCCAGGGTCCAACCTCACGAACCTGATCGTCCTCGGGAGGGTGCACCAGTCCGGGAGCGCGTTCGCCGGGACCATGGCGCTGCCGTGGCTCGCCTCGGTCCTCGCGGTCTGCGCGGTGGTCGCAGCCCTGTGGCGCCGGTCGTTGCACCGCGCAGGGCCGCCGCTCGACGAGCCGGTCGAGTGGCGCGCGGGCGCGGGTCTCGCCGGGATCTGCGTCGTCGTGGTCGCGATGCTCGTCCTTGCGCCGTCGTGGGAAGCGGTCGCCGCGCTCGGCGCCGGGGCGGCGTCGGCCGCCTGGGCCCTTCGTGCTCGGAGCGTCCACCTCGACGAGCTCCGCCGGACGGTGAACCTGCCGCTCCTCGGCGGGCTCTTCGCCGTCGCCGTCGACCTCGGCACGCTCGGGCGTGCCTGGTCCGGCCCTGCCCACCTGCTCGCCCACGCCTCCACCGTGTGGACGGCGGCCATCGGAGCCGGGGCGAGCGTCCTGGTCAACAACCTGCCGGCCGCGTCGCTGCTCGCTGCCCGCGTGCCCCCCCACGCGCACGCTCTCCTCGTCGGGCTGGATCTCGGCCCGAACCTCGCGGTCAGCGGCGCGCTGTCCGCCGCGCTGTGGCTGCAAGTGGCCCGCACCGTGGGGGCGCGGCCGAGCGCCTGGCGCTACACGGCGGCGGGCGCCCTCGTCGTCCCGGTGTCGATGGCGCTCGCGCTCCTCGCGCTCGGCGCTGCTGCTCGCTGACCGGAGCGCCGTCGCCACGAGCGACACCACGACCGCAGCTGCGGGCTACGCGCGGCGCATCTCGCCCCCGGCGCAAGGCGCCGCCGGCGCGTCAAGCGCCGCCGGAGTGGAGACCAGAGGCGGGCTCCGGGCTGCGGGATGTGAGCCGGTGCCGGAACCGTGGTCCGAGGCGGTCCGCGTCGGGGGACTCGCTGCCGCGGATCCCCGCGATGAGTGGCGAGTTGCTGAGGACCAGGCCCCCGCCGAAGAGGACGAGCAGCGAGAGCGCCTCCAACGGACCCCATGCCCCATTCGTGCGCAGGTTGTCGTCGAAGAGCGCGATGCCGATCAGGATGCTCGCGAGCGGGTCGACCAGCACGAGCGCCGACTGGGACGCTGCGATCGGGCCGGCATGGTAGGCGTTCTGGGCGAGGAAGACCGCGAGCGCACCTGATCCTGCGAGGGCGTACGTCTGCCAATGCCAGAAGATGGACGCCCAGTCGTGCGCAGCAAAGCCGGAGACCTCCTTGGTGCACGCAGCGGCGAACGCGTACGCCACGGCGCCGGCGAACCCGAAGCTCGCGGCGCGCCACCAGCGCGGGCCGCGCAGCGCGAGCAGCGTCGCGCAGGCGACGGCGGCTCCGCACGCCACACCCACCTCCGTCCAGTCGACAGCCGTCGGGAGCCCGTTGCCGCGCCCGGGGTCCGCGAAGATCAGGAATCCCGCGAGCCCGAGGGCTGCAGCCGTCGCGCCGACCCACTCTCTCCAGCCGAGCGAGTACTGAAACCAGACGCCGAGGATCACGACGAGGAAGAGCAGCTCGAGGATGAGGATCGGCTGCACCTCCGAGAGCCTGCCGAGGTGCAACGCGGTCGCCTGCATGACGAAGGACAGCAGCATCAGGCCGAACCCAGCGAGCCACACCCGGCTGCGGAGCGCGTGGACGATGAGGCGCAACCTCATCGTGTCGGACGCCGGCGCGTCCTCGACCCCCAATCGCTGGAGGATGCTCGTCAGCGCATTGGCCAGCGCCGCACCCATTGCGAGCAGGTAGACCATCCTAAGGACATCCTAAGAGAGGAACCGAGCCTCAGCGCCAGGGGAGATCCGACACGAAGGCCCAGCTCCGCCGGTGGATCGCCGAGAGGCCGTACCCCGCCAGCGCGATCTTGTGGCGGGGCGACGGGTAGCCCTTGTTCCGCTCGAAGCCGTACGGCGGGAAGTGGACCGCCTCCTCCCGCATCATCCGGTCTCGTACCACCTTGGCGAGGACGGACGCCGCCGCCACCGCGGCGCAGCGGGCGTCGGCTCCGACGATCGTGAGCACCCGCGCGGGCACGGGGGCGTCCGGGAGCCTGAAGTCGTCGTCGGACGGTGCGCGCGCCTCCTCCCCCGCGACGTCCGCCCCGGCCGCTCGCTCGCCCCCAGGACCCGCCAGCGGAGACCGCGCCCCCCGCTCGTGCAGGAAGTCGTAGGGGCCGTCGATCACGAGGGCGTCGGGCACGAGGTCGAGGCCCGCGAGCGCCCGATGGGCCGCGAGCCGCCACGCCCGCGTCATCCCGAAGCGGTCGCACTCCCCGGCGGTCGCGTGCCCCACCGCTGCGTCGGCGCACCAGCGCGCGACGTCGTCGAACACCAGCTCGCGGCGGTGCTCGGGGAGCATCTTGGAGTCGCGGAGCCATCCGGGCACGGTGCGCGTACGCAGCGCGGCGTGCACGACCGCGACCCCCACGCTGAGCGGTCCGGCCCACGCGCCGCGGCCCACCTCGTCGACGCCGGCCACCCACCGGCACCCCTCGCGCCACAGCCGGCGCTCCACCTCGAGCGTCGGGTGGGCGGCAGCGGTCCGGGCGGCGGCGGCAGGGTGGGCGGCAGCGGTCCGGGCGGCGTCAAGTGCGACCGCGTTCATCCCTGCGGCTCCAGCCGGGCGACCAGCGGCAGCTCCGACGCGTCGGCGTCGGTGCGCAGGAAGGCGTCCAGCATCTCGGCGGCGACGACCTCCGTCGTGAGCCGCAGCCCGAACGCGAGCACGTTCGCGTCGTTCCACCGGCGCGCGCCCGCGGCGGTCGGCGCGTCGGTGCAGAGGGCCGCGCGCGCGCCCGGGACCTTGTTGGCGGCGATCGACACGCCGGTTCCGGTCGTGCAGCAGACCACCCCGCGGTCGGCTTCCCCCGACGCGACCGCCTCGCCGACGGCGCGGCCCGCGTCCGGCCAGTCCGAGCCTTCCGCCAGGACTTTCACCTCGTGCCCCTTGGACCTGAGGAGCTCCACCACCGCCGCCGTCAGGGGGGTCCGCTCGTCCGTGCCGAAGGCGATCCTCACGACGGGCTCCTCATGGTGGCCCCACCGTACCGAACGGGGACCGTCGCGCGGGCCACGTGCACGACGGCCAGGACCGGTCCCAGTGGGCCGCCGTCCGTCGATTCGCCGGCTGGCGTGAGCCCTAACCTTGCCCGCATGGCTCCCCGACGGGTCGCGATCGTGCCCCACACCCACTGGGACCGCGAGTGGTACGAGCCGTTCCAGTCGTTCCGCCTCAGGCTGGTCGAGGTGATCGACGAGCTGCTCTCCCTCCTCGAGTCCGACCCCTCCTACGCCCGGTTCCTCTTCGACGGCCAGGTGGCGGCGCTCGACGACTACCTGGAGGTCCGCCCCCAGGCGGAGGAGCGGATCCGGCACCTCGCCGCGTCGGGCCGGCTCACGGTCGGGCCGTGGTACACGCTCATGGACGAGTTCCTCGTCTCGCCCGAGACGATCGTGCGCGACCTGCAGCTGGGCGTCCGCAGGAGCGCAGCGTTCGGCGGGGCGATGGAGGTGGGCTACCTGCCCGACATGTTCGGGCACGTCGCCCAGATGCCCCAGATCCTCCGTCTCGCCGGCTTCGAGCACGCGGTGGTCTGGCGCGGCGTCCCCTCCTCCATCACGTCCACCGGGTTCATCTGGGAAGCGCCGGACGGGTCCTCGGTCCGCGCCGAGTACCTGCCCTTCGGCTACGCCAACGGGTCGCACCTGCCGGACGACGCCAAGGCGCTGGTCCGCAGGGTGCGCGACCACCTCGAGCAGATCGGGCCCTTCCTCGTCTCCGACCTCCTGCTCATGAACGGCTCGGACCACCTGCCGCCCCAGCCCGGGCTCGGGCGAGTCGTCGCCGAGGCGAACGCCCTCCAAGACGACCTGCGCTTCGAGATCACGTCCCTCCCCGAGTACCTCGCGCAGGCCCCGGCCGGCGGGCTCGCGAGGTGGCGCGGCGAGCTCCGCTCGGGCGCGCGGGCCAACGTGCTCATGGGGGTGACCTCCAACCGCGTCGACGTGAAGCGCGCGGCGGCGGCCGCCGAGCGGGCCCTCGAGCGCCGCGCGGAGCCCTACGCCGCGCTGTTCCTCCCCTCCGAGTCGTGGCCGGAGGCGCAGCTCGACCTGGCGTGGAAGGAGGTCGTGCGGAACGCGGCGCACGACTCGATCTGCGCGTGCTCGGTGGACGACGTCGTCGACGAGGTGCTGCAGCGCTTCGCGGCCGCCCGCGCGATCGCAGACGGCCTCGCAACCCGAGCGCTCGTCGCCCTCGGTGCGTCGGCCGCCGCACCCGGCCCGCTGATCGTGAACCCCTCGGCCCGGGAGCGGTGCGGGACCGTCGAGGTCGTCGTCTCCTGCGACGAAGCCGGCACGGTCGAGGGCGCGTCGGAGCGCGGCCCCGTCCAGGTCGTCTCGGCACGCGCGGGGCTGCCCGGCATGCTCACCCTCGACGCCCAGACCGTCCGCACGATCCTCGGCATGATCGACGGCACGAGGATCGACGCCGACGCGTGGGTCCAGGACGTCGTGATCGACGAGGACGCCACCGGGATCGACGTCACCGTCTCGATCGGCCCGGACGAGCGGCCCGAGCTGCCGATCGCTCGAGCTCGGGAGGACCTGATGGCGCGGCTCGGCGCCCGCCCCACGGCGCCGGTCCGGGTCCGTCTCGACCAGCCTCCGATCCACCGCGTCGTCGTGCGCGTCGGGCCGGTGCCCGGCTTCGGCTGGCGGTCGTACGCCCCGTCGCCTCTCGCTCATCCGGTCACCGTGGAGGAGCGGGAAGGTGCGGTCGCGATCGACAACGGCCTCCTCGCGGTGCGCGTCGACCTCTCCGACGGCACCTACTCGCTCGGCGACCTCGCGGGGTTCGGCCGCCTCGTCGACGGCGGAGACCTCGGCGACTCCTACAACTACTCGCCGCCGGCGAGCGACCTGGTGGTGGACGTGCCCGAGTCCGTGACGGCGGAGGTCACCGAGCGCGGGCCGGTGAGGGCGCGGGTCGTGGTCTCCAGCCGCCACCGATGGCCCGATCACGCGGAGTCCTCCTCCCAACGCCGTGTGGGGACCCAGGTCGCAGACGTCACCACGACCCTCGAGCTGCGCGCCGACGACCCGGTGCTCTCGGTGACGACGTCCTTCGTCAATCCCTCACGGGACCACCGGGTGCGCGTCCACCTCCCGCTCCCCGAGCCCGCCTCCTGCTCGGAGGCGGAGTCCGCCTTCGGCACGGTCGAACGGGGCCTCGGCGCCGAGGGCCGCGCCGACGAGCGACCTCTGCCGACCTTCCCGGCCCGGCGGTTCGTCCGCGCCGGCGGCCTCACCGTCGTCCACGACGGCGTCACCGAGTACGAGCTCGCCGACGTGACCGGCACCGGCGACGGCGCGAGGGCGCACACCCTCTGCCTCACGCTGCTGCGGTCGACGGGGATGCTCTCCCGCCTCGGCATGGCGTACCGCCCGTTCCCCGCCGGACCGCTCACCCCCGTCGACGGGCTCCAGCTCGTCGGGAGGACCGTGGAGCTCCGCTATGGCGTGGCGCTCGGCGACACCGACCCCTGGGCGCTCGCCGACGACGTGCTCCTCCCCCTCGAGGTGGTGGGGTCCTTCGGCGGCGGCTGGCGTGAGGAGGAGGGGAGCGCGCTTCAGGTGGAGGGGGCGGAGGTGAGCTCGGTGCGGCGCGAGGGCGGGCTGCTCGAGGTCCGCGTGTTCAACCCGTCGGACACCGCGACCACGGTGCGCGTCGGTGAGCGGTCCGGGTGGCTCGTGGACCTGCGCGGCTCTGCCGTCGCGCGCTTCGACGGCGACTTCGAGCTCCGCCCGCACGGCATCGCGACCGTGCGCCTTGCCGGTCGTGACGCCCGGCACCCGTAGCGGGCCCTGCGCCGGCGCCGGCACGGCGGCTCAGTCCCCGACCTCCCGGAGGAGCGCGTCGTCCCACTCGGGCCGCGGCGGTCGCTCCATGAGCGCCGAGAGCGCGTCCGCGGGCGAGGTCTCCCCCGCGACGAGCGCCGCGACCTGTGCGGCGATGGGCATCTCCACACGATGGGCCTCCGCGAGCCCGACGAGGGGCCGCGCGGTCCGCACCCCCTCGGCCACCATGTGCATGCCGGCGAGGACCTCCTCGAGCTGCCGGCCGCTGCCGAGCGCCGCACCGAGCGAGCGGTTGCGGCTCTGCGGGCTCGTGCACGTCGCGACGAGGTCACCGACGCCGGCGAGCCCGCCGAAGGTGAGGGCGTGCCCCCCGAGCGCGAGCCCGAGCCGCACCTGCTCGGCCAGCCCGCGGGTCACGAGCACCGCCCGCGTGTTGTCACCGAAGCCGAGGCCGTCGCACACCCCGGCGGCGATGGCGATCACGTTCTTGCTCGCGCCGGCGATCTCGCACCCGACGACGTCGGTGCCCGTGTACACGCGGAAGGTGCCGCAGTGGAGGAGGTCTTGGACGCACCGGGCGACCGACTCGTCCTCGCAGGCGACGACGGTCGCCGCGGGATGCCCTGCCGCGACCTCGCGGGAGAGGTTCGGACCGGTCAGCACCGCGACAGGGTGACCGGGGAGCACCTCAGCGACGATCTCGGACATCCGGAGGTTCGTCCCGGCCTCGATCCCCTTCGCGAGGCTGACGACGGCGGCACCTGCGGGCAGCAGCGGCGCCATGGCCTCGAGGACGGCGCGGACCCCGTGCGAGGGAACGGCCACGAGCACGACCGCCGCGTCCGCCACCGCGTCCGCGAGCGACGCAGTGGCGCGCACGGACGGCGGGAGCGCGACCTCGGGCAGGTACCGAGGGTTGACATGGGTCGAGTCCAGCACCCGGGCGAGCTCCGAAGAGCGCGCCCACAGGGTCACCGGCCTCTTGGCGGAGAGAAGGAGCGCGATCGTGGTGCCCCACGAGCCGGCGCCCACCACCACCACGCCGCCGACCTCTTCGGAGGAGCCTGACACTCTCCTCGAGCCTACGGACGCCGCCGTCCCTCGTGCGAGCCTTGACCGTCACCGTCTCGCCCCGGCTCCCCGTGGGCGGGGCCTCGCCGCACGGGGGTAGGGTGCAGAGCGTGAACGGCGACGACGACGTCGCCCGCTGCGCTCCCGGATGGTGGAGCGGTCCCACAGCCACCCATCGCCTCGGCGACCACGCGGTGCTCGTCCCGGTGAAGGCGTTCGCGCACGCCAAGCGGCGCCTCACGGCCGCGCTCTGCGACGACGACCGAAGAGCGCTCGTCCGCCGAATGGCCGAGCAGGTGTTGCGGGCAGCCGCGCCCTTCCCCGTCGCCGTCGTCTGCGACGACCCCGAGGTGGCCGCATGGGCTCGCGGCCACCACGCGCTGGTCCTCTGGGAACCGGGACGGGGATTGAACGGGGCGGTCCAGTCAGGTGTCGCGCAGCTTGCGGCAAGGGGCGTGCGCCGAGTGGTGGTCGCCCATGCAGACCTGCCGATGGCCCGCGACCTTCCCCGCCTCGCGGGCTTCGACGGGGTGACGCTCGTGCCAGACCGTCGTGACGACGGCACCAACGTCATCGAGCTCTCGACGGGCGCGGGGTTCCGCTTCTCGTACGGGCCGGGATCGTTCGCACGGCACCTCGCGGAGTGCGAGCGGCTCGCGCTGGCGGTCCGCGTCGTGCGCGAGCCGCTCCTCTCCTACGACGTCGACTGGCCGAGCGACCTGTCCGAGCCCGTGCTGGCCGAAGACGGCGACCAGCACGCCTATCGCTGGACACGCCGCTAATTCGGACTGGCAGGAGGCTGGTTCGGACTGGCAGGAGGCTGGTTCGGACTGGCAGGAGGCCGTCGTGGGACGGCTCTGGACGCGGAACCGCCGGGTCCCGGGGAGGAGCCTCCCCAAGGGCCCGGCAGCTCCCGCACGACAGGCGTTCCGGACCGCTCGCGCTGGTGCGCAGCGGCTCAGGTCGTCGCCGGCTCAGGTCGTCGCCGGCTCAGGTCGTCGCCGGCGCAGCCGCCTTCTTCGCCGCGCGCGTCTTGGTCGCCCGCTTGGCCGTCGCCTTCTTCACGGCCCGCTTGGCGGGCGCCTTCTTCACGGCCCGCTTGGCGGGCGCCTTCTTGACGGCGCGCTTGGCGGTCGTCCGCTTGACGGCCCGCTTGGCGGTCGTCCGCTTGACGGCCCGCTTGGCGGTCGCCTTCTTCACGGCCCGCTTGGCGGGCGCCTTCTTGACGGCGCGCTTGGCGGTCGCCTTCTTCACGGCCCGCTTGGCGGTCGTCCGCTTGACTGCCCGCTTGGCGGTCGCCTTCTTCACGGCCCGCTTGGCGGTTGCCTTCTTGACGGCGCGCTTGGCGGTCGCCCGCTTCACGGCCCGCTTGGCGGTCGCCCGCTTGGCGGTCGCCCGCGTCGCCGTCGACTTGCGCGCGACCGTCTTGCGCGCGGTCGTCTTGCGGGTACCCGCCGCCTTCTTGGCGGTCCGTTTCACGGCCTTTGACGCCGTGGTCCGTTTGGCCGCCCTCTTGGCCGGCGCTCTCTTGCTTGCGGCAATCGCCACAGGTGCACCTCCCTGATAGGTCAACGATGACTCGAGGTGGAGCCTGCGGGCGCCGACTGATCCGAGGATCGGCCTCCGCATCGCTGCACCGCTTGATTGGTTGTCAACGCGTGCGTCGCCCGTCGTCCTCCCTTGTTCATCGCCGTTCGACGCACCCTTCCGGACCCGGCTCGTCGGTGGAACGCGCTACGTCGGTGCGATGCGACCGTTCTGTGCGATGCATCACGTCCGCCTCGCACAAGACCATCCGCCGCGCGCTCCATCGTCCAATCGTCCACCACGTGTCGGGTCGTACACATTCTCCGTGCCCTTTGGTATGCAGGTCAAGCATTCACGCGCTCTCGCGCGATCGCGGCACCTGCCCGCATCCCTCGGGCGCCGCGCGCGCGCAGCGTCGTCGTGGACGCACGGATCGAGTGGCCGGCGCGCGAACACGTTGCCGCTGTTGATGATCTTCACCTCCACGCAGTCGGCGCGCGCGCAGGTGCACTGATCGTCGGACGTTCGCGAGACGACCATGCGACCGTCGAAGGAATTTTCGGGAATTCGACCGGTTGAGCTCCGTTTCGCTCGAGCATGACTCCGGGGGCGCCGTATCTTCGCGACGCCGGAGGTCGTGCCGGCTCGTTCGCCCGGGTCCAGGACGCGGCACGCGCAGGCAGTGGTGGCGTGTACCTCGGTCTCGGCGATCGAGGCTGGGCATGGACGGGTCCGGAGCGTTCGGTGCTCGTGCTCGGACCGTCACGCTCGGGAAAGACGTCAGCTCTCGTCGTGCCGAACGTGCTCGCGGCGCCCGGTCCGGTGGTCGTCACGTCCACGAAGGCAGACGTCCTGCGGGCCACCGCCGGCGCGCGCACGACCTGTGGCTGGTGCCTCGCCTACGACCCCACGGGCTCGCTCGAGCTTCCTCCGGGGGTCCACCGCGTCGGCTGGTCGCCGGTGAGCGCCGCGCAGGAGTGGCACGGCGCGCTCGAGGTCGCCGACGCGATGGTGCACACGGCGCGGGGGAAGCCGGCCGGCGCGCACGGCACCGGCGCCGGTGCCGAGGGCCACTGGACCGAGCGTGCGGCGGCGCTGCTCGCAGCGCTGCTCCACGCTGCGGCGCTCGAGGAGCTCGCGATGCGGGACGTGCTCCACTGGGTCGACCGCCACCACGGCACCCCGGCCCTCGACGTGCTCGCCGCGCAGGTGGGGGACGCCGCGGTGCCCACGGATCTCCTGGCGGGCATCCTGAGCACCGACGAGCGTGAGCAGTCGGGGATCTGGTCCACCGCTTCGGGCGTCCTCGCAGCCTTCCGGTCCCCCGGCGCCCTCGCGTCCACGGAAGGGCCGCTGCTCGATCCCGACGGGTTCTGCGCCGGCCCGCACACCCTCTACGTCTGCGCGCCCGCGACGCGCCAGCAGCTCGTCGCGCCGCTGGTCGTCGCGATGCTGTCCCAGGTGCGCGACGCGGCGTACCGGCGCGCGGGCAGCCCGACCACCCGGAGTCCCGGCCGCGCGGACCGGCGCGTCCCCCCGGTCCTGTTCGCGCTCGACGAGGTGGCGAACATCGCGCCGCTGCCAAGCCTCCCTTCCATGGTGACCGAGGGCCCCGGCCAAGGTCTCCTCACGCTCGCGTGCCTGCAGGACCTCTCCCAGGCGCGGGCGCGCTGGGGGGCGGAGGCCGACGCCTTCGTGTCGATCTTCGGCACGACGGTCGTGCTCGGGGGGATCGCCGACATGCGGACGCTGGAAGCGCTCTCGGCACTGGGCGGGGACAGGGAGGTGCGCAGCCGCACCGTGAGCTTCTCGGAGGGTACGAGCGGCCGGCAGGTGGCCGCGACCGACGCGACGGTCCTGCGCCGCCGCCTCCCCATCGACCTCGTCGCGCGCGGGGTGGAGGGCTGGGCGCTGTGCGTCGACGCGCGCAACCGGCTCGGGTGGGTCCGGCTGACCCCCGCCCACCAAGCGTGGCCGTGGCGCGACTGCACCGCGGACCGTGCGCGCGCCGCGCACGCCCGCGATCTGCGCGAGCTGCCTCCACCGCCTGCCGGGCACGCCGGCCGGGGCGCACGCTGACCCCGGGGCGCACGCTGACCCCGGGCTCACGCTCCGTCGCGCTCCAGCCCGCGCGCGCCGTCCCTGCGCCGCTCCAGCTCGCGTCGGCGCCCGAGCGCGGCCATCGCCTCGTCGATCGCGCGAGCGGTGGAGAGGTGGTCGGAGAGACGGCTCGCCGGCATCGCTGCGAGCTCGGACCGCCCTCCTCCGCCGAGCGCCTGCCACCTGTCGTTCACCTCCCAGCGGGTGCGGTAGCGGAGGATGGACGAGGCGGCGGAGAGCCACACGGAGAGCCGCTCCGGCGACGACGGGCGCGGCCCGAGCGCACGGAGGACGTGGGGCCGGGGGATCAGCGCGGCGGGCGGGTGCAGCGTCTCTGCCACGCCGCCTCCGGCTCCCCAGTGGTGGAGCGCGTCGACGCAGCGCTCGATCGACTCGGCAGGTGCCCCTGTCCCGATCGCCACGGCCCACGCACGGATCGCGTCCCGGCGTGCGACGCCACGATGCCCGGACTCGAGGATCGCCGCCGCGAAACGGTGCTCGTCGACGTCCACGCGCGCGGCGCGTCGCGCCGGCACCTCTGCCCCGAGCGTCGCGGGCGAGCCCGCGTCGCGGGCGATCCGTGCCCAGCGCGCCCGCAGCTCGGCCGAAGACGGCGCCGGGACCTTCGGATCGCGCGTCACCGCCCAGGCGACAGCCCGCGCGCGCCGCGAGGCCGGCGCCCGGGTCCCTCGCGCCCGGTCCGGCCCGGCGTCCCCTCGCGCCCGGTCCGGCCCGGCGTCCCCTCCCGCCCCTCCCGCCGGAGCCTGCCGGCGGGCACGCCCCTCGAGCTCGGCCAGGATCTCCGCGCGCCGTTCCGACAGCGCGCCGGCGAGGACCGGGTCGACCGCCGAGACCTCCCAGCCCGACGGACGCCTCGGCGACCACTCGAGGCCCAGCCGCGCCGTCACGCCGTGGCGCAGGGCTGCGTCGTAGAGCGCCCCCGCCGCCCGCGCGTGCGCGTACAGACCCCGCCCGTCGATGGCCCGCCACCGCCCGTCGCCGCCGCGCGCCAGGTTCGCGACGACCACGTGGGAATGGAGGTGCGGGTCGAGCGCCCTGCTCACGCAGTGGGTGAAGGCGGCTGCGACGAGGCCGTCGACGGAGCTGGCCGAGCGACCGTCCGGACCCGCCTGCCGCACCACCGCCGCGTGCCCGGCGACGTAGCCCGCGGCGGCGTCGACCGCCTCCTCGTGGGCGTCGCGCACCGCGCCCGCCGCGTCCGGCGTCCCCAGCGCGAACAGCACGCTCGCCGACTTCGGGGCGGCGAACGTGAGGTCGTACGCGCGCACGGCCGGCTCTCGCGCCGAGAGCCGATGGCCCCCCGACGGGTGGCGCCCCGAGAGCACGGCTGCGAGCTGGGCATCCTCCACGCGCCCGCAGAGCGCGAGCCCGGCGGCGCCGGCGCCGAGCCAACGTGCCGGCAGCGGACCGGGCCGGTCCTCGCCGGTCTGGAATGCGGCGCCGGCGAGCTCGAGATCGCGGTCCGAGAGGTAGTACCGCCCCGTCGAGTCCGTGACACGCGCGACCCTGAGCACCGCTGGTCACCCCGCCGCCGGCAGGGGCATGGCCCCCTCCCGCGCCGCCCCGGCCATCTCCGGCTCCGCAATGACCCCATCCGGCACCGCCCCGGCCATCCCCGACTTCGCCCAGGTCATTCCGGGCACCGCCCCGGCCATCCCCCGCGCCGCCCAGGTCATCTCCGACTTCGCCCAGGTCATCCCGGCCATCTCCGGAGACCGCTCACGGGGCATTCTCTACCTCTTCATACGGTCCCATGCCCTTTCATCTTACCGATACCGGGAGCGCAGCAGGCGCGTCGCGGCCTTCGGCCCGGCGTCGGCGAGCTCGGGCGGCGCCAGCACCCGTGCCCGCGGGCCCGCTTGGAGGAGGATCCGCTCGAGCCAAGCACGGCCTCCCACCGCGAGCACGACCCGGACGGCGGCGCCCGGACCCTCCTCCCTCGCGAGCACGGGGACCGAGTCGGCGACCCAGCGCGCGTCGCCGCGGAGCTCGAGCGTCGCCTTCTCGGCCCCAGGCCCTGGGACGAACGCCCCGGCACCCGCGTGGCCGGCGAGACGGGCGGTGACCGGCCGGCCGATCGGTCGAGCCCGCCGGATCCGGTCGACGCGGAAGCGTCGCACCCCCTCGGCTCTGTGGCAGTAGGCGTCCAGGTACCAGTGGCCGTCGAGCGAGAGCACCTCGAGCGGCTCGACGACGCGCTCGGTCGTCTCGTCGGTCGACGCCGAGTGGTACACGATGGCGACCTGCTCGCCCGCGGCGGCGAACGCCTTCACCTCGTCGAGGAGCGGGGGGGCGTCGATCCGGATCACGAGGCGCCGGCCGTCGCCGAGCAGGGCCTCGAGCTTGCCCAGCGCACGCGCGAGCGCCCCGTCGCGGTCCGCGCCCGGGACCGCCAGGATCGTGCGTGCCGAGGCCGCGAGCGCGAGGCCCTCGGCGGGGGTGAGCCGGCGCGGACGAGCGAGCTCCCTGGGCAGGGAGGCCCGCACGGCATCGTCGCTCACGACGATCTCGAGCAGCGTGTCGGGCGTGTACGGGGGGACGCCGCAGCAGGCCGCGAGCTCGAGCTCTTGGACCACCTCGCCGGGGCTCATGTCGAAACGGCTCGACAGCTCCGCGATCGGCACCTCGCCCGCCTCCGCGAGCCAGGCCACGATCGCGAGCAGCCGGCGGAGCCGCGCGCTCGCCGCGCTGCCAGGCTGGCGCGACGGCGGGCGCCTCTGACCGGGAGCCGGGCCGGCGACGCGGCCGGTCGGCGCGGCGGCAGGCCCAGCCGGCGCCCGCTCGGGGACGCCAGCCTGCGACGCGGGGACGCCCGCCTGCGACGCAGGGACGCCCGCCTGCGACGCGGGGACGCCCGCCTGCGACGCGGGGACGCCAGCCCCGATCTCCTCCAGCCACGACACGACCGCCGCCCGGGACTGCGGGGGCCCGACCACCTCTGCGTGGTCGAGCAGCCCGAGGACCCACGAGCGGAGGACGTCGAAGCTGCTCACGCCGAGACGCAGCAGGACCGACCCGGACGCCGTGCGCTCGACGACCGCACGCTCCCCCACCTCGGCCGCGACGCGCGGCCCCTCGACCGCATCGACGCGGACGAGCACCTGCTCTGCCTCCTCGTCGTCTCGCCAGGGGTCGAGCGCGGCGTCGTGCCCGGGGTAGCCCTCCGGCACCGTCCCGCTCCCCGGCAAGCCCGCCGCGACGCGGGAGTCGATGCGGTCGACGCGGTACGTGCGCGGTGCGGCGCGCTCGCGGTCCCATCCGGCGAGGTACCACCGGCCCCCGCGGAACTCCAGCGTCGCGGGGGCCACGATTCGCGCCACGTCACGGTAGGAGAAGCGGACCTCGGCCTGCGAGCGAACGGCGTCGAAGAGCGGGACGAGCGCTTCGGGTGCGTCGACCTGCGCGACGGTGTGGGCTTGCGCGACGCCCCACGCGCCCAGCTTCGCCAGCGCGTCTCTCCCGCTCGGGTCCCCGAGCTGGACGCCGGCGACGGCGAGGTACAGCGCCGCCTGCTCGTCGGGCTCGAGCTCGAGATCGGGCAGGTAGAAGGCGTCGGGGTCGATGCGGTACCCGTACTGCTCGGGACCCTCCACCGGCTCGGTCACGACGGGGATCCCCTCGTCGCGCAGGATCCTCTTGTCGCGCTCGAACGCCTGTCGGCGGGCCGCGTGCGAGGCAGGGTACCCGGGCACCGCGGCCGCGATCTCCTCCAGCGTGCGCGGTCTTCGCGCGTCGAGCAGCACCAGCACGAGGTCCGTCAGCCGTTCGAGGCGGTCGAGGGTCGCCATCGCGTCAAGCGTACGACGCCGTGGCGGGGGTGCCCGTGGGCGGCGCGCGGCCCCTCGGCACGCGGCCCGAGCAAGCGGGGCCCCACGGCGCGCCCCGGCGCCTTCGGGGCGGGGCCTGTCTCAGTGCACGTACTTGATGTAGGTGAGCATCGGCAGGTACAGGCTGATGATCACCGTGCCGACGACGCCTCCCATCATCACGACGAGGAGCGGCTCGAGGATCGACGACAAGTTGTCGACGGTCTGGTCGACCTCGCCCTGGTAGTAGGAGGCGGCCTTGTCGAGCATGTCGTCGAGCGCGCCGGTCTGCTCACCGACCTCGACCATCTGGACCATGAGCTGGGGGAACACCGGGTTGGCTCGCATCGGGTCGGCGAACGGCCTCCCCGCGCGCACCGCCCGCTTGATCTCCTGGGTCGCCTTGGAGAAGACCGCGCTGCCAGACGCCCGAGCGACGATGTCGAGGGACTCGAGGACGGGCACCCCCGACCTCGCGAGCGAGGCGAGCGTGAAGGAGAAGCGCGCGAGCGCAGTCTTGTGGACGAGCGGTCCGAAGATCGGTGGCCGGAGCTTCAGCGCGTCCCACTTCTCGCGGCCGCTCTCGGTCCCGATCCAGCGCCGCACCCCGACGATCCCGAAGACGACGACCGCAACGACGATCCCGGCGCGCCAGCTCGCCAGCGTGTTGGAGATCTCGATGACGATCCGGGTCGGCACCGGCAACGGGGCTCCCAGCGTCACGAAGAGGTTCTTGAAGACGGGGACGATCACCACCATCATCACGACGAACAGGATCGAGATGACGCTCACCACGACCACGGGGTAGGTCATCGCGCCGCGGACCTTGCGGGAGATGGCCACCTGCTTCTCCAGTGCTGTCGCGACCGACTTGAGCACGACGTCGATCGACCCGCCGACCTCCCCGGCGCGGACCATCGACACGTACAGCTCGTCGAAGACCTTCGGGTGCTTCGCCAGCGCCTCCGAGAGCGCGAGGCCGGTCTCCACGCCGTCGCGGACCTCGCGGATGACCCGGCTGAAGTGCTTGTTGGCGACCTGGGCCGAGAGCACCGTGAGCGAGCGGTTGATGGAGAGGCCGGACTCCACCATCGTGGCGAACTGCCGGGTGAACGCCGCGATCTCCTTGCCCTTGATCCGGTCGGTGATCCCGGGGATCTCGATCTCGCCCCGGAAGCCCGCGCGTGCGGGCGTGACCGAGACGGGCAGGTACCCCATCGAGCGGAGCCTTCCCACCACGAGGGCGAGGTTGTCGCCGTCGAGCGACCCTTCGATCAGGTTGCCGCTACGGTCGCGCACCTTGTAGTCGAACGTGGTGGCCATGGTCTATCTCCCCACCAGGTGGCTGCGGAGGTCCTCCGCGCTGCGGCATCGGTCGATCGCGACCCCTTCGCTCACGGCACGCTCCCGCACGAGCTGCGCCAGGCTCTGGTCCATCGTCTGCATGCCGTGCTGCGAACCGGTCTGCATCAGCGAGTAGATCTGGTGGGTCTTCGCCCCGCGGATGAGGTTCTGGACCGCGGGCGTGCACATGAGGACCTCCGACGCAACTCGCCTTCCCTTCATGTCCTCGGTCGGCACCAGCTGCTGGGTGACCACGCCGGCGAGCGAGGACGCGATCTGGATGCGGATCTGCTCCTGCTGGTTCGGCGGGAACAAGTCGATCACCCGGTCGACCGTGGACGGGGCGTCCTGGGTGTGAAGGGTCGCGAACACGAGGTGGCCGGTCTCCGCCGCCGTGAGCGCGGTCGCGATGGTCTCGAGATCGCGCATCTCGCCGACCAGGATCACGTCGGGGTCCTGGCGGAGCGCGCGCCGCAGCGCCTCGGCGAAGGACTTCGTGTCCAGACCCACCTCGCGCTGGGTGATGATCGAGCGTTTGTGCTCGTGGATGAACTCGATCGGGTCCTCGACCGTGACCACGTGCACCGGACGCGTCCGGTTGATGACGTCGATCAGCGCTGCGAGGGTCGTCGACTTGCCCGAGCCCGTGGGTCCCGTCACGAGCACGAGGCCGCGCCGCAGGCGTGCGAAGGTCCCGACCGCGCTCGGGAGCCCGAGGGTCTCGAGCTCGGGGACCTGGTTCGGGATCGGTCGGAGGGCCACGCGGACCGTGCCGCGCTGGAGGCACACGTTGACACGGAACCTCCCCACGCCGGCGATCTCGTGCGACGTGTCGAGCTCGTGGTCTGCTTCGAACTGCTCGCGCTGTGCCTGCGTCAGGATGCCGTAGACCAGGTTTCTCAGGGTCTCGTGGTCGATCCGCCCCACCTCCTCCATCGGCCGGAGCGCCCCGTGCAGGCGGATGGTGGGCGGCATGTGCGCGGTGAGGTGGAGGTCCGACGCGCCCACTGCCACGGCGTAGCGAAGGAGGTCGTCGACGTGCAGGGGCAGCGGCCCCTCGGAGATGGAGAGCAGGGGCAGCGGCGTCGTGCCGTTGAGCCCGTTGGTGGAGACGTCGGTCATGCCACCACCCTCAGGACTTCCTCCAGGGTCGTGTAGCCGGTGATGGCCTTGCGGAGGCCGTCCTGGCGCAGCGTCCGCATGCCCTGCTCGACCGCCTGGCGCTCCATGGCGAGGATCGACCGCTGCTCGATGATCATCCGCTGGACTTCTTCGGTCATCGACATCATCTCTCCGAGGATCATCCGTCCGTAGTAGCCGGTGTTGCTGCAGGTGCCGCAGCCGGCCGCACGGTAGAGGCGCGAGACGTCGAGGCCCTCGAGGTCCGTCTCCTTGTAGCCGGCCGCGTAGAAGTCGGCGAGCGACGCGTCGTACGCCACCTTGCACCGGCTGCAGAGCACCCTTGCGAGGCGCTGGGTGAGGACGCCGCTCACCGCGGAGGTCACCAAGAACGGCTCGATCCCCATCTCGGTGAGGCGGAGCGGCGTGCTGGCCGCGGTGTTCGTGTGCAGCGTCGAGAGCACGAGGTGCCCCGACAGCGCGGCCTCCATGGCGATGGTGGCGGTCTCGATGTCGCGGATCTCTCCCACGAGCACGATGTCGGGGTCGGCGCGCAGGATCGAACGCAGCGCGGTCGAGAAGTGCATCCCCACCTTCGAGTTGATCTGGACCTGGGTGATGCCGGCGATCTGGTACTCGACCGGGTCCTCCACCGTCACCACCGACTTCTCCTTCGACATCACCTCCTGGAGGGTGGCGTAGAGGGTGGTGGTCTTGCCCGCGCCGGTCGGCCCGGTGACGAGGATCACGCCGTAGGGCTGGTGGTACGCCTGCGCGTACCGCTCGAGCGTGTCGGGGAAGAATCCGAGCTCGGAGAGGCGGCGGATGCTGGCGGTCTTGTCGAGGAGCCGCATGACGCACGCCTCGCCGTAGAGCGAGGGGATGACCGCGAGCCGAAGGTCGATCTGGCGGTCCCCCACCGTCACCGACACGCGCCCTTCCTGGGGGACGCGGTGCTCGGTGATGTCCATCTCGCCCAGCACCTTCAGCCTGCTGATGACTGCCGCGTGGATCGCCGGCGACGCCGAGCTCGCGTCCTGCATGACGCCGTCGATCCGGAAGCGGATCCGGAGCCTCCTCGGTGTCGGCTCGATGTGGATGTCCGACGCGCGCTCGTTGAGCGCCTGGAGGATGATCAGGTTCACGTAGCGGACGATCGGCGCGTCCTCGACGACCGATTGCAGTCGTTCGAGCTCCAAGCCGCCCGAGTCCGGCGCCGCGCGCCCCGCGGCGTGCTGGGCCGCGGCCTGTACGTCGCTGCCGGGCTCGTGGAGACGGCGCAGGTGCAGCTCGATCTGCGCCCGCGTCGCCACCACCGGCTTGAAGTTGCGCCCGAGGATGCTGCGGAGATCGTCGAGGGCGAAGACGTCCGTCGGGTCGGCCATCGCGACGACGGGCATGCCGCCGTCGAACCCGACAGGCAGGACCATGTGGCGTCGCGCGACCGCCGCCGGGACGAGCTCGGCGGCTTCGGGGTCCGGCGGTGTCGCCGTGATGTCGAGAAATGGCAGGCCCACCTCTCGGGCCATCACCTGGACGAGGTCCTCTTCGGTGACGAGGCGCTCGCTCAGGAGGAAGCTCGTGAGGGACTCCCCGTGCGACTCGTGGGTCCGCAGCGCACGGGCCATCTCCTCGTGGGTGACCTTGCCGGTCGAGACGAGCGCGCGGGCGATGGGGGGCCAGCCGGGGTCGCCTGCCGACCCGCCGGCGGCGCCCAGAGGGGCGTCGCCGGGCAGGCCGGAGGCGTCGACCGCCTCACCGCCGGGGGAGCCTGAGCCGGGCAGCGGTGCGGGCGGCGACGAAGCGTGCGGGGCAGCCGGGACGGGCGCGGCCACGGCGAGGGGCGCCGGCGCGGGCGGGGTTTGGGCCGCCGGCGGGCCTGCACCCTCTTCGGCCGTCCCCCATCGTGCAGGCACTGAGCCGCCCTGCGGCGCGGTCACCGCCTGCCCCTCGTCGTCCTCGTCGTCCTCGGCGTCGGATGGCAGGAGGCTGAGCCGCGCCGTGCGCTCCCACTCACGCGGGTGCGAGGCGCGATGGCGCCCACGGTGGAGTGCGAGTTGCTGCGCGAGCTCCTGCTCCGACTGCTCGGTGTCCCCTGTCATCCCCTGTCATCCCCTGGCCCGGTCGGGCGACGCGGTCGAAGAGAGGCAAGAGAGCAGAGAGCCGCCATGGCTGCCCGCGCGTGCTGCACCGCTCCCCTGTGGTCCCATCCCACGGCCGCTCCGCGTACGAAGTGCCGGAGGCAGCTTACCCCCGATCCGCCCCGGAGGAAACCCCGGATCCGGCGGCGGCGGAGGCTCGCCCGAGGACCCCCCCCGATCCGCCCCGGGGGGTGCGCCCGGCGACGGCGGAGGCTCCCCCGGGGGTGCGCCCGGCCGCCGATGGCGAAGCGACGCACGCCCCGGCGCTACAGTCCGCTCGCGGTGAGCCCGAGCGAGGTGGCGCAGCTTCTCACCGTCCTCATGAGCGGGATGGCAGGCCTCGTCGTCGGCTCGTTCCTGAACGTCGCCGTCTACCGGCTCCCCCTCGAGATGTCGGTGGTCCAGCCGCCCTCGCACTGCCCGACGTGCGCGACCCGCCTGACCGTCGTCGACCTGGTCCCGGTGCTCTCCTGGCTCTGGCTGCGCGGCCGATGCCGCCACTGCGGGGCGCGCATCTCGTGGCGCTATCCGACGGTCGAGCTCGGGGCAGGGCTGCTCTGCGCCGCGACGGCCGAGGCGCTCGGGTCGCTCTGGCCGCTTCCCTCGGTCGCCGTGATCGTGGTCTGCGCGCTCGGAGCGGCGATCGTGGACGCCGAAGGCGCCGCGGTCCCGCTCGCGTTCTCGCTCGTGGGCGCGCTCGCAGCGGTGTCCCTCCTGCCCATCGCCGTCGCCCTCGGGCATGCGGACCGGCTCGCCTGGGCGGCGCTCGGGGCGGCGCTGGCAACGGCGCTCGGGGCTGCGCTCGGGACGCGCTCGGGCTCCGTCGCCGACCGCTCGGACGGTCGGCAGCGCCTGGCCAGGATCGCCCTGCTCGCCTGCCTCGCCTGGACGGCGGGCTGGCTGTGGCCAGGCGGCGTCGCGTGCGTCGCCGGTTGGATCGTGCTCGCGACGGCGGCTGCCCGCCTCGGATACCGCCGTCGGGCGCCGTTCGTGGTCCTCGTCGGCGGCTCGGTCGTGGGTGTCCTTGCCGCCGCGCTGGTCAGCCGCCCATGACGCGCCGGGCGCCCGTGGACCCCCGTCCTCAGCGGGAGCGGGTCGACCTCAGCCGCCCATGACGCGCGGGGCGCCCGTGCTCAGCCCCTGCCGGTCTGCACGAGCCCCCGGCGCTCGAGCGTGACCCGCAGGTCGTGCGGGTTCGTCGCCATCTCGAGCGCGTCGGCCAACGAGATCGCCCCGGACTCGAGGTGCGCGGCGAGGCTCTGGTCGAAGCTCTGCATCCCGTAGTAAGCGCCGTCGGCGACGATGTCGGCGATGTCACTCGTGTGCTCGGCGTCCTCGATGCACTGGCGGATCCGACCGTTCACGACCATCACCTCCACCGCGGGAAGGCGCCCGTTGCCGTCGGCCCGGCGCACCAGGCGCTGCGCGACGGTGCCGCGCAGGGAGCCCGCGAGCGAGGTGCGGATCTGCTGCTGGTGGTGCGGGGGGAAGAAGTCGACGACACGAGCGATCGTCTCGGTGGCGTCGATCGTGTGGAGGGTCGAGAGCACCAGGTGGCCGGTCTCAGAAGCGGTCAGCGCGGCCGAGGCCGTCTCCACGTCGCGCATCTCGCCGACCAGGATGACGTCGGGGTCCTGGCGGAGCACGACGCGCATCGCCGACGGGAAGGAGTCCGTGTCGAAGCCCACCTCGCGCTGGCTGATGGAGGCGAGCACGTCGGAATGCAGGTACTCGATCGGGTCCTCGATCGTGATGATGTGGCAGGACCGGAAGCGGTTGATGTGGTCGATCATCGCGGCGAGGGTCGTCGTCTTGCCCGATCCGGTGGGCCCGGTCACGAGCACGAGGCCCCGGCGTTCCTCCGCGAGCTTGGCGACCGCAGGGGGCAGCCCGAGCTCTTCGGTCGAGCCCGGGCTGGCCCGGACCGCCCTGAAGGCGAGCGCCACCGAGCCCCGCTGGTAGTAGGCGTTCACCCGGTAGCGTCCGACCCCGGACACCGAGTACGCGAAGTCGGCCTCGCGGTGGCGCTCGAACTGCGCGGTGACCTCCGCCGGCATGATCGCCCGCGCGACCCCCAGCGTGTCGGTGGGGGTGGACCTGGGCTCGCTGGTCACCTGTCGCAGCTCGCCGTCGATCCGCACCCGCGGGACGACGCCGGCCTTCAGGTGGAGGTCCGAGCCGCCCCACTGGCCGAGCAAGCCCAGGAGGCGGTCGAGGTCGCGTCGGTCCACGCCACGAGAGCCTACCCAGACCGCGGTGCAGCGGCCGGGACGCACGCGCGATGGGCTCCGTCCCCGATGCGCAGCCTGCTCACGGTGCAGCGGCCGGGGCGCACGCGCGACGGCCCGCGTGGGGCTCAGCCGAGCGCTGCGCTCCGGAGCTCGTCCAACGAGAGCTCGGCGGTGGCCTCACCACCGCACTGCGGGCAGTGCTCCACGTGCCGCCACGATCGCAGCAGCCGCGTGCCCTCAGGGTTCAACAGGACGACGAAGGACTCCGACAGCGAGTCCAGCTCGAGCCCGTAGTACGGTCGCCACGCCGTCGAGGCCTGCCGGGCATCGAGCTCGAGGCCCTTCAGGATGCGACGAAAACGCATGCGCTCGGTGTCGAAGATCCACGTGCTGTGGCAGGACTCGAGTACGAGCGGCGCGTCAGTCGTTGGTCGGATCACCGCTCCATCTTTCCCGAAGTCCCTATGGATTAGCTATGACGCCGATTGCAGTTCTATGACGATCAGGCAACAGTGCAGCGAGCGGCCGCGTCGATCCCAGGCGCACGCCCGCCGCGTCGATCCCAGGCGCACGCCCGCCGTCCCGAGCGTTGTCCCGAGCCCGTTGTCCCGAGCCCGTCGTCCCGAGAGCGTCGTCCTCAGAGCGGGCCCGCGTCGTGCTTCCGGCGGCGCAGGACCTCGCGCTTGGTCGAGAGCGCGCGGAGGCCTGCGGTGAGCGCGCGTCGGGTGTCGGCGGGATCGATGACCTCGTCGACGAAGCCCCGTTCCGCCGCGGGCCAGGGCGTGAGGTACCGCTCGCGGTACTCCTGTTCGCGCGTGCGGCGATCTTCCTCCGATGTCCTGCGGTGGAGGATCTGGACGGCGCCCGGCGCGCCCATGACCGCGATCTCCGCCTGGGGCCACGCGAGGCACAGGTCGTTGCCGAGCCCCCTCGAGTCCATCACGATGTAGGCGCCGCCGAACGCCTTGCGCAGGATGACGCACAGCCGGGGGACGGTCGCCTCCGCGTACGCGAACGCGAGCTCCGCGCCATGACGGATCATCCCCCGCCATTCGAGGTCCTTGCCCGGGAGAAACCCAGGCGTGTCGACAAACGTGAGGATCGGCAGGTTGAACGCATCGCAGAGGCGGACGAACCGCGCGCCCTTCTGCGACGCAGCGATGTCGAGCGTCCCGGCCAGCGCGCGCGGCTGGTTGGCCACGATGCCGACCGCCCGCCCGTCGAGCCTGCCGAACGCGGTCACGAGCTGCGGCGCCCACCGTCGCCAGAGCTCGCAGTGGACCCCGTCGTCCACCACGAGGCCCACGACGTCCCGGACGTCGTACGACGCGCGTTCGTGATCGGGAACCACGTTGCGAAGCTCGGGCGCGTGACGGTCGGCGGGATCGTCGGTCGGCACCCTCGGCGCGTCGGCGTCGGTGTGGTCGGGGAGGTACCCGAGCACCTCCGCAAGTCCTTCCATGGCGTCGTCGGCCTCCAGGGCGCACACGCCGCTCGTGGTGGCGTGCACCCCGGGGCCCCCGAGCGCCTCGGTGCTGACGCGGACACCGGTGAACGCCTCGACCATCGCAGGGCCCGAGACGAACGCCACTGCGGACGGGCCCATCACGACGATGTCGCTCAGCCCCAGCAGGAAGGCCGGTCCCGAGACGACCGGGCCGACCGCCGCGGCCAGGACGGGCACGATGCCCGAGCACGCCGCGACGGATGCGGCGGCGGTCCCCCACCCGTGGAGCGCGTCGAGCCCGACCGAGACGTCCACACCGCTCGACGCGAGCTCGATCAAGAGGGGGATGCGGGCGCCGCGCGCGAGCTCGGCGGCCCGCGCGAGCGACGCTCCGTCCTCCCGTGCGAGGGCTCCGCGGCGGCGGTCCGAGGTCGTGCGGGCATGGACGACGCGGCGGCCCCCGACCTCCTCGATGCCGACGCCGACGGTTCCGTCGATCCCCGCTCGCACGGGCACGCCGGCACGTCGCACGACGACCGAGCTCACCGCCTGCGGATCCTATCGGCGGGGTCCCGGGGCGCCGGGCGCGTGCCGAAGGCCCCGGCGCGCTGGCACAGGCCACGGAGAGCCGCTGGTTGCCGGAGACCGCGGCCGGCAATTTTCCTTGGACAAGCAATCATCGCAACCGTATGCTCGGCCCAGTGCGCAGGAGCGCACCGGCAGGGGGCGATCTGCAGGAGCGGTCGCGGGTCGGCGCTCTCGGACGACGTTCTCGGACAGTGGAGGAGGGCATCATGCACGGATTCGCTCATCGGCTCGTCGCGGTCACGGCGAGCAGCGCGGTGTTGCTGGCGGTAGCCGTCGTCGGTCTGTCGGGTCTGGCCCAGGCCGCGGTCGGGGGCAGCGAAGCTTCTGGCTGGCACGTCTCCTATTTCCAGAACACCGCCCCGTACCCGTCGTTTGCCGAGGCTCCGAGCGCCGGGGCGGCGGGGATCGCGATGCTCGGCTTCACCGCCGAGGACAACACGTCGTTGCTGGTCACGGACCAGAAGGCGCAATTCCCCAGCCTGCTCGGCGACCTCACAGGCGAGACGATCACCGCCACCTTCACGGTGAGCGGCGTGACGGGCGCATTCACGTACTACGACGAAGGCACACCGACCAATTCGTGTTCAACTCCCGCCAGCGCTCGCCTGTACTTCCAGACCTCGAACGCCACAGGCTTCGACGAGACCCACTACTGGTGGTCGAACCCGGCGGCCGCGGTGCTCGCCAACGGCACGTTCACGGTGACCGCACCAGTCGACGGGGCCACATGGTCGGACTTCTACGGCCACCTCGGCAGCACAGGCGCATACAGTGCCGGGTTCTCGGCGGCAGCCGGCAACGTCACCTCGATCGGACTGTCTTTCGGAGGGGGCTGCTTCTTCGAGAACGGCGTCGGCACCACGAACGGGTCCGGCACCCTCACGCTCGACTCGTTCACGGCCGCAGCCCGGTAGCCGGTCCGCTCGTTCCCCGCGGGTCGTCGCCCTCCGGCACGACCGACGGCGGGGACAGGGCGCACGAAGGGGTTCCTTTGGGTCGCCCCGGGCCGCAGCGCACCCCCAGGCAGGGCTCCCGCGCACGACGCGGTCCGGGCAGGCGCACGCGTGCGGGACGGCACGGTGCCCCGGCTCGGCTTACCCCGGCTCGGCTGCCCCGCCCGCACGGCCCCCCGGCCCAACGTTGATCGATTGTTGAGCATCGTTGGATGGCCCAGTGACACCCCAATTGCACCATTCCGGGACGGAGAACGGCAGCGCGGACGGCGGCGAGCATGCATGCCCGACGCAAGCGCCGGTGGGAGGCGAGCCAGGACGATGAGGCAGACATGCGCGACTCGCTGCTCGTGAGGGCCCAGCACGCCCGTGAGGTGGAGGGGGGCTCGGGCGCGCGCGCCCCCCGGCCGCTCCTCGGGCAGCTGCTCGTGAACAGCGGCGCGATCACCCACCTGCAGCTCGCCGACGCGCTCGCCCAGCAGACCTCGTCGGGCAGGCGCCTGGGCGCCATCCTCGTCGAGCAGGGCGCGCTCGCCGAGGCCGACCTCGCCCTGGCCCTGTCGACGCGCCTCGGCATCCCGCTGGTCGACCTCTCCCACGCGTCCCCCGCGGCCGACGCGGCCGACCTCCTGCCCGAGACCATCGCCCGCAGCCACCTCGCCGTCCCGATCGCGACCGACGACGGGGGGGTGACCGTCGCCGTCGCCGACCCGACCCCCGAGGTCATCGCCGCGCTCCAGGCCGAGATGGGCCAGCGGGCCCGCATCGCGGTCGCGCCCCGCT
>JAKATH010000082.1 GCA_021828055.1 Actinomycetes bacterium
CCATGGCCACCCCTTCGAGGGTGCGCACGGCCGGCTCGATCTCCAAGCGCCTCAGCACGACCGGCTGATCGGGTCCGAACAGCTCGCCGGCCATCGTCACCTGCCACACCAACGAGCGCCATCGTCATCTACCACACCATCGAGCATCGTCCTCCGCGCCAGGACCCAACAGAGGCCTTGGCCACTAGCCGGCTCGGGTCCCAGGCGCAGCAGACCTGGGGCGGGACCGGGAAAATTCCGCTCGCATTGCCATGGAAACGTCATCGTCACCGCCTACCCTTGACCCGATGACGGGCTCCGCCCCGAACGAAGAGGGGCTCCGCGCCCTCGGCCGCACGATCGACGACGAGACGTCGGCGCGTCGCGCCCGCCGTCGCGGCCCTGCGCACGCCCGCCGTGGCGCCGCCGCGTCCGACCGGCCGGCCGAGCACGGCGGCCCCGGCGAGCTTGCCGTCGGCCCCGGGAACCAAGGCGCCGGCCCCGGAGATCAAGGTGCCGGAAGCGGCACGGGCGCGGCGAGCGTGCAGCGCGGCGGCACCGGGAGTGGAAGCGGCGGGGGTGCCGGCGGTCGCGGTGCCGGTGGCCCCGGCGCCGGGCTGCCGCGACCCGGCAAGCGCCGCTGGGTGAAGCGGACGCTGCTCATCTCGCTCGCCGTGATCGTCCTCGCGGCTGGCGCCGGCGCCGGCTTCGCGTGGTACCTGAACCACAAGATCCACCGGATCTCGGTGGACGGGCTGACATCGGGCCAGGCGAGCGGGAAGCTCTTCAACACCCAGAACATCCTCATGGTCGGTTCGACCACCCGCTGCGGGCTGGCGAAGCAGACACCCGCGTACGGCCTGTGCACACAGGGCGTGACCGGCGTGAACAGCGACGTCGTGATGATCCTCCACCTGAACGGGACGACCGGCGCCGTGTCGATCCTTTCGATCCCCCGCGACCTGTTCATCCCGAACGCCCGGTCCACAACAGGCGCCTACAAGATCGACGCCGCCCTCGCCCAGGGCCCCTCCCAGCTGGTCGCCGCCGTCGAGGAGGACTTCGCGATCCCGATCCAGCATTACGTGGAGCTGACATTCGACAGCTTCGCGGCCGTGGTGACAAGCCTGGGCGGGATCACAATGACATTCCCCGACGAGCTCTTCGACCGGTACTCGGGGCTGCGCGTCCTGTCGACCGGCTGCCACCACCTGAACGGCGTGCAGGCGCTGCAGGTCGTCCGAGCCCGGCACCTCCAGTACTGGGTCCCGGGGTACCCGAAGACATATCCCTACACATGGCCGCAGGAGGGCCTGAGCGACCTCGCGAGGATCGTGCGCGACCACGAGTTCCTCCGGGTGCTGGCGGCGAAGATGGCGCACCAGGGCCTCGGGAACCCGACGAAGGACCTCTCGCTCATCGACGCAGTGGCGCCGCACCTCACGGTGGACAGCGGGTTCTCCGCGACCGACATGGTGGACATCGTGCTCAGGTTCCACCACGTCAACATCAACCAGGCGCCGACCACGACGCTCCCGGTCGACGTCGCCACCTTCGGCCCGTACCTCTACCAGGGAGCGACAATGGGGGACGTCGAGTTCCCCGCCGAGCCGGCCGACCACGCGAGCATCGACGCCCTCCTCGGCCTCGCCCCGGGCGACAACACCATGACGGGCAAGCCCCTGCCAGCGCCCACAGGGGTGCGGGTCTCCGTGCTGGACGGCACCGGGGTGGCAGGCCAGGCGACACAGACCGCCGCCGCGCTGCACCACCTCGGCTTCGACACGGTGGGGACCGGCACCGCCACACCGGTGGGGAGCTACCGGGAGACGACGGTGACCTACGCGCACCGGACGCCGGCCGACGTCGCAGCGGCGCAGCTCGTCGCCGACTCCCTCTCGGGCCAGGTCATCCTCCACTACGGACCGACGGCCGACGGCGCGCAGGTGACGGTGACGACGGGGACCGACTTCCACGTCGACGCCGCCCTCCCCGGCCAGGCTGCTCCGGCACACCCGACCACGTCGACGAGCTCGACCAGCTCGACGACCTCGTCGACCTCGACCAGCGCGAAGAGCGGCTCTTCGGCGGCGAGCCAGCCCGCCGCCACAGGGTTCGCTCCGACGACGCCCTCCCACAACTCGCTCACGTACTACGACCCGCGAGCGTGCAAGGCCGGGGTCGTCGGCAACTCCGGGAACTTCTAGACCGCGCCGGCGCGGGGCACGCCGACGCGGCGGACCGTCGGCAACCGGGAGAGGCGTGAGAGCCGGGCCCGCGGTGCTCCTCGAGAAGGCCGGTGCCGGCTAGTTCGAGGTCTGGCACTGGTGCCTGCGCTCAGTGCGCGGGGGTGCTACGACCACGGGCGGGTCTCGCCGACGACGACCTCGTCGCCCCATCGGGCGCCGGGGACGGTCGGGGCCGCCTGCACGCGCACGACTGTCCCAGAGCGCGGCGCGTCGATCATCGCTCCGGCACCGATGTAGATCCCGACGTGCGACACCGACGCTGCCGACGCTCCGAAGAAGACGAGGTCTCCGGGTGCCGGCGGGGTGAGCGCTGGGAGGAGGGGGCCCGCGTCGTACTGTGTCTGGGCGACGCGGGGCAGCTGGACGCCTGCCGCACGGTACGCGGCCTGGACGAGCCCGGAGCAGTCGAACCCGTCGGGCCCGGTGCCGCCCCACACGTACGGCGCGCCCAGCTTGGAGGCGGCGAAGGCGATCGCGGTCGCAGGAGCTGACAAGAGGCCGGGGTCCGCACCGAGCGCGTGCGCGAGGACGAGCACGGTCTCGACGTAGACCGGTGTGTGGTCGTAGTCCCAGACCGCGTCGTACAGGCCGCTGCGGCCCGCGCCTGCGCCGTTCGCGCAGAGCAGGTGCGCGGCCGTGTACACGGCGTCGACGGGGTCGTACGGGGAGGGCGGTGTCGCGCCGGAGGGCCCCACCACCGCGTACTCGGCGAAGGTCGGGGCCTCGAACTGCATGGGCCCCTCCGCGCCGGCGGCGTTCGCGCCGGAGGCGACGCCGGGGAGGGCGGAGCGCCCGCTGTCGCTCTCGACGCGGCCGATCGCGGCCAGGACCGACCATCCGAGACCGTGGCAGGTCGACGCCGCCTGCTGCTCGAGCGCCTCCCACGCGCGCGGGACGGCGGGCGCGCCTTGTGGGGACCCCGGGGCCGGGCCGATCGCAGCCACGGACGCCGGTGCCGGTTCGGACGCCGGTGCCGCGCTGTCCGTCGGCGCGGTTGTGCCGCCTCCGCCTCCCATCGCGGCGGCCACGACCGCGGCGCAGGTGCCGAGGCCCAGCGCGAAGCACACCACGAGCGCGCACCCGGCAACCAACCGTCGCATGACCACCTCCGCTCCGCTCGGCTCCCGGACGGAACGGTCGCTCGGCGAGGAGGGTGCCGCGCGGTCTCAGGGAACGGGCAGGCGGAGCTCGACCTCCAGGTCGACCGCGTCCCGCAGCTTCAATGCGCCGAGGAGGCCTGCGTACGGCGTGATCCCCCAGGCGGTCTGCACGACCTGGGCGCTGCCCACGATCGTCCCGCCAGGCGCCCTTCTCGCCGCGAGCTCGATCGGGCGGGTCCGTCCGCAGAGGAAGAGGTCGCCGACGACGGTCGCCTCGTCGCCGTCGAGCTGCACGCGTGAGGAGGTGAACCGTGCGACGGGGTGGGAGCCGGTGCGCAGCGACTTCTGCATCGCCGTGCGGATGTCGGCCTTGTCCCGCTCGGAGAGGGGCCTCGCCCCGCCGGTGCCTTCGACCACGTCGATGCGGCGGAGGTCGATCTCGACCTCGACCGACGCGGCCGCGCCCTGCTCGGCTGGGAGGTGGACGCGCCCGCTCCAGCTCGCGGCCTCGAGCACGAGGTCGTGCCCGGCCCTCGCGGCGAGGCCCCGGCGGTAGGTGCGGAGGCGGAGCCGCCCGTTGTGCGGGCCGATGTCGAGGTCGCCCGGTGGCGGTGACGTCAGGATCGTGCGCCTCGTTCCAGGAAGGGGCAACCCGAGAATAGCCGTGCGCCGGAGGGGGACCCGGGAGGGAAGGGCCGGCCCGGTACGCTTTGGGCATCCGGCAGCGCGGCTGGGAGACCTGGCACGAGGAGACGCCGATGCGCAGCACCATGCAGGAAGGGCCGCTCCTCGTGAGCGGCATTCTCCGGCACGGGCAGTCCGTCTACGGCGAGAGCGAGGTGGTCACCGTCGAAGCCGAGGGCTACCGGACGGCCACGTTCGCCGAGGTGGCCGACCGGGCAGAACGTCTCGCGTCGGCGCTCCGTCGCCTCGGCGTCCGACCCGACGATCGGGTCGGCACGTTCATGTGGAACAACCAGAGCCACCTCGAGGCGTACTTCGCGGTGCCCTCGATGGGCGCCGTCCTCCACACGCTCAACGTCCGGCTCTTCGCCGAGCAGCTCGTCTACGTGATCAACCACGCCGAGGACAAGGTGATCATCGTGGACGCTGCGCTCGTGCCCCTGCTCGCGCGGGTGATCGACAGCCTCCCGACGGTCGAGACCGTCATCGTGAGCGGCAGCGCCGACACGACGGCGCTGCGCGAGACCCACGACTACACATCCCTCCTCGCGATCGAGGAGCCCGGTTTCGACTGGCCGGAGCTCGAAGAGCGGTCCGCGGCCGCCATGTGCTACACGACGGGCACGACCGGCCAGCCCAAGGGCGTCGTCTACAGCCACCGTTCCACGTACCTCCACTCGATGGCGGTGACGTCCGCCGCCTGCCTCGGCATCACCGAGCGCGACCGGCTCCTCGTGGTCGTGCCGATGTTCCACGCGAACGCCTGGGGAGCCCCGTACGCCGCGTTCATGGTCGGCGCCAGCCTCGTCATGCCGCAGATGTTCCTGAAGGGGGAGGACCTCGTGCGGATCATCTCCGAGCAGCGTCCCACGCGGTCGCTGGGAGTGCCGACGATCTGGAACGAGCTGCTCCGGACGGCCGCCGGCTCGGATGCGGACCTTTCGTCCCTGCAGGGGGTGACCTCCGGCGGCTCCGCGACCCCCGGGGCCCTCATCGAGGCATTCCGTGCGCGGGTCGGCATCCCCCTCACCCAGGGCTGGGGGATGACCGAGACGAGCCCGGTCGCAGCGGTGGCCGTCCCGCCGGCGAGGGCGTCCGCCGACGAGGAGCTCGCGTACCGGGTGAAGGCGGGCCGTGTCGTCGCCGGGGTGGAGCTCCGGGTGGTCGGCCCCGACGGGCAGGTCCTCCCACGTGACGGGAAGTCGGTGGGGGAGTTCGAGGTCCGGGGCCCATGGGTGACCGGGTCGTACTACAAGGACTCCGACCCGGAGAAGTTCCACCACGGTTGGCTCCGCACCGGTGACGTCGGGACGCTGGACGCGCGCGGCTTCATGGAGATCACCGACCGCACCAAGGACGTCATCAAGTCCGGGGGCGAGTGGATCTCCTCGGTCCAGCTGGAGAACGAGGTGATGGCCCACCCCGACGTGTTCGAGGCTGCCGTGGTCGCCGTGCCGGACCCCAAGTGGCAGGAGCGGCCGCTCGTCGTGGTCGTGCCCGCCCCCGGCAAGGACCCGAGCGCCCGGGAGCTCGTCGAGTTCCTCGAGGGCCGGGTCGCACGGTGGTGGCTGCCGGAGCGTTGGGCGTTCGTCCGGGAGATCCCGAAGACCTCCGTCGGCAAGTTCGACAAGAAGGTGCTCCGCGCCGACCATGCGACGGGTGCGCTCGAGGTCGTGGAGGTGCAGATCCCCGCGGATGGGTGACGACGCTCGCGGGCGCGCCGCGGTCGGGGAGATCAGTCGTGGGTCATCGTCCACGACGAGATGGTCAACGAGTGACCGTGGATCGCCGTGCGGACGGTCATCAGGTAACGGCCCGGGTGCGTTCCCCCTGTCACCGAGACGGTGTCGGTCAGCGTCACGCTCCGCGCGCTGGAGCCGCTCGCCTGCTCGGTCACGTCGGTCGCGGTGAGATACCCCGGGTTGCGCGCGCCGACGAGCGGTGGCGGCGCCTTCACGCCGGGGGCGATCGCGTGCCACCAGTCCAGGTGGTCCTCGGTGAGCGCGCGCACGCCCGCGATGAACGCCTCGACGGCAGAGCCGTCGACGAGAAGGGGGCTCGTCGTCTGCGCCCACGCACGGTCCGGCGAGCCGGTGAGGGTGAACGTCCCCATGGGGAGCGAGTAGGTCGCGAGTGTCACTCCCTGGGATGCGAGCGGGGAGGGGACCGGGACCGCAGGGCTGCGCTCGGCGGTCAGGTAGACGTGGCGCGCGCTGCCCGTCGGCCCCTTCGAGACCTCGGTCGCGGTGACGAGGAACCGGTCCGGCGTGAACCACAACGCGTCGGTCGGCCAGCACGTCACGAGCGTCATGGTGGGCGCGGTCGTGTCGTAGACGGGAGAGCCCGCCGTCACGATCGCGTGCGAGGACACTTGGAACACGTAGGTGGTGCAAGGGGTCACGTAGCGGATGGTGGCGCCGTCATGGAGCTGGTCGATCGTGCTGAAGTAGCTCACGTCGTGGGCCAGCAGCACGGCGTTCCCTGCCGTTCCGGGCCACGCCGAGTACGGATCGTGCCCGACCGCCACCCCGAGCACGGCGTCCCCCGTTCCCTGCTCGACGGGGGCGACCACGCCGAGGGTCGGGATCTCGAGCAGGCCGTGCACCGGTGTGCCGCCCGACGGTGTCGTGCACGCGCCGAGGGACGACGTGGTCGCCTTCGTGGAGCCGGAGGCAGGAGAGCGCACCGGGGCGCCGAGCGCGTGGTCCTGGCCGAGCGCGTGGTCCTGGAGGAAGTGGTGGACCAGCGCCCTGCCGACACGCTCGGAGTGGTTGGTCCACAGCGTCGCATACAGCTGCCAGGCGCCGACGCCGGCCACCAGGGCGGCGCCGGCGACGATGAGGACCCACGGCGTGCGCCGCAGCCGCCTGACCTGGCGCACGGCGCGTCGGCGCTGCTTGCGGGTCTCCAGCGGCATGAGCTCACCCGGCTCCTGAGCCCCCGAGCGCTCCCCGTCCGCCATGTCAGCCTTTTCCCTTCACGACCTCGTTCAGCGGCTCAGCCCTTGGCGAGCCAGAGGTGCGCGCCCGCGTAGTCGACGATCACCGAGCCGTCCGCGCGCAGCGCATTGGACCCGAGCACGCCTTGGAGCCCGCTGTTGACGCTGCCGGCGATCGCACGCGCCGCGAGCGCGGAGCTCGGGAGCGACCTCCCTCCGAGAGTCCACCGTCCGCTCGAGTACGTCGGCACGGTCCCCGTGCACCCGATCCCCGAGGAGGGCAGGGTCGCGCCGCCAGCCTTCAACTTGAGCACCCTCGCGGTCGCCAGGTCGAGCCCCGAGCTCGGGAAGCCCGTGTCGACGGCGAGCTGCTCTGGGTGGCCCGCGATGACCACCGGTGCCGCCACGATCGTGCCCTGCGGGGTCTCGAAGACTCTGAGGAGCGAGCCCGCCTCGACCACGCCGTTGGCGAGCGGTGCCGGCGGCCTGGAGGTCTTCTGGCCGAGGACGTATACGTTGCCTGCGGGGGCCGCGCCCTCGCGCCCGAGCAGCACGAGCCGGCGGTGCTTATAGTCGATTCGAATCGCGCCGAACCGCGCGAGCACGTCGGACCCGATCACCCCCTTCACGTTGTTGCCCGCCCCGGAGAACCTGGCGATGAGGACGTCCTGCGGGTCGAGCCTCACACCCGACATGGACCATGTCCGCACCTTCGCCCGCGGCGCAGAGGTGACGCACGTCACACCCCGGACAGGAACGCCCGGTGCCTTGTTCAGGTGCAACGAGCGAGCCAGGCTCGGGGTGACCGTCGATCCCGCGGTCCCGGTGGAGACGACGAAGCGGAAGGGGCCCTCGCCGTCGATGCAGACCGCGACCGTGGGCACCCTGCCCTCGGGAGTGCTCACCATCTCAAGCCTGAGCCCCTTCGGTCCAGCGGCCGGCCTCTCCGAGCAGCGCGTCACGGCCGGGGAAGCGCCCGCCCACGGCCGTGGCCCGGTGGTGAAGCCGCCGCCCACGACGATCCCGAGGGCGACCAGGGCGACCACCATCGCTCCGGCGGCGACCCGGCCGATCGTCGGGAACGCGTGCCAGGTCGCTCTCGTCATTGCAGACCCCATCCCCTATCGCAGATCCCATCCCGCATCGCAGATCTCATCCCACACGGTACCGCCGGGGTGCAGCCGAGCTCAGGCAGGCTCCACCCCGGCGGCGCAAGGCTACTGACCCGCCAGGTTCCTCCGGCGGCGGCGGCGCAGAGACTCGCCCAACGTCACCAGCCCCAGTCCGGCGCCGAGCACGATCAGCTCGTAGAGGCGTGAGCCTGCCCATGGCTCGCCGGTGTGCGCTGTCGTCGCCTGGGACACCTTCGTCGGGGTCGGCGTGGGCGTCGGGGTCGGCGTGGGCGTCGGGGTCGGCGTGGGCGTCGGGGTCGGCGTGGGCGTCGGGGTCGGGGTCGGGGTCGGGGTCGGCGGCGGGGAATGTGTCGGCTTGGACGTCGGCACGACGACCTTCAGTGTCACGGTGTTGGTTGTGCAGGTCGCCCCAGTGCACTTCGGCGTACCGTCGTTCGTGAACACGGCAACGTTTGTGATCACCTGCCCTGTCGTGTCTGCCGCACTCACGATCACCTGGAAGCTCACCGCGAGCGAGTTGGCAGCACCGGGGGCGACGGTGATGCCGGTCCACGAGATGATCCGTGTCTTCTCGGTCACCGTGCATTTGGGCGCGCCCGCGCAGGTTGCCGAGCCTGAGACGTATGTCGTACCGACAGGGACCTTGTCCGTGAGCGTGACCGGTGTCGTCGCTGCAGTCCCCGAGTCGGTCAGGGTCAGCGTGTAGGTGACCTTCGTCAACCTTGGCACGATCGATCCGGACGGCGGTGTCGAGCTCTTCACGACGCTCAGGACGACCACCGGGTTTGTGACGGTCGACGAGCAGTGCGGCGCTGTGCACGGCCCTGTCGTGATGGTCGCGGTGTTGACGACCGTGGCGGTGTCTGTCGACTTGACCGTGGCGTCGTAGGTCATCGTCGCTGAGGCGCCGACGGCCAGCGTCACCTTCGTGACGATGTTCGTCCCTGTGACCGAGACCGTGCAGGTGTCAGCCGCTGTGGTCTTGCAGGTCGGTGCACCGTCCATCGTGACGTTGGCCGGGATCGGGTCGGTGATCGTGGCGGAACCGGTGGTTGTGCCGACGTTCTTCACGACGACCGTGTAGACGATCTTTCCACCCGGCACCACCGGCTTGCCGCTCCCGGGTGTGTCCGTCTTTGTCACCGTGAACTTCGGCAGGACCAGCGGGTTTGTGACCGTGGACGAGCAGTGCGGCGCTGTGCACGGCCCTGTCGTGATGGTCGCGGTGTTGACGACCGTGGTCGTGTCTGTCGACTTGACCGTGGCGTCGTAGGTCATCGTCGCCGAGGCGCCGACGGCCAGCGTCACCTTCGTGACGATGTTCGACCCTGTGACCGAGACCGTGCAGGTGTCAGCCGCTGTGGTCTTGCAGGTCGGAGCGCCGTCCATCGTGACGTTGGTGGGAATGGGGTCGGTGATCGTGGCGGATCCGCCCGCGGTCCCGACGTTCTTCACCACGACCGTGTAGACGATCTTGCCGCCTGGGGAGACCGGCTTGCCGCTCCCGGGTGTGTCGGTCTTTGTAACCGTGAACTTGGGGAACACCACCGGGTTTGTGACGGTCGACGAGCAGTGCGGCGCTGTGCACGGCCCTGTCGTGATGGTCGCGGTGTTGACCACCGTGGCGGTGCCTGTCGACTTGACCGTGGCGTCGTAGGTCATCGTCGCTGAGGCGCCGACGGCCAGCGTCACCTTCGTGACGATGTTCGTCCCTGTGACCGAGACCGTGCAGGTGTCAGCCGCTGTGGTCTTGCAGGT
>JAKATH010000083.1 GCA_021828055.1 Actinomycetes bacterium
CGGCGCATGCCCGACCGGCAGCACGTAGTCGGCGAAGAACGCGGTCTCGCTCCACGTCGGGGTGAGCGCCACGTGGCAGCCGACGAGGGACTCGTCGGTCAGCACCTCGACCCAGGACATGCCGTCGGGATTGGTCCACACCGGGTTGTAGACGCGCGTGAAGTAGACGTCGACCTTCCCGCGCCCCTCCTTCAAGAAGTGCGGCAGGAGGAAGGACAGCTCGTTCTGCGCGAGCGGGTACTCGGCCGGCCAGCTGAGCTCGTTCCAGCCTTGGGGGTGCGGAGGAAGGTGGATCGGCCGAGGCACGAACTTGTTCCAGGCGTTGGGGAAGGTCCCGCCCACGGAGCCCACCGCGCCGAGGAGCGCCGAGATCATGAAGACCGTGCGGCTCACCTGCCAGCCGCCGAGGTTGCCGGCGGCCGCGGACCGCCAATTGTGCGCAGCGAACCGGGTGCCCGCCGAGGCGACCACCTCTGCGACCTCGCGCAGGGTCGCGGCGTCGATCCCCGACTCGGCTGCGGCGTAGTCGAAGGTGAACGCGTCGTACTCCTCCAGCAACGCCTGCTCGAACGCCTCGAAGGTCACCGCAAGCTCGGGCCGGCAGGCGGTCAGGTACTCCTCCCAGTTCCACCAGCGACGCACGAAGCCGGCGTCGTAGGCCCCCGTCGCGACCAGGTGGCGACAGATCGCGAGGTTGATCGCGGCCTCGCTGCCGGGCTGGGGAGCCAGCCAGTAGTCGGCGTGGGTGGCGGTGTTGGACATCCGGGTGTCGAGCACGATCACCTTCGCGCCCGCCGCCCGAGCCTCGACGATGCGCTGCGCGTGGGGATTGAAGTAATGGCCGGCCTCGAGGTGCGCGCTGATGAGGTAGATGACCTTCGCGTGCGCGTGGTCCGGGCTCGGACGGTCGATCCCCATCCAGAACTGGTAGCCGGTGCGCCCGCCGCTCGAGCACACGTTCGTGTGGGAGTTGTGGCCGTCGACCCCCCAGCTCGCCAGCACCCGCTCGGTGAACCCGTCCTCCCCGGGCCGGCCGAGGTGGACCATGATCTCGTTGCGGCGATCCTCCTCGATGGCGCGGCGGATGCGGCCGGCGAGATCGTCGAGCGCCTCGTCCCACGTCACCCGCTCCCAGCGCCCCCCGCCCCTCGCCCCTCGCCGTCGCAACGGGTACAGCACCCTGTCCGGGTCGGTCACCTGGTTGATCGTGGCCGGTCCCTTGGCGCAATTGCGCCCGCGCGAGCCGGGGTGCTCGGGGTTGCCCTCCAGCTTCCGGATCGAGAGGGTGTCCCTGTCGACGTAGGCGAGCAGCCCGCAGGCGGACTCGCAGTTGAAGCACGTGGTCGGGACCAGGAGGTAGCGACGCTCCGACCGCTCTGGCCAGGACCGGGAGTCCAGCTCCACCCAGTCGTCCCAGCGCTCCAGGGGCGGGAAGGCCGACAGCTGCCCGCCGCTCGGGCCCGGGTAGCGCGTCTCTCGGCCGCCCTCGCCCACGCCGGTGGCGGCGCGGGCCGCTTGGAGCCGGGCCTCCAGCCGGTCGAGGTCCGGCTGGCGGTCCCCGCCGTCCCGGCGGGCCCAGCGCACGAAGCCGTCGGGCCTCATGCGAGCGGCACCGCCTGGCCGGCCTGGACGTAGGCGTGCTTGTGGGCCGCCACTCCGAGGAGCGCCGCGGCCGCGCCGAAGGCCCCCGTCCACGGCGCGCCGACGGCCAGCACCGAGAATGCGAGCCCTGCCCAGAAGAAGGGGGCGAAGCGCCCCCGCACCATCTCGGTGACCGCCAGATGGGCGTGCGCGGTCGGGTGCTTGGGCATGGCCTCACCGGCCACCATGACGAGGTGGAGGGCGGCGGTCGCCGCCAGGAGGTCGGCGATGGCGGTTCCCGGCCTCCCCGTCGAGATCATCGCCAGGAGCGAGGCCGCGGCCCCGACCATCAGGGCCTGCACCAAGAGGTGCGGCGCGAGCAGCTGGCTCTGCCAGAGGTCACGTCCGCGCGCCTGGGCGAAGAGGTAGGCGGTGTACCCGGCGGTGAGCACGGCCAGCGGCAGGCCGAACCCTGCCACCACCTCCTCAGCCCTCACCGCCCCGGCCGCCGAGGCCCCCAGCGCGGCGACCAGGGCGGCGCCATAGGCCGTGATGATGACGCCGCCCCGCACGAGCCAGCTCCGCCACTGGGGGCGGACGAACAGCATCCAGAAGCGAAAGGGGTGCTTCAGGTCCCAGACCAAGAGACCGCCGGTCGCGGCCAGCAGCGCCAACGCGACCGTCGGCGCCGTCCAGCGGAAGAGCGTGCTGGACCACGCCAGCCGCCCGGCCAGCACCAGCACCAGCGGAGCGAGGTAGGCGCCGGCCGCGATGCCCTTGGTCCAGGTGTAGAGGCTCACCCGCCAACCCCAGGGCGCCTCGTGGGGCACGTCGTAGGAGACGATCGCCGCAGCTTGGGAGTTGTGCCGGCGCGGGTGGCCGGCCGCCACATTGCCCGGAGCCGCCTTCCCATGCCCGGCCTTCCCATGCCCGGCCTTCCCCTGCCCGGCCTTCCCATGCCCGGCCTTCCCCTGCCCGGCCTTCCCATGCCCGGCCTTCCCATGCCCGGCCTTCCCCTGCCCGGCCCAGGCATAGATGGCCCCGCGTGGCCGGGCGGCGGCCAACGGGTCCAGCGTGGCGTGGTCGGCGCCCCGATAGAAGACACCCGGACGGGTCTCCTTCTCGGGGCGACGCACGGCCACCGCCGATCGGTGCACCAGCCGGGCGACCTTGGAAGCCGGGTCGGCGAGGTCCCCGACCACGATGGCCTCCACCGGGCAGACCACCGCGCAGGCCGGCTCCAGGCCGAGGTCCAGGCGGTGCGCGCAGAAGTTGCACTTCTCGGCCGAGTGGTCCTCCGGGTTGATGAAGATGGCGTCGTACGGGCATGCGGCCATGCACGCCTTGCACCCGATGCACACGCGTTTGTCGAAGTCCACGATGCCGTCGGGGCGCCGGTACATCGCGCCGGTCGGGCACGCCTCGACGCAGGGAGCCTCCTCGCACTGGTTGCACCGCGTGACCTGAAAGGCCCGTCGAGCCTCGGGGAACAGACCGATCTCCACCGACTTCACGTACGTGCGCGTGACCCCCACCGGCACCTCGTTCTCCGACTTGCAGGCGACGGTGCACGCGTGGCATCCGATGCACCGGGTCTGGTCCAGGACCTTGACCCAGCGGGGTCGCGAGGCGACGTCTGCCATCGGCACACCGTACGAAGAACGATTTCTCCGTGTCCAAGGAATGTGTTGTATCGTTCCCATTACGGATATTCATGAATTGCTGCGCCCACGCAGCTCCGCCACGGTGGAGCAGCTGCGCGCGTTCGCGACCGTCGCCGAGCACCAGCACGTCACCCGCGCCGCCGCCGAGCTGGGCCTCACCCAGCCGGCGGTGAGCCACCAGCTCAAGGCGCTCGAACGCGTCCTCGGACTGGCCGTGTTCGAGCGCGTGGGGCGGGGCGTGCGCCTCACCGCCGACGGCCGCGCCCTGCTCCCTGCGGCGTCTTCCGCGCTGGCCGCCCACCGGTCCCTCCAAGAGACGGCAGCCGCGCGCACCGGCCTGCTCGCGGGTGAGCTCAACGTGGCGGCCAGCAACACCATCGGCATCTACCGGGTGCCGGCGTGGTCGGCCGGTTTCCTCGCGCGCCACCCGGCATTGGGGCTGCGAGTCCGGACCGTCAACACCCACGACGCGATCGTCCTGCTGCGCGAGGCCGCGGTGGACTGCGCGCTGGTCGAAGGCCCCGAGACACATCACGGGCTCGAGGAGCTGGCGGTGGAGACCGACGAGCTGGTGGTGGTGGCCGCCGCCGATCACCCGCTCGCCGGGCGGCGGTCCGTGGGCCCGGCCGACCTCGCCGCCCACCGCTACCTCGCACGTGAGCGCGGTTCGGGCACGGAGGCGCTGGCCGCCGAGCTGCTCGGCCCGGCGTACCGGGCAGGGCCGGTGCTGGAACTGGGACAGGTCGACGCGGTGAGGGCGGCCGTCCTGGCGGGCCTCGGCTACGCGGTGCTCCCCCTGGCGGCGATCGGCGACGACCTGGTGGCCGGGCGGCTGCGCCGGCTGGCCACCGGTCGACCGGCGCTCGGGCGCACGCTCACCGCCCTGCGCAGGCGCTCGGCCGTCTCGCCTGCGCTCGACGCCTTCTGGTCACACCTCGCTGCGTTGGCGAAGGGGACGGCGGGCATGGAGGCCGCCGGGCCGAGGGCGGCGCAGCGCGCGGACACGACGTCAGTGCACGGGCGTAGCGCGGGCGGCGGGCAAGGCGTGGTCGAGGGCGGCGGGCAAGGCGTGGTCGAGGGCGGCGGGCAAGGCGTGGTCGAGGGCGGCGGGCAGGGCGTGGTCGAGGGCGGCGGGCGTCCTCGTCCGCGGCGTGCGGCGACGCTGCGAGGAGCAAGGAGGGTGACGTGAAGTACGCCAAGCTGGGCCGGACCGGGCTCGACGTGTCGCGCATCTGTCTCGGCTGCATGAGCTTCGGGGACGCGTCCCGTGGCGGCCACCAATGGGTCCTCGACGAGGAGGAGAGCCGGCCGCTCATCAAGAAGGCACTCGAAGCGGGCGTCAACTTCTTCGACACCGCGAACGTGTACTCCGCGGGGTCGAGCGAGGAGTTCCTGGGTCGGGCTGTGCGCGACTTCGCCAACCGTGACGAGATCGTCATCGCCACCAAGGTGTGCGGCCGGATGCGGGAGGGCCCCAACGGGTCCGGATTGTCCCGCAAGGCGATCCTGACCGAAGTGGACCACAGTCTCGAGCGGCTCGGGACCGACTACATCGACCTGTACCAGATCCACCGCCTCGACCACAGCACGCCGATCGAAGAGACGCTCGCGGCGCTCGACGACGTCGTGAAGGCGGGCAAGGTGCGCTACGTCGGCGCCTCGTCGATGTACGCCTGGCAGTTCTCCAAGGCCCTCTACACCGCAGACGCCCACGGATGGGGTCGGTTCGTCAGCATGCAGAACCACTACAACCTGCTGAACCGGGAAGAGGAGCGCGAGATGCTTCCCCTCTGCGTCGACCAAGGCGTCGGCGTCATCCCGTGGAGCCCCCTCGCGAGGGGCCGGCTCACGCGTGACTGGGGAGAGACGACCAACCGCTCGGGGATGGATGCCTTCGGATCCACGCTCTACGACGACTCCGACCGGACCATCGTGGAGCGGCTGGCAGAGGTGGCCAACGAGCGGGCAGTCCCGCGGGCACAGGTGGCGCTGGCGTGGTTGCTGTCGAACCGGGCCGTGACCGCCCCCATCGTCGGCGCCACCAAGCTCAGCCACCTCGAGGACGCGCTGGCCGCGGTGGACCTCGAGCTGAGCGGCGAGGAGCTCGACCGGCTCGAAGAGCCCTACCACCCTCATGAGGTCGCCGGCTTCGACGGCCCGGCCGGCCGCGGCGAGCGGCGACGGGGCTGAGGCGCCGTCAGCTCTCTCGCAGGTAGACCGTCGCGAGCCCGGCTCGCTCGCTACTCGCTCGAGATCTCGTTCTCCTTGCAGGTGACGAACTCGACAAGGGCCGGCCGGCCGGCCTCGGTCGCCTCGATCCCCCGTCTCAGCGCCTCGGCGATCTCGGCGGGGGCGGTGACCCGCTCGCCGTAGCAGCCGAACGACCTGGCCATGTCGGCGTAGTGGCCGGTGATGTCGGTCGCCCCGTACTTCGCCTGGGAGACCGGCATGATCGGGATCTCGATCGCCATCGCGAAGTTGTTGAGCAGGACCGAGAGGATCGGGATCCGCTCCCGCGCCGCCGTCTCGAGGTCCATCCCGGTGAACCCGATGGCCGCGTCGCCCCACACGTTGACGCAGAGATGGTCCGGCTTGGCGAGCTTGGCGCCCATCGCCAGACCGAGCCCGTACCCGAGCTGCGTCGTCTTCCCCCACCCGATGTAGCTGAGCGGCGCCGTCGCCGTCCAGAACGGGGTCATCTGGTCGCGAGGGCTGCCCGCGTCGTGGGTGATGATCGTCCTGCTCTTGTCGACGAGGGCGTCGAGCTCCGAGATCACCCGGTACGGGTTGATCGGCTCTTCGTCGCTCCCCGTACGGGCTGACCACTCGGCCAGCCAGGCGTCGCGCAGCTCGGCGATCCGTGCCGGCACGTCCCGGCGCCGGGCGGCACGCGACGAGTCCATGCCTGCCATGGCCTGGGCCAGGGCGGTGAGCGTCAGCTTGGCGTCACCGATGAGGGCATGGCCGGCGGGGACGTCCTTGTTGAGGTCCCCTGGGTCCAACGTGGCGTGGATGACGGTCTTGCCCGCCGGCATGGCGACGCCGTAGGGAGTCAGGGCGAAGCTGCACCCGATCCCGAAGATCACGTCGGCCTCCGCCAGGAAGCGCGTCACCGGCCGCGGGTTGGCTCGCCCGCCACTGCCCAGCGACAGGGGATGGTCCTCTGGGAACGCGCTCTTCCCCTCGATCGACGTGGTGACCGGGATGTTCCAGCCCTCGGCGAGCGCCCTGAGCTCGCCCCACGCCCTGGCCCAGTGGACGCCTTGGCCGGCGTAGATCACGGGCCGCTCGGCCCCGGCGAGGACCCTCGCCGCTTCGGCGACGTCCGCCGGGTCGGGACCGCTCCTCGCCCTGAGGGTGGGCGTGTGGAGGTAGTCGTCCGGCACCTCGTCGCCCCAGACGTCCGCCGGCACCTCGAGCAGCACGGGGCCGCCGCGACCGTTGCGAAGCTTCGAGAGCACCCGGCGCATCACCTCGGGGACCGCGGCCCCCACGGTGAGCGGCTCGGCCCACTTGGTGATGTGCTGCAAGTTGAGCGTGGCGTTGAAGTTCGGATAGCGGTGGGCGTACCGGCGGGGGTAGCCGCCGGGGACGACGAGGATCGGCACGGACTCCGAGTAGGCCTGGGCCACCCCGCCGAACGCGTTCTCCGCGCCGGGGCCCTGCTGCATGCAGAACACGCCGAACTTCTCCCCGGCGGTCACGCGCGAGTACGCGTCGGCCATGTGGAGGCCGGTGCGCTCCTGGCGAACGATGACCGTGCGGATGTCCTCCTCGGCGGCAGCCTCGATGAGGGGGTTCACCGGGTACGCGAAGAGGATCTCGACCCCTTCGGCCTTGAGCGACCTGGCGATGGCAGTGGCGACCCTCATCGGTTGGGACCTCGGTTCATGGGATAAGGCTGCCACCGCTCGAGCGTTCCGCGGGGCAGGACGGTGGGGTTGACGCAGCTCATCGGCCACCGGCCCTGGAGGACCATGGCCACCTCGCGGGCCGCCCGGCGGCGGGTCTCGGGCCGCATCCGGGTGGTCGCAGACGCCACGTGCGGCGTGACCACGACGTTGTCCATGCTGAGAAGCGGGTTGTCCCGACGAGGTGGCTCCTGCTCCAAGACGTCGAGCGCCGCGCCGGCGATGGCACCGGCCTGCAGGGCGTCGATCAAGGCGCGCTCGTCGACGAGCGCACCTCGGGCCGTGTTGACGAGGATCGCGGTCGGCTTCATGCGCGCGAGCGCGGCCGCGTCGAAGGCGTGCTCCGTCTCTTTGTTGTGGGGCGCGTGGATCGACAGGAAATCGCTCCGCTGCAGCAGCTCGCGGAAGGACACGGGCTCCGCCCCGGCGCCGGTGATCTCGAGCTCGCTCACGTACGGGTCGTACGCCAGCAGGTGGAGGCCGAACGGCTTGGCGCGGCGCGCCGTGCAGCGCGCCACGTTTCCGAACCCGTACAGCCCGAGGGTCTGGCCGAAGAGGCGCGGCCGGCGGCTCAGCGCCGGCCGTCCCTCGTGCCACCCCCCCTGCGCGACGACGCGCGTCATGGCCGGGGTCATCCTCGCCGCGGCGAGCAACAGCATCATGGTGTGGTCGGCGACTTCCTCGATGAAGACGTCGGGGACGTTCGTGACGACGATGCCGGCGGCCGTCGCTGCGTCCACGTCGACCATGTCCACCCCCACGCTCCCGAGGCCGATCACCACGCACCGCCTCAACGCGTCGACGACCTGCTTGTCGATGCGCATGCCCCACGTCGTCATGAGCGCGTCCATGCCCTGGGCGCCTTGCGCGAATTCTGCCGGCGTGTCGGCGCGGATCTCGACGATGTCGGCGATCGGCGCCAGCACCTCGAGCTCGAACGACCAGTCCTGGGGGACCCCTTCGTCGTGCGCCTGCTTCGGCAGCCGGATCCCGACCTGTTTCCTCGCCTTCTTGGTCACGCCTCTCCTTCCCTGCCGTCTCGCCGGGGCGCGGTCGCCTCGCCGGGGCCTTGCCGCTTCGCCGGGGCGCGGTCGCCTCGCCTCTCCTTCCCTGCCGTCTCGCCGGGGCGCGGTCAGGCGGGCTCGCCTCGGGGCGGTGGCCCGGGGAGCCCCAACCGCTGGGCCTCCGAAAAGTGCCAGCTCCGCCTGCCGTCGCCGGGCAGGAGGCGGCCGAAGACGAGGTCCGCGAAGTGCGGACCCGCGGCGAGCGTGCCCGGGCGGAGCAGCTCCGCCTCGATCTGCTGCTTCGTACGCTGCGCGAGGTCCGGGTCCACGTCCGCGACGAAGGCGAGCTCTCCTTCGAGCAGCTCGAGGGGGCAGTGGACGGCGTCCCCGAGCACCACGACCCGCTCGGTCCCCGACGACAGCACGAAGCTGCAGTGTCCCGGCGTATGCCCCGGCGTGGCAAGGACGTCGACGCCCGGCACCGGCGTGTCCCCGTCGGCGACGAATGCGACCCGCGCCGCCAGCGCGGCGAGCTGATCCCTCGTCGGCGCCGGCCCGACCCCGAGATCCCCGGTCGTCGTCCAGTAGGTCCATTCCGCCTCGGCCACGAGATGGCCGGCGTTCGGGAAGCAGGGCTCGCCGCTGCAATCCAGCCACCCGGTGTGATCCCGGTGCAGGTGCGAGAACAGGACCGTGTCGATGTCCTCGGGCCGCACCCCGCACGCCTCCAGGTGGCGCAGCAGCGCGCCCCCGACGATCCGGCCGTCCGTGGCGCCCGTTGCCGGGTCGACGATCGGCGACTCGGTCGGCCCCCATCCGAGGTCGAGGAGGACCCGCCGCTCCCCGCTGCGGACGAGGATGGCGCCAAGGCTCATCACGAATCGCCCGTCTTCGTCGAGCAGGTGAGGGTTGGCCCGCCACAGCGGCTCGGAGCTCCCCGGGTACGAGCTCTCGGGGGTGGCGCAGATGTACCCGTCCGGGAGGAAGGTCGCCTCGAGGTCGCCGATCGCGATCCTGCAGGGTCCTGCTGCGCGCGCGGGCACGGCTCAGTCTCGCGCGCCGGCATCGGGCTCAACTCGACGAGCCCACGTGCGACAAGGCGCTGCGCGCGGTCAGTCGAGCTCCGGCTCTCCCACGAGGTCGCCGATGGCCCGCCGCACCTCTTCGGCCATCTTGGTGCGGGAGGCGAAGTCCGGCCCGCCGGGAGCGTGCGGGGCGCCGATGACGACTTCGACGGGAGCCCTCCTCGGGAGGTAGCTGCCCGCGCGCACCACCTGTCGCGTGCCACGAACGCCGACCGGGACCACCGGGCACCCTGCCAGGGCGGCGACGGTGAAGGCGCCGAGGTGGAACCGACGAAGCCCGACTCCTGCGGTCATCGAGCCCTCGGGGAACAGGGCCAGGCGACGGCCGCTGCGCACCACCTCGACCAGGCGCTCGAGGTCGCGCTCGCTCTCCTCGGGCCGGCCCCGGTGGACGAAGACCGATCCGAGCC
>JAKATH010000009.1 GCA_021828055.1 Actinomycetes bacterium
CCCTCTCGGTCACAGGACCCGGGATCGGCTCTGCGTACGAGTAGTACGCCGGGTCCTGGACCTGGCAGAAGTAGGGACCGTAGAACAGCTCCTGGAAGCAGAGCACCTGCGCCCCCTGCGACGCCGCATCCCTGGCCAGCACGAAGTTCGCGTCGATCATCGACTCCTTGTCACCGGTCCAGCGCGTCTGCACCAGCGCGGCTCTCACGATGTCGGACATCGCCCTCCTTTTGTGTCGATCTCTCGAACGGGTCGATCGCGCGAATGGCTCAGCCTGCCGGTCGCTCCGCACTGCTCACCCCGGGGCACCATCCTCGCGCAACCGGTCGATCTCTTCCGAGAAGCAGCCGAGGGATACGAGCAGCCCGTCGGCGGGTTCGCCGAGCCTCGGGGGAGGCGTCAAGTGGTCGTTCCGCTCCTCGCCGCACCGAGCCGTCCTGGGTCGGAAAGACGCCGCACAGCGGCATCCTCGCCCAGCTACCTCGGAGCCCCGGTTCATCTCCATGCATGCCTTCTGCAGCGGTCGCCGCTGGACGCCGCTGCGTCAGTGCCGCGATGGTGGGTCGGGTCGGCAGCCACCGAGCGGACGCGCGCAACGCGCTGCCCTCTCCGACGACACCCTCGACGTCAGCGCACTTCCGTCCTCGGTCCTCTCCTCGACGGCCGTCTCCGCCGTGAACGAGGTGGAGGCAGCGCTTCTCGCCGGGTGCCCTGCCGGAACCCTCGACGAGGGCTTCGACGTTGCGTCTTCGATCGTGGAGTCGGGCCAGAGCGCTGCGTCCTCACCCTGGGACCGCTCGGGGCGGTCGTGGTAGGTGCCGGCGAGCGCGTGGACGTTCCCGTCAGCCGAGCTCCCGCCGTCGACACCACCGGTGCGGGCACCGCGTACGTCGGTGCGCTCGTTGCCGCGCTGTCGAACGAGGGCGACGTCGTGGACGCGGTGCGCCTCGGTGCCGAGGTCCGCACTGCGACAACGACACAGCTCGGAGCCCGAGCGGTCGTACCCTGTGCGCTTCTGTCGTGACCCATTTCTCGCATGCCCGACGTCGCGGCGGGTATCGTGCACAACGCCGCCAGCTCGCTGCGAACTGCGCTTCAAGAGGAGCCGTCCAGCATGGTGCAACTGCGAGTGATCGACCTCTCGTCCTTCTGCGGCGGGGGCGCGGCCGACCGGCGACGGGTGGGGGGTGAGACCGATGCCGCACGTTGCGAGATCGGCTTCTTCGCCGCCGTGGGGCACGGAGTCGACGCCGATCTGGCGGGCGGCACGCTCGAGGGCGACCAGTGCCGTGCCTCGCCGCACACCGGCTACGGCACGTGGACGATCTTGAAGAAGCGGCCGAAAGAGACGGGACTGCAAGCGCAGCCGGCCCGAGTCGAATGGATCGACGTGATCGCCCCGGAGGGAGCCGTCGCCGGGGGCCGACGATGAGGCACGTGCAGCAACTTGGCGCTGGTCACCCCCGCAAGATCATCCTCGACTGCGACCCGGGTCACGATGACGCTGTCGCGATCGCGCTCGCCGCAGGGAGCCCGGCCATCGAGCTGCTCTCCGTCACGACTGTCGCAGGCAACCAGACGGTCGAGAAGACGACGCGCAATGCCTGCGTGATGTGCACCCTGCTCGGTCTCTCGAACACGCCCGTCGTCGCAGGGTGCAGCGGTCCGCTCGTACGCGCGCTGCGCACCGCGTCGGAGTTTTCCGGCGCATCTGGGCTCGACGGCCCGCCGCCGGTCGAGCCAACCGTCGTACCGGCGGCAGGCCATGCCGTCGACTGGATCGTGGACTCGGTGATGGCGGACCCTGGCGAGATCACCCTCGTCGCGACCGGGCCGCTCACCAACGTGGCGATGGCCCTTCGGAAGGAGCCTGCGATCGCGCAGGCGGTGCGGGAGGTCGTCATCATGGGGGGCGCATACTCCAGGGGGAACGTCACGCCGGCGGCGGAGTTCAACATCTACGTCGACCCGGAGGCCGCCCGAGCCGTCTTCGAGGCGCCATGGCGTCTCACGATGATGGGCCTCGACCTCACGCACCAGGCGACGTTCGGCTGCGACGAGGAGCGGCGGCTCGAAGAGATCGGGTCGCCGATCGCCCGCTTCATGATCGAGCTGATGCGGTACTTCCGAGACGCTTACCGAGCAGCAGCGGGACTCGAGGATCCTCCTGTGCACGATCCGTGCGCCGTCGCCTACGTGATCGACCCGACGTTGTTCGAGGTGGCGAGCGCGCACGTCGAGGTCGAGACGAGCGGAACCTGGACGTCGGGCATGACCGTCACGGACTTCGGGCCCGCTCGACCCGGGGTCCGCCGCGTCGACGTCGGGATTAAGCTCGACCGCGAAGGCTTCTGGGAGCTCGTGCTCTCGGCGGTGGAGCGGGCGGGCCGTTCGAAGGCCGGTTCGCTCGGGTCGAACCACAGTCCAGCTCGGGCGTGACGCGCTCAGAGAGCGAAGCGCCCCGCCGCCGTGCGTCCACACGCTGACCGAGGGCGACGGGCGGGCCTCCGGGACAAGATGGCGCGATCGGGGCGAGCGGGTTCATGGGTTACGGCAGAGCCCGGATGATCCGCGCCAGCTCCTCTGGTCGGTAACCGAGCCTCCTCGCGTAGACGACCAGCTCGCGCGCCATCGCGACGACGGCACCGCGCTCTGGGGTTCCCGAGACCGTGATGCCCCGACCGCGGCGGAACTCGAGAAGGCCCTCCTCCCTCAGGATCCGAAGCGCGCGAAGCACAGTGTTCGAGTTCACACCGAGGACCGCGGCGAGGTCTCGAGCAGGCGGGAGCCGCTCACCGGGCGTCGCCTCGCCCTCTGCGATGGCGCGGCGGATCTCTGCGGCCACCTGCTCGTGGAGGGCCGTGCGTTCGGAGAAGTCCACGTTGACCCGCCTCATGGTGATAAGTAACATAGCACTATACGCGTCGGCTGAGGGCGGGGGTGGGACCACGTGAGCCAGATGGTCAGCAGCCAAGACCGGGTGCTGACCGACCTGCCCTCGTCACCCACGAGCGGCGGTGCGCCCCCTGAGCCCGAGGTGCTCATCGAAGAGGCGCGCCGGCGACAGCGACGTCGCTGGGCGTTCTCTGCGCTCGCGCTCGTCGCAGCGGGAGGGCTCGTCGCCGGCCTCCTCATCTCCTCGGGCTCGCCTCCCCGGCCGACGTCCCCGAGGAGGACCGCGCCGTCGGCCCCCGCGACAACCAAGACGACGACGGGACCGACGACGCCGGCCGGCGAGCCTGCGACACCCCGCTCGTCCTCCGAGCTCACCCTGCTCTTCAGTTCAGCGTCCCCGGTCATGGGCGTCGTCGGCGAGTCGCCGAGTGGCCCTGGGAGCGGCACGGCCGCCCTCTACGTGACCCACAACTTCCTCACCTACACGCGGATCTCGACGCCGGCGCTCCCTCCCACAGTCCGCGACTTCTCCTTCGTCTCGGACGTCTCCTTCCCGACGGCCACTGTCGGCTGGGCGGTCGACGTCGCCCCGGGATCGGGGGTCTACCTCTTCGAGACGACCGACGGCGGAGACCAGTGGCGGTTCGTGCGAGAGGTCCACGCCGAGGCCAACGGCGCCTTCGGCTGGGTCCGGTTCGTGAGCGCGACCATCGGCTGGGTCGGCGCCGGCGACATCGGCTCGAACGGTCCGTCGACGCTCTTGCGCACCGACGACGGTGGCCAGAGCTGGCAGGCTCTACCGGTTGACCCGAGCGCCGGAAATTGGACAAGGCCGTCCTTCGTGACCCCGTCGATGGGCTTCCTGCGCGGGACAGTCGGGCCCGGAGGGAGCACCCGCCTCCTCGAGACGACCGACGGCGGGGCGACGTGGAGCCCGGCGACCCTCCCGCTGCCCCCTGCCATTGCGGGCACAGTCTTTCCCGGCCTGCCCAAGATGTTCGGAAGAGTTGGCGTGCTCCCACTCGTCGCCGGTCCCCAGCCGACCGAGCTCACCACCGGCGAGCGACCCAGGGTCACCCTTGCCTTCGACGAGACGAGCGACGGTGGACGGACCTGGACCGCTGGACCCACGCTCCCTTCGAGCGCGGTCACGGGGTTCTCGACAGTGCAGGGCGGCACTGGCTGGATCGCGGCCGGTCCCGCGGCGGCCGTCGAGACCCCGACGGACTGGTTGGTGCTCGCCCCGGAGAAGTCCGGCAAGATCACGGTCCGCGCCACCCACGACGCCGGGTCGACGTGGAGCACCGAGGCCGGCAGAGGGCTCCCCACCATCCACGTGGCGAGCCTCTTCGATCACCAGATCAACACGCCGCTCGTCCTCCAGGCGGTGACGAGCCGGATCGCGCTCGTCGTCGCCCAGACATCGCCTTCGGGATGGTCGACCTACGTCACGATCGACGGTGGTGCCAAGTGGTCGTTGCTCACACCCCGAACGGCGACGCTCCTTCCGCCGACACGCGAGCTCCTGACAGCGACTGTCCGGGTGTCCCCCTCGAGAGGACTGGTCGATGGCGAAAGGGTGCGAGTGAGCATCTCGGGCTTCGGGACGGACGGTCGCTACCACGTCTCCGAGTGCTCGAGCGACACCGCCGTCTCCGAAGCCGGGTGCGGCCTCGGGCTCACAACGCAGCCGACAGTGGCGACCGACGGCGCGGGGAAGGGCAGCGCCACGTTCACCGTATCGTCGTCCGCTGCACCGTCATCCAACACAACGACGACACGGACGCGGTGCACCAACCGATGCGTGATCGTCGTGTCCGGCGGTCTCGGCCACGGACTGGCCTTCGGGCGGCTCGCATTCAGGCGCTGACCCGCCCTCTGATGCGGAAATCGCGAGAGGGGGCCCAGGGGGACCGTCCGGTGACCAGTACGCTCGTCGAGGCCAAGCGCGTTCCGGCGCTCGACGCTTCCGGAAACGGGGACCAGCTCGATGCTCGCCCTCCGCCCGCTCAGGTCCTGATCGAAGAGGCCCGCCGTCGACAGCGACGGCGCTGGGCGTTCTCCGCGCTCGCGCTCGTCGCCGTCATCGGTCTCGTCGCCGGCCTGGTGGACGCGCTGAGCGGCTCGCCGCCACCAACAAGAGTGCACCACGGCCCGACGGTCGCCTCGCCTGGGGAGGTCGCTGCGTTCCTCGCCCGGGCAGCGAAGGGATTCTCCGGTGAGGTCGTGCTGAGGTACGCCGTCCAGTACGGAGCGGGGGCGCATGCCCACAGTGGGTCGGTCCTCGTGGCCCAGGTCTCCAAGACGAAGTGGGCGTACATCTCGAATCCTCCAGTCACAGACCTTCACGCCGCCGAAGCCAGCTCCTCGGTTCTCGACAACCCGATCCGAGTGCGAGCCGGCCGGTACCACTGCTTGCACCAAGCAGCGTCCTCGCTGTGGACCTGCGCCAACTTCTCGACAGCGCTGATGGGCACCAATGCGATGTACCTCGGTCCCTACCCGCCGACAGCCCTCATCCGTGGGCTACAGAGCGCGATACTCGATTACTCGGGAAAGACACCCGGGGAGCGCAGGTACGTCCGAGAAGAGCCTGCCCATCTCGTCGTTCGACGAGTTGACTCGCGAGAGTCCTCGTGTCTTGTCTTCGGGAAGCCGGCGACTCCTGTCGCGCTCGTGTGCCTCGACGCCGACAACCTGATCGCGAGCTACGACATCCCAACAGCTGTCACCGGCGGTGGGTACACGAAAGCCCAGTTGCGCACCCATTCGCGCAGCGTTCCCGACACGCTGCTTACCCTGCCGGCAAAGCCGACAGCCGCACTTGGAAGCGAGAGGCTCAACGTGGCTCAGGACCGCTTCATCACGACGCCGACCGACCGGCTCTCGACACCGACCGGTGTCGGGACGAAGTGGAGGTCGTGATGGCCCGACGCATGACGAGGAGATCCGTGTCGCCGCGCCATGGCTCGTGGCCAAGGCGACGACCCCGCTGCTGCGCCGCAGCCCCGGGGTCGTGAGGATCTCCACCTTTCCCCTGGGCGTCGTCGACGGTCGCCGGACGGCAGACGAGCTGGATGGCGGTGTCGCAGCTGGCCGGCACACCGTCTTCGTCGGCACCGCCGGCCTCGGCCTGCCAGTAGGTCGGGATGCAGGCGCAGTCGCCGCGAACGGAGAGGCGAACCCTTGCGGCCGCCGAGAACGTGGGCATGAGAGTCACACCCCGATGGCAGGATGACGACGGTCCAAACGTGAGCTGGGTCCCCACCGGAAGGTGAAGACCCTCATTCAGAACGCCCGGCCGGACTTGAACCGGCGACCTCCGGATTACAAGTCCGGTGCTCTATCCGTTCTGAGCTACGGGCGCGTGATCGTGCCGTCCTGCCGCTCGACGGCGGGCCACACACTACACGGGCTCCCCGGAAGCCCGTGGAGCACACAAGGGGGCCGTCCGCCGACGAAGGGGAGCGGCGACGCGCGGAAGGCAGGTGTTGCCCGGCGCTTCGCCGCAAGAGCGGTGCTCGAGTGCGACCCTAACCCGCCGTCCGCGCCGGCTGGTAACGCGTGAGGAAGTCCAAGAGCGCGCGTACCCCGAACGCCGTCGCACCCTTCGACAGGTAGCCCGAGCTCTCGTCGGCCCTGGCGGGTCCCGCGATGTCGAGATGTGCCCACGGCACCTTGCCGACGAAACGAGCCAGCAGCAACGCGCCGGCGATCGTCCCGGCTTCCCTGGGCCTGCCGATGTTCTTCATGTCGGCGATCTCCGAGTCGATGTGCTCGCGATAGTCGTCGAGCAGCGGGAGCGGCCACAACCGCTCCCCCGCACGCTCCCCCGCCGCCTGGAGGGCATCCAAGAGCGCGGGGGCGTTCCCGAGCATCGCCGCCACGCCTTTTCCGAGCGCGATGACCTGCGCGCCCGTCAGCGTCGCCACGTCCACGATGGCGTCGGGTGAGAGCTCGGCCGCCAGCGAGAGCGCGTCGGCGAGGACGAGACGACCCTCGGCGTCGGTGTTCAGCACCTCGATGCTCGCTCCGTTGCGCGCCCTGAACACGTCGCCGGGCTTCTGCGCCCGGCCGCCGGGCATGTTCTCGCTCAACGGCGCGATCGCGGACACCTTGACCGGCACCCGGAGCTCCGCGCACACGGACACGACGGAAAGCACGACCGCCGCACCACTCATGTCGGTCTTCATGGCCATCATCCCCTCGGCCGGCTTCAGCGAGAGCCCGCCCGAGTCGAACGTGATCCCCTTGCCGACGAGCACGACATGCGGGACGTGCCTGTCGCCCTCCGATTCGGGCGGCGTGTAGGTCGCGCGCACGAGCCGAGGCGGCTCCGCAGATCCTCGCGCCACAGCGAGCAAGCCCCCCAGGCGCTCGTCGGCGATCCGGTCCTCGTCCCACACCTCGAGCGTCGTCCTGTCGAGCCCGGTCAAGCGCTCACGCACCCGCTCGGCGAGCACGCGCGGCGTCATGTCGCCAGCCGGCGTGTTCACGAGGTCCCGGGCGAACGCGGCGGCCGAGGCCGCGACCGCACCTCGTCGGAGCCCATCCGACCAATCGCCTCGCCCGACGACCACGAGCCGATCGACGTGCTCAGGTCGTGGGACCGACCGGTAGGCGTCGAAGCGGTACGTCCCGAGCGTCGCTCCCTCGGCGATCGCGGCGGCGACCGCCGGGACGTCCCCGCCCGGCGGGTCCTCGGGGACGAGCAGCGCGGCAGCCCCGCCTCCGTCACCCGCGGCACGGGTCAGCGCCGCACCTGCGAGGCGCCATCGCTCGGGGTCGAGCCCGGCACGCGGCCCGACACCGAGGAGCACGACGGACGGCGGCCCGGACGCGGCGCGCAGGACGAGGGACGTGCCCTTGGCCGCGGTGAAGCCCTGGCGCCGTAGCCACGCCTCGTCCGGCTCCTCCGTGAGGAGTCCGCGAGCCGCGGCCACGTCGCTGGTCGCCCCCCGGAGGCCGCCGAGCCGGGCGAGCCACTCGAACCCGGCCGTGCCATCGTCCTCCTCCCCGACTGCGCTTCCGACCACAGGGATCCCGACGGCCACGACGCCGTCCGGCAGCGTCGTAGCCGCAACCACCTCCAGCATCAGCACACCTCCTCGTGAAGTCGCAGGCTCTCGTGCCCGGGCAGCCGGTCAGCCCGCGCCGCCTCGACGGGGCCGATCGCGCGCGGACAGATGGGCTTCACCTTCTTGCCAGCGTGCCATCGTCCAGAGCAGGTCCGACAGGCGGTTGAGGTACGGCCCCACCTGCGACGGCGCGCGCCCCTCCTGCGCGGGGCCTGTGCGCCCTCCGCTCCTCCCCGGCGTCTTGGGAGCCTGATGCAAGAGCTCGGGCGCGTGGTGGAGCGGCGGCATCGACGCCAGCACGCGCTCGGAACGCCGGACCAGCGTCCGTGCGACGTCCAGCGCGCCGGCGGCGCGGTTGGCCCCGGGCACCACGAACTCGGCGGGCATCGCGAACCGCTCGCTCAAGCGGTCGATCCACTCTTCGAGCCGCAGCACCATCGGCTCGGTGACCAGGCTCTCGCCGGCGACGAGCTTCCCGCGGTGCTCCGCAGCGGTCGCGACCTCCGCCATGAGCACGTACAGCTCCCGCTCGAGCACCACCAGGAGCTCGTCGAGCTCCGAGCCCGGCTCCGATTCCGCGCGGGCCGCGCCCAATGCGGCCTGCGCCTCGTCGACCGCGCCGTTGAGCTCGATCCGGGGACTCGCCTTCGTAACCCTGCCGCCGTAGAGGAGGCCAGTCGTGCCGTCGTCGCCCCTGCGGGTGTAGATGCGCACCATTGCGATGGTAATGGGGACCGGCGAACCGCCCGAATGACAGGCGGCCCGAGGGGCCATTCGTTGACCCCCAAGTCGGCGGGCACTACCTTCTCTTGGGGATCGAGGGGAGGGTGGAGACATGGACACGGAGCTGGCAGCCCTGAACCGCAACGTGCTGATCATCGAGGTGGTCATCGCTGCCGTCATCGTGGCGTTGCTGGTCGGCATCGTCGTCGCGAGCTGGCGGCGCAAGAAGGCTACGGCCACGCCCAAGCCGGCGGCCGAGCCGCCCAACTACTACGCCGATCTCCAGCAGCAGCCGTCCGGCAGGCACGACCCGTTCGGAAGGTTTGCAGCTGCCCCAGCCCAGACCGGCAGCGGGACAACGGCGTCGAGCCCGACCTCGTCGAGCCCGACCTTTACGACCCCGGCGTCGACTTCGTACCCCACTGAGGCGGCCGCCGCTTCCAACGGCCAGGACTTGACGGCCTCCGGTGCGGGCTTGCCACCGGGGAGCGCGTACCCTCCGAGCGCAGCCTCCCAGGGCGCCGCTCCGGCATGGTCTTCTGACACGGGGGCGGCTGGGAGTGGGGTGGCCACCACGTTCCACGCGGACGGCTACCAGCTCGACATGCAACCGGCACCTGCCCCGGTCACGGTCGCGCCTGTGCCCGCCACACCCTCGCCCCCGCCGGGCACGCCCGCAGGATGGCTACCTGATCCGAACGGGATTCCCGACACGCTGCGGTACTGGGACGGGAGCACCTGGACCCAGCACTTCGCCCAGCGAAGCTGAGCCCGCGGCCCCCGTCGCCTCGGCACCCCGCGGGCCGCCTCCACGCGACGCGACCGTTGCCGCATCTGCGGCCTGCTTCGCGTGGTAGCTCGAACGCGTCAGCGGCGAGGATTCGACGTGCGAGAGCCCGAGCGCGGTCCCGGCAGCGGCCAGCGCGTCGAGCTCCGCCGGGGTCCACCACCGCGCGACCGGCAGGTGGTCAGCGCTCGGACGGAGGTACTGGCCGATCGTCGCGATCGACACGCCCGCCGAAGCCATGTCCGCGAGCGTAGAGAGCACCTCGGCTTCCGACTCCCCCAACCCGACCATGAGCCCGGACTTCACGACGAGCTCCGCGGCGGCGGCGCGCGCGAGAACCGCGAGGCTCCTCGCGTAGCTCGCCGACGGCCGCACCGCCCGCTGCAGGCGCGGAACCGTCTCGATGTTGTGGTTCAAGATGTCGGGCCGTGCGTCGAAGACGAGCTGGAGCGAGGCGCGATCTCCCCTGCAATCGGAGATCAGGACTTCCACGGCCGTGCCTGGGCTGCGGCGCCGGATGGCTTCGACGGTCGCCGCGACGGCACCTGCACCGCCGTCGGCCAGGTCGTCACGCGCCACGCAGGTGACCACCGCATGGGAGAGCCGCATCCGGTCGACGGCCTCTGCGACGCGTTCAGGCTCTGTGGGGTCAAGCGGCAGCGGGTGCCGCGTGTCGACCAGGCAGAACCCGCACGCGCGGGTGCAGCGAGCACCGTTCACCATGAAGGTCGCCGTCCCGTCGGACCAGCACTCGAAGATGTTTGGGCAGCCCGCCTCCTCGCAGACGGTGACGAGCCCGAGATCGTGGATCGTCCGCCCGAGCGACACGTAGCCGTCCCCCATCCGTGCCCGCACGCGCAGCCAGTCAGGCTTGCGCGAGCGGAGCGGCACGCCGGAGTCGGGATCAGTGCCTGCCTGTCGAAGCCGCCGAAGGAGCGGTCGCTCGCCGCTGGGCAAGGAGCCCGAGCCCGCGCCGCCGGAGAGCGCTCGAGGTCTCGCGGGTCCGACCTGCACGTCCCTCCGGTCGACCCCTCCCGCGCCCCAGGCCTCGGCGGCCCGTGCCGCCACCGCCTCTACCACGTCGTCCATCGGCACGTCCACCTCCTCGGTGCGCAGCGACGTGACGTCGTAGTCGGCGATGCCGCAGGGCACTATGTGACCGAACATCGCGAGGTCGCTCTCGACGTTCAGCGCGACGCCGTGGAGGGTCCTCCGCCGTCCGTCTCGCACGCGCACGGTCCGCACGCCGACAGCCGCGATCTTGCGCGGCGCGGGGCCCCCTACGCCGATCCACACCCCGGGATAGCCGTCATGACGCGACGACTCCACTCCCAGGTCACGCAGGGCGTCGATCACCACCTCCTCGATGCGACGCACGTGCAGAGGGCCGGCGCCGGGGTTGGGGTCGAGGGTGACGATCGGATAGGCGACCAGCTGCCCCGGGCCGTGGTAGGTGACGTCGCCACCGCGGTCGGTGCGGAACACGGTCGCCCCCACCGACGCCGGGTCGTCGAGGATGTGCGCCGGGTCGGCACGCACTCCGAGCGTGTAGACGTGCGGGTGCTCGAGCAGCAGCAGGTAGTCGTCGGTGGCTCGACGTGCCAGGACGTGCTGGAGATCGAACGCCTCGGCATAGGTGACCAGCCCGAGGCGGCGGACGCGCAGCACGGCTAGAGCTCGGAGGCCCAGTCTCGAGTGGCGAGCCCCTGGGCGACCCGCCTGAGGAACGACGACACGTACGCGCCGTCGACGGCGCGGTGGTCCCAGCTCAGACCGACCACCCCCACCGAGTGGATCGCGATCGACTCACTGCCGTCCGGCAGCTCCACGACCACGGGTCGGCGACGGACGCCGTCGGTCGCCAAGATCGCAACCTGAGGCTGGTTGATGATGGGCACCGTGAAGTAGGTGCCGAACGGCCCGTCGTTGGTGATGGAGAACGTCCCGCCGGCGATGTCGTCCGCGCTCAGCTGACGGTTGCGAGCACGGTCGGCGAGGTCCCTGATGCGCCGGGCGATCCCGCGCAGCGTGATCTCCTCTGCGTGGTGCACGACGGGAACGATGAGGCCCTCGTGGTTCAAGTCGACGGCGACTCCGAGGTTGACCTGCTCGTGCACGACCAACGAGTCGTCCGAGACGGACGAGTTCAGGTTCGGGAACTCCCGCAGCGCTTCGACGGTGGCCCGGGCGATGAAGGGGAGGTACGTGAGCGAGAACCCCTCCTCGCTCTTGAACCGCTCGCGCCACGCACTGCGCACACGGTCCACGTTCTCGAAGTCGACTTCGTACGCGATGTACGCGTGCGGCGAGGTCGCCTTCGAGCGGACCATGTGCTCTGCGGTCCGCCTGCGCATGTTCGAGAACGGCACGACCCGGTCTGCCTCCCCCCGAAAGGCCGAGGCGGCCGGGCGGGACGGGGCCGGCGCGGCGGCCGGGCGGGACGGGGCCGGCGCGGCGGCCGGGCGGGACGGGGCCGGCGCGGCGGCCGGACGGGACGGGGCCGGGGGCCCTGCGGGCGAGGCGGGGGCGACCCGCGTCGAGGTGGCCGGGGGCTCTGCGGGCGAGGCGGGGGCGACCCGCGTCGATTGGGCCGGGGTGAGTGCGGTCGCGGGCTGGGGCACCGCAGCGGAGGGTCCCGTCGGGGCCGCCGCCTGCTCGGGCGTCGATCCGGCGCCAGGTCCGCGGCGGACGTCGATCAGCGCGAGGACGTCCTCCCGCGTGATGCGACCACCGAGGCCGGTGCCGGCGACCTCCAAGGGGGAGATGGCGTGCTCGGCGAGCAGCCTGCGCACGACCGGAGAGAGCAGCATGCCCTCCCCGCCGAAAGCTGGGGCCGCTCCGACTCCATCGCGGGGAGCGAGCCGGGCCTGCGCGGCGGGTGCCGGAGCCGAAGGTGAGGCGGGCACCGCTGCGGGACTCGGCACGTACCCGGGGGGCGGAGGCGGGGGCGGCGGGGGCACGGGGGCGGCTGGCGACGGCGGGGGCACGGGCACGGGGGCGGCTGGCGACGGCGGGGGCACAGGAGCCGCCGGCGGGGACGCGGGGGCGGCTGGCGCGGACGCGGGGGCGCGGGCGGGAGCCGCCGGCGGGGGCGCGCCGGCAGCCGGCGCCTCCGCCGGTGCGGGCTCGGTCGCGCCGGTCGCACCGGTACCGGCCGGGCCGTCGGCGATAACGGCGAGACGGGCGCCCACCGCGACGGTCTCGCCCTCTGGGACGAGGATCTCGGAGAGCACGCCGGCTGCGGGCGCCGGGACCTCGGAGTCGACCTTGTCCGTCGAGACCTCGAACAGGGGCTCGTCGCGTTCGACCTGATCCCCCACGGACTTCATCCAGCGGGTGATGGTCCCCTCGGTGACCGTTTCGCCCAACTGCGGCATGGTGACGTCAGCCAACGTGCAATCCCCTTCCCGTCAACGCGATCACCGTCTCACCGAAGGCCTCGGAAAGTGACGGGTGCGGCTGGATGAACTGCGCGACCTCTGTGGGGGTCGCCTCCCAGTTGACTGCGAGGTACCCCGCGCCGAGCAGCTCCGTCACCCATGGACCCATCATGTGGACGCCGAGGATCCGACCCGCGGAGCCGTCGGGAAGCCGTTGGGCGACGACCTTCACGAGCCCGTCGGTCTCCCCGATGATCCGTGCGCGGCTGTTCCCTCCGAACGGGTCCTTCTTGACCAGGACGGGGATCCCGCGCTCTCTTGCCTGGGACTCGGTGAGCCCGGCGAACGCGACCTCGGGGTGGCAGTAGATGGCCCATGGCACGCGCTCGTAGTCGACCGGGACCATCGGCTCCCCGAGGATGCCCTTCACGACGAGAACCGCCTCCTCGAAGGCGACGTGCGCGAGCTGCGGCGTGCCGGCGCACACGTCGCCGACGGCCCAGACGTGCTGCTCGTGGGTCTGCATCAGGTGGTTCACCACCACGAACCCGCGGTCGTCGAGCTGCACGCCGGTCCCCTGGGACACAAGGCCCTCGGTGCGCGGGCGCCTCCCGACCGAGACGACCACCGCCTCGACCTCCACCTCCTTGCCGTCGCCCAGGTGGACCACGGTATGCGAGCCGTCGGGGGCAGGCGTGTGCCCCTTCACCTGGGCGCCCGTGACGATGTCGATCCCCCTCTTCGTGAACGACCGCGCCAGCGCGGCGGAGATGTCCTCGTCGCACCCCGCGAGGATCGAGTCGAGGGCTTCGAGGATCGTCACGCCGGCGCCGAGGTCCGAGAGGAGCGAAGCGAATTCGCAGCCGATCGCGCCGCCGCCGACGACGGCCACCGACGCCGGCACGCGCTCGAGCTGGAGGAACTCGTCGGAGGTCATCACGTGGCGGCCGTCCACGTCGAGCCCGGGCAGGGTGCGGGGCACCGATCCCGCGGCGAGGACGACGTGGCGACCGGCGATCTCGGTCCCGGCGTCGGGGCCGTCGACCACCCGGACACGCCGCCCGGGAAGGAGCGTCCCGGTTCCCGACAGGACGGTCACCTTGCGCCCGCGCAAGAGGCCGCTCAGCCCGCGGTAGAGCTGGTCCACCACCGCGACCTTCCGACGCTGGTTGACCGCGAAATCGACCGTCGGCTCGCCGGCCGAGATGCCGAACTCCGCCGCGCCGCGCACCGTCCGGTACACAGCGGCGGACTCGAGGAACTCCTTGGCGGGTACGCAACCGCGGTGCAGGCAGGTGCCGCCGACCTTTGTGAGCTCGACGATGGCGATCCGAAGGCCCGCGGAGGCGCCGTAGAGGGCGACCGCGTAGCCGCCCGGGCCACCGCCGATCACCACCACGTCGTAGTCCACCAGGCCTCCTCCGACCGCCTCGCGCAGGGTGCGCGGACGACCAAGACACTAAGCGTCAGGCGCGAAGGCCGTCGAGCACCCGGCGCAACCTGCGGCCCACGACACCCGTGCGGGCGCCCACGACCGGGCGGGCGGGTCGGTAGGCCTCGGAGGCCGAGCTGAGCGCGTCGTCCTCCGCCGCGCTGAGCTCGATGTCCGCCGACGCGGCGTTCTCCTCCGCCTGCTCGACCGACGACGCACCCGGGATCACCACCACGTTCGGGCGGCGGACGAGCCAGGCGAGCGCGATCTGCGCGGGGGTCGCTCCGTGCGCGTCCGCTACCGATCGCAACGCGTCGAGGAGAGGGGCGGCGGCCTCGACGTTCTGGGGGCGGAACTGGCTGGTCCTCGCCCGAAGCCCGGTCGGGCGGCGGTCGGCGCCGTAGCTTCCCGAGAGGAGCCCTTGGGCGAGCGGGCTGTAGGCGACGAGCACGCGGCCCTGCGCCTGGGCCCAGGGCAAGAGCTCGCGCTCGGGCGCCCGGTCGACGAGGCTGTAACGGACCTGGTTCGAGAGGACCGGGCGGCCCAGGAGCCGCTCGAGCTCCTGCCAGCGGGCGAGCGGGTAGTTGCTCACCCCGACGTGGCGGGTGACGCCCGCGTCGAGCAGCGTCGCCAGCGCGTCGGCGACCTGACGCTGGGGCACGACCGGGTTCCGCCAATGGACCTGGTAGAGGTCCACGTGGTCGGTGCGGAGACGACGGCAGCTTCCCCGCGCACGGCGACGGACGACCGGCTCGAGCGGGAGGACCGGGAACACCTTCGTCGCGAGGAACGCCTCGTCACGGCGCCGCGCGAGCGCGGCGCCGACGATGCGCTCGGACCGGCCGAACGCGTAGATCTCCGCGGTGTCGATCACGTCGACCCCGAGGTCGAGGGACCGTTCGACGATACGCGGGGCGACGTCCTCGGCGTAGCTCGCGCCGTAGCCCCACTGACCGGACCCGAACTGCCAGGTGCCCAGGCCCACCGGGAAGAGACGAACCCCTTCCGCCTCGACGAGGCGCACGCGCCCAGGCCTACTTCGGCGGCATCCTGATGCCGCCGTCGAGGCGGATGACCTCGGCATTCAGGTAGCTGTTGCGGGCGATGTGGACGACGAGCTGGCCGTAGCGCGTCGGGTCGCCCAGCACCTTCGGGAAGAGCACGGACGCCCCCAGCGCGTGGAACGCAGCCTCGGGCAGCATGCCGAGGAGGGGCGTGTCGAACAGCCCCGGCGCGATCGCCATCACCCGGATGCCGACGACCGAGAGGTCGCGGGCCGCCGGGAGCGTCATGCCGACGATCGCACCCTTGGACGCGGAGTACGCGAGCTGGCCGATCTGCCCGTCGTACGCGGCCACCGAGGCGGTGTTCACGATGACGCCGCGCTCGGCGTGCTCGAGCGGCTCGGTCTTGGCGATGGCGACCGCCGCCTTCGACATCACGTTGAAGGTCCCGAACACGTTCACCCGTTGGACCGACTCGAACGGCTCGAGGGGGTGGGGTGCACCCTGGCGGTCGATCATCCGACCGACCCACCCGATCCCCGCGCAGTTCACCGTGATCCTCAGGGTGCCGCCCGACGCCGCCTGGTCCACCGCGCGTTGGCACTGACCCGGGTCGGTGACGTCCCCCACGACGTAGTCGCCGCCGACCTCTCCGGCGACGGACTTCGCCCCGTCTTCGTTCAGGTCGAAGACGGTCACGTGCACGCCCTCCGCGGCGAGTGCCCTGGCCGTCGCGGCGCCGAGGCCGGACGCGCCGCCGGTGACGAGTGCTGACGATCCTTTGAGCTCCATGCCGGCGATGGTAGGTGCGGGTGGGGGGGGTAGGCCAGACGGCGCACGCGCCCGGCGGTCCGCGGGCTCCGTGAGCTCGAGCGGCGACCTCAGAACGAGCCCGCCCGCCCGGCGCCCGTGGAGGCGGCGGAGCTCGCCAGCTCGTCGACGAGATCGTTGCACGGGTCGCCCGAGTGGCCTTTCACCCATTCGAAGCGCACGGGCACCGCAGCATCGAGCGCGAGGTCGAGCAGCGGCTCCCACAGATCGCGGTTCGCCACGGGTTTGCCCTGCGAGTTGCGCCAGTTCCTCCGCCGCCAGCCAGCCCACCAGCGCTGGGCGAAGCAGTTCACGACGTACGTCGAGTCGCTCCGCACCAGGATCCCGTCGGCCCCTGCGACCCGCCTGAGCGACTCGAGCGCCCGGAGAGAGGCGGTGACCTCCATCCGCTGGTTGGTGGTATGTGCGTCGGCGCCGCTCTCGAACCTCCCCCCCGGTACGAGCCACGCCCAGCCGCCGGGCCCGGGGTTCCCCAGGCACGAGCCGTCCGTGTACACCGTGACCACGCAGGGTGTCTACACCCTGGCTCCGACGCGGCACGACGCCCGCAGGACGGTACCGTGGTGGCGTGCTCTTCGACGGCGTGTCCCACCAGGTCCCGGACATCGACCCGCGCGAGACGGCCGAGTGGCTCGACTCCTTCGACGCGGTGGTCGGCGCCCGCGGCCGGCCGCGGGCGCGGTTCCTGCTCATGAAGCTCCTCGAGCGTGCGAGGACGCTCCAGGTCGACTTCCCCGCGACGGTGTCCACGCCCTACGTGAACACGATCCCGGCGGACGAGGAGCCGTGGTTCCCGGGCAACGAGCACCTGGAGCGCCGCATCCGGGCCTACATCCGGTGGAACGCCGCGGCGATGGTCGTGCGGGCGAACATGCGCACCGACGGCATCGGCGGGCACCTGTCCACCTACGCGAGCTCCGCCTCCCTGTACGAGGTCGGCTTCAACCACTTCTTCCGGGGCAAGGACGACGGCGGCGCAGGCGACCAGGTCTTCGTCCAGGGCCACGCCTCGCCGGGCATCTACGCGAGGGCATTCGTCGAGGGGCGCCTGAGCGAGCGCGACCTCGACAACTTCCGTCACGAGGTCGGCGGCGGGCTGCCGAGCTACCCCCACCCCCGGTCGCTCCCCGACTTCTGGGAGTTCCCGACGGTGTCGATGGGCCTCGGCCCCATCACCGCCATCTACCAGGCCCACGTGAACCGCTACCTCCACCACCGACAGCTCGTCGACACGAGCGCGAGCAAGGTCTGGTGCTTCGTCGGCGACGGCGAGATGGACGAGCCCGAGTCGATCGGCGCCCTCGGCGTCGCGGGGCGGGAGCACCTCGACAACCTCATCTTCGTGGTCAACTGCAATCTCCAGCGCCTCGACGGCCCGGTGCGCGGCAACGGGAAGATCATCCAGGAGCTCGAGGCGCTCTTCCGCGGCGCGGGGTGGAACGTCATCAAGGTCATCTGGGGCTCGCGCTGGGACGAGCTGCTCGCCCGGGACGTGGACGGCGTGCTGCTCGACAAGATGAACACGACGGTCGACGGCGAGTTCCAGAAGTACGCCGTCGAGTCCGGGGCGTACATCCGTGAGCACTTCTTCGGCCCCGACCCCCGGCTCCGCAAGATGGTCGAGCACCTGACCGACGACGAGCTGCGTACCCTTCCGCGCGGGGGTCACGACTACCGGAAGCTCTACGCGGCCTACAAGCTCGCCACCGAGCAGAAGGGCGCGCCGACGGCGATCCTCGCCAAGACGATCAAGGGCTGGACGCTCGGTCCGCAGATCGAGGCCCGCAACGCCACGCACCAGATCAAGAAGATGACCCGGGACCAGTTGCGGGCCCTTCGGGACCGGCTCTACCTCGCCGACGAGATCCCCGACGAGGCGCTCGACGCCGACGTCCCCCCCTACTACCGGCCGCCCGAGGGGTCCGAGGCCTACGAGTACATGATGGCGCGTCGCAAGGTGCTCGGCGGTGCGCTCCCCCGCCGCGTCGTGCGCCCCGCCAAGGTCGTGCTGCCCGACCCGAAGGTCTTCGCCGATCTCATGGCCGGCTCGGGCAGCCAGGCTGTGTCGACGACGATGGCATTCGCCCGGCTCCTTCGCAACCTGGTGCGCGACGCGGACTTCGGCCCGCTCGTCGCCCCCATCGTCTCGGACGAGGCCCGCACCTTCGGGCTGGAGCCGATCATCGCCGAGGCGCAGATCTACGCGCCGGGAGGCCAGCGGTACGTCCCGGTCGACGCCGACCTGCCGCTGAAATACGCCGAGAGCGCGTCCGGCCACCTGCTCCAGGAGGGCATCACGGAGGCGGGCGCGACCGCCGCCTTCATCGCCCTCTCCACGTCGTACTCGACCTGGGGGCGCCCGATGCTCCCGGTGTTCCTCTTCTACTCGATGTTCGGGTTCCAACGCGTGGGCGATCTCCTCTGGGCGCTCGGAGACATGCGCGGCCGCGGGATCCTGGCCGGGTGCACCGCCGGGCGGACCACGCTCCTCGGGGAAGGCCTCCAGCACGACGACGGCCACTCGCCGCTGCTCGCCTCGACCAACCCCGCCGCCGTCATCTACGACCCTGCCTTTGCGTACGAGGTGGGCCTGGTCGTCGAGGAAGCGGTCCGGCGCATGATGGGCGAGGAGCCCGAGGACCGCTTCTGGTACATCACGCTCTACAACGAGAACTACGCCATGCCGCCGCTTCCCGAAGGTCTCGAGGGTGAGGCCGTGCGCTCGGGCGTCCTGCGGGGCATCTACCGCTACGCGGGGCCCGCGGCGCCAGATGGGGGGCGGCCCTCACCTCGCGCCTCGATCTGCTTCTCGGGGCCGATGTGGCAGGTCGCGATGGAGGCGCGCCGCATGCTCGCCGACGAATGGGGCGTCTCGGCCGACGCGTGGTCCGCCACGTCCTGGTCGACGCTGCGCGCCGACGCCCTGCTCTGCGAACGCTGGAACCGCCTCCATGTCGGCGCCTCCACCCGCCCCCGTCCCGGGGGAGAGGTGCGGACCCCGTACGTCACCGAGGCGCTGGGGTCGGGCCGGGAGCCCGTGGTGGCCGTGACCGACTACATGCGTGCCGTCCCCGACCAGGTCTCGCGCTGGGTGCGCCGTCCGTTCACGTCGCTCGGGACGGACGGATTCGGCCGCTCGGACGCGCGCGCCGCGCTCCGCCACTACTTCGAGGTGGACGCGTCGCACGTCGTGGTCGCGGTCCTCGCGTCGCTCGCCGAGCAGGGCGCGATCGACCGCGCCGCCGTCGGGCGGGCCGTCCGCCGCTACGGCATCGACGCCGACGCGATCGCGCCGTTCTCCCGCTGATCGCGCCGTTCTCCCGCTGATCGCGCCGTTCTCCCGCTGATCGCGCCGTTCTCCCGCTCATCGCGCCGCCTCGGCTCCCGCCTCGCGCGCCGTTCGCCCGCTCATCGCGCCGCCTCGGCTCCCGCCTCGCGCGCCGCCTCGCGCGGCCAGGTCCTTCGCGTAGGCGTCGAGCCGGGCGAGCTCGTCGTCGTAGATGCGCTTCAGCGCCGACGGTGCGAACATCCGCTCGAAGAACCCGCCCACCCCGCCGGCGCCGTTCCACGTGGTCTGGATGCGCACCTGCGTCCGGTCGCCCTCCGGCGCCAACGTGAACGTGGTGACGAGCGACGACGCCTCGTCGCGCTCCTCGAGGACCCTGCCGGGCGTCGGCACCGAGACTCGCATCCGGTACGGGCGGCTCCGACCACCGGCGGTGACGGTGAAGCTCACCACCGTCCCTTCGCCTGTACCTCCCTCCTCGACCCTGTAATTGCTGAAGGCGGGGGGGAGGAACCGGTGATGGTGCTCGCGGTGGTCGCTCAGGCAGCGGAAGACGACGTCGGCGGGGGCGCCGAGCGTGCGGGCGGCGGCGGCGGTGACGGTGCTCACCCGACCTGCCTACCACCGGGGCACCGCCCGGCGGCAATCGGCGGTGCGGCCTGATGGCGGGCGAGGCGGCGAACGGCGGCTCACCCCGCGCCGCTGACGGCCACCACCTCGAGCAGTGCGCCCGGCGCAGCCGCTGAGGCGGGCTGCTCCGTCTGCTCGAGCCCCGCGTCGCCGAGACCGAGCTAGATCTGGAGGTGAGCGGCGGAGGACGTCGCCGACCCCGTGGCCGACCAGCCGGCCTCGCCGCTGCGGGTCGGTAGTTGCGCGGTCGCGAGATTCTTCGTAGCCTTGACAACTATTAGCCAGGTAAGCGAGCAGCAGCAGGATCCGATGGTCGACGCCGTGCTGAGCGCCAGCCGCGTCCTCGTCGCGGTCGCAGCCCGCTCGCTGGCCCACCTCGACGAGGCCGAGGACGTCACGCTCGCGCAGTACCGGTCGCTGGTCGTGCTCGCCTCTCGCGGGGCCCAGGGGATGGCGTCCCTCGCGGAGGCGCTGAGCGTCACCCCTCCGACCGCGTCGCGCCTGTGCGACCGGCTGGTCCGCAAGGGACTCGTCCGGCGCCGTACCGACCGCAACGACCGTCGCCAGGTCCGCGTGGCGCTCACCGAGTCGGGCCGCCGCCTCGTCGACGTCGTGACGGAGCGACGGCGGCGCGAGATCGCCGACCTCCTGCGAGCGGTGCCCGAGGACGCCCGGCGCTCCGTGGTGGCGGGGCTCCAGCTCCTGGCCGAATCCGCCGGAGAGGTGCCCGAGCAGCACTGGAGCACCGGATGGGACCTGTGACACCGGACGACACACACATCGACCACGGCGCCTCCGCGACGAGCGGGCAGGAGCCACGACGGGGCACCAGGCGCAACGGGAGGCGGGAGCGCCTGCGCTGAGCTCGTGGCCGACGCGCCGGCGGTGATCGGCACCGTCGCCGGACTGGGGTCCGTCGTCTTCTACGAGGCGCTGCGGCTGTCGACCGAAGGACCGACCGCACAGATCAGTGCGGGGTTTCGCCGATTGTCTGCCTACTTGCTGCGGAACTCCGGACTGAGCGTGCACGTTCACCAGGTCGTTCTCTCGCGAGCTCAAGAAAATCGACGAGTTCGTGTTCCGCTTCAATCGCCGGCGCTCCCAGAGCCGGGGGCTTCTCTTCTTCCGGCTCCTTGAGCTCGCTGTCGACCACGAGCCCGTCCGCTACCACGACGTCGCGATCGGCGGACGACCTCGCAAGGTCATGCCGTCACCGCCACAGAAGCGGGGGCACCCGCCCAGCCTCGAACGGCTACCGGCCGATCGTCCATGGCGGATCGCTGACCTGGCCAACTCCGGTTAGATGGAGAACCCCATCTCCCATTACAGACAGGACGTCGTGCGCGGGTTCTTCCGCTCACCGGACCTCAGCTACATCGCCGTCTAGCGATCACCACGCCGAGCGTCCAGTAATCAGCGGCCGTAGTAGTACCGGTCGATCCTGGGAGTGACCCGCCTCGCCAAGCACTACGAGCCCAGCCGCATCGAAGCGGCGTGCAGGAGAGCCAGCCCGCCGGCTGACGGGCTGGGTTCGCTCGTGCTGCGGGGGTCCTCGGCGCCGGTGCCGTGCTCAGCTGCGTGCCGGCTCAGCTGCGTGCCGGCTCGCGGTGCAGCTCCGGGTGACGCAGCCAGATGTCTGCGCACGCCTCGCACACTGACTCGGGGACGATGCCGGCCCGCATGAGCGCTCCGAAGAGCTTGCACCCGAGGCAGAGCCCGAGTGCCGCTTCGAGGAAGGCGGCGCCCGCGAGAGCGCCGGTGACAGCCAGCGCAGGGACGTGGGTGCCGGCCCCGAACCACAGCAGCACCGCGGCGGTGCTGAAAGCAGCGCCGATTGCCTGGGCGAATCGCTTGGGCATTCCGGGGACAAGCTTCGGCTTGCCGAGGGCCGGTGCGACCACGGACGTCGCTAGACGGCCGAGTGGGCTCAGCGTCGGGCCCGTGAGGACCCGCGCCCAGAAGCCGGCTGCGAGGACGACGAGCAACCAGGGTTGTTGTGCCGCGATTGCCGCAGCGCTCAGCACCACGACGCCGGCGGCCACCGTCCGGGCAGCGTTCTCGTTGACGGGATCGGGGAACGTGAACAGCGATCGGAAGGCCATCGCGAAATCTTACCAAATCGGTCGGGTTTCAGGCGACCGGCGAGGACGGGTGACGTCGCTCACGCGGCGGGAACCTGCCGGGGTCGGACCATCGGGTCCGACGCGACCGGCCTTCTCGGTTCGCACATCTGCTGGCAAGCATCGCCTCCGTCTCGGGAGGAAGAGCGCTCGCGGGGCTGGACCGCCATGAAGAAGCGTGGCGATGGTTCATGGCTGGCCTCGCTGATCCCACCGTGCCCCCGCACTTCCGGGTCCAGCTGCTTGGCGCGCTGGCGAGAAGCGAGGCCACGGTAGGACGCCTGCACAGCGCCGATCACCATGCGAGACAAGCGCTCGCCTTTGCTAGCGAAATCGACGCCGTGCACAGCCTTGAGTGCGCCGAGGCATACCTGGCGCTTGGCAAGGTAGGCCTCGAGCAGGCGAGTGTACCCCTCGAGGAGGTGACAGTTTTCTCCCTGCTCGCGCGCGTCCTCGACCTCCCTCCTGAAGACGGCGGCATCGCGGTGTCCGTGGGCATCGGGTCCGGCATCGGCGCCATCTTCAGCGCGCCGCTCGGTGGCGCCGTCCTCGCCGCAGACGTCGTGTACCGAGGCGACTTCGAGTACGAGGCGCTCCTGCCCGGCCTGTTCGCGTCGATCATCGCCTACGCGATCTTCGGCGCGGTCTACGGCTACCGCCCGTTCTTCGCGACGCCCTCGTACCGGTTCGACCGACCGATCCAGCTCCTGTGGTTCGCCATGATCGGGGGCTCGCCGCCCCACACCCCATTCCGGTGATCGACCTGTCGAGGTGCCCGCCGTTCTCGCGACGTGCCGCTCGGAGCAGCGGGACTGCCCCCGGGGTGCATCATCGTGTCCGTGCAACGCGGGGAGTACTTGCTCTTCGCGGCTGGGTCGACCACGCTCGAGCACGGAGACTTCGTGAGTGCCCTGGCCAGCCCCACCACCGCAGAGGCCGCCCGGCGGATGATCCGCGCCACGGACCAGCCGAAGCCGCCGATGGTCGAGCGCGGCAGCCAGATGGTGTGAGACGCTCGCACCGTGACGCCGCTCCAGCTGTCCGGTGACGAGCGGGCGGACCGGCTGGTCTCGACCGACCCGCTCGCGCTCTTGATCGGGATGGTCCTCGACCAGCAGATCACGATCGAGCAGGCCTTCCGGGGCCCGGCCGAGCTCGTCGACCGGCTCGGACTGACCGTGCCCATCGACGCACACCTCCTCGCCTCGATGGACCCTGGGACCCTGGCTGAGGCCTTCTCCCGCAAGCCGTCGGCAAGCAACTGGGCGTCCGCCCGCCTGGATGGGAAGACGCCTCCGCCCCGTACGGCGAACCGGGCAGCTGCCTCTCTGTCGCGGACATCGTCGACGCCGGCAGCCTGGCCGAGGTCCGGCACCACAAGCGCGAGGCGAAGGCCGCAATGACGCAGCCCGACGGGCAGGCGATCAGAAGCAGCCGCGCGGCCCGGAGTGCGAGATGACCGATCGGGACGGAGCTCGCGGTCCGCTCGCCGGACGTCGCCTCTACCTGTGCACGCCCGACAGGCCGGACCTCGCACGGTTCGTCGACCGCTGCGTCGCGGGCGGCGTCGACGTCGTCCAACTGCGAGACAAGGCGCTCGAGGCGCGGCCGCTGCTGCGGCGGGCTGCGCTCCTCCGGGGCGTGTGCTCCGACCTCGGCGTCCCGTTCATCCTCAACGACCGCCCGGACCTCGCGCTCGAAGCGGGTGCGGACGGCGTGCACGTCGGCCAGGACGACGCACCGCCCTCGCTCGCACGGCGGATCCTCGGGCCCTTCGCGATCGTCGGGCTCTCGACCCACGCCCCGGAGGAGCTGGACCTCTCCGAGGTCGAGCCGGTGGACTACGTCTCGGCCGGACCCGTCGTCGAGACGCCCACCAAGCCGGGGCGACCCGGCACGGGCGTCGGGTACGCGGCGCTCGCGGTCGCCCGTGCCGCGGCCGCCTGCCGTCCTGTCTTCGTCACCGGCGGCGTCACGCCGTCCACGGTCCCGGGGCTCGCCGCAGCAGGCGTGCGCCACTTCGTGGCGGTGCGCTGGCTGACCGAAGCCCACGACCCGGAAGCCGCCGCGAGGGAGTTGCGGAGCGCCATCGACCGTGCGCTCGCCGGCGCGGCGCCGGTGGCGCCAGGAGGGCACGGATCGACGGCCTCGCCCCCGTCCGCCTGACCCTCGCCCCCGTCCGCCTGACCCTCGCCCCCGCCCGCCTGACCCTCGCCCCCGCCCGCCTGACCCTCGCCCCCGCCCGCCTGACCCTCGCCCCCGTCCGCCTGACCGGCGACGGGTTCAGCGGTGACGCTCGATCCACCCCACCAGCGTCGCCACCACACGCGGGTCGGCCCGGAGCCAATGGCCGGCAGCCGGCACGATGCGGAGGTCCGCCGGCCCGTCGGTCGCCGCGTCCGCGATCGCCCGCGCGGCAGCGACGGGCACCTCGTCGTCGTCGGAGCCGTGGATCACGAGCAGCGGGCGGCCCCCGAGATGCGCCGCCGCGTCGAGCGGCGCGAGCGCGACGATCTCCTCCGCCCACGCGTCGACGTCGGCGGGGAATCCCAGGGTCGAGACGACCCCGCTCCGCCTGCACCGGTCGAGCACCTTCTCGCGGTTCGCGACCCACGCGGTCAGGTCGGCGGGGCCCGCGATCGACGCGACGCCGCGGACTCGGGGGTCTTGGACGGCGGCGCGCAGCGCGACCGCGCCGCCGAGCCCGAAGCCGATCAGCCACAGGTGCCCGTCCGGTCCCGTTTCGCGGTCCGCGACCGCCGCGAGATCTTCCAGCCACCCGCTCGCGGTGAAGTCGCCGCTGGAGCCGCTCGTGCCTCTCAGCATCGGCACCACCACGCGGCAGGCGCACTCTTGCGAGAGCCGGTCCGCCAGCGGTGGGTAACCGCTGTCGGCATCGGTCCCTCGATCGGGCTCACGCGGGAGCTCGTGGCAGAGCACGACGACTCCCCAGGGGGACGCCCCGCCGTTAGCGGGGGTGGCGTAGACCCGCACCACGCCCGCCCCGCCTTCGACGACGCGCCAGTGGCCCGGCACCTCAGATGCCGATGTGCTGGGCCAACAGCTCGCGGTGGTACGTGGGATCGCCGAAGAGGAGCTCGGAGGACTTGGCCCGCTTCAGGTACAGGTGGGCGTCGTGCTCCCAGGTGAAGCCGATCCCGCCGTGAATTTGGATGTTCTCTGCGGCGGCATGGAAGTACGTCTCGGAGCAGTAGGACTTGGCGAGGCTCGCGGCGAGCGGCAGATCGTCGGAGTCCTCGGCTGCTGCCCACGCCGCGTGATAGGCGGCCGACCGCGCGGACTCGACCTCCCAGAGCAGGTCGGCGCACTTGTGCTTGATGGCTTGGAAGCTGCCGATCGGCCGGCCGAACTGGATCCGCGTCTTGGCGTGCTCGACGGAGCTGTCGAGGCAGTGCTGGGCACCCCCGACCTGCTCGGCCGCGAGCGCCACCGCGGCGAGCTGGAGGGTCTTCCTGAGACCGGGACCCGCGCTGCCGGGGGCGCCGACGGGCACCGCGGGCGTCCGCGCGAACTCGAGGCGCGCCTGCTTGCGGGTCTGGTCCATCGTGAACAGCGGCGTGCGGACGACCCCTGCGGCACCTCCCTCGACCGCGAAGAGCCCGAGGCCCCCCGCCGAACGGGCCACCACGAGAAGGAGTGTCGCGAGGTGGCCGTCCAGGACGAAGCTCTTGTGACCCTCGAGGACCCAGCCGTCGCCGGCGCGCAGCGCCTCGAGCTCGACCGCGTCGAGGTCCCAGCGGCCGGAGTCCTCGGTCAGCGCCAGGGTCGCGATCGACGCGCCCGACGCGATCTTCGGGAGCCAGCGCTCCTTCGCCTCGTCGTCCCCCGAGGTGAGCAGCGCGTGGGCGCCGAGGACCGCAGAGGAGAAGAAGGGCGCGCACAAAAGCGTTGCCCCCATCTCTTCGAGGACGATCACGAGCTCGACGAATCCGAACCCCGCACCGCCGTGCCGCTCGGGGATCGCGAGCGATTGGAGGCCGAGCTGCTCCGCCATCTGCTGCCAGACGGCCGGGTCGTACCCCTCGGCCGTCGCCATGAGCCTTCGGACCTCCCCCTCCGGCGACTTGTCGGCGAGGAAGCGGCGCACGGCCCTGCGGAGCTCCTGCTGCTCCTCGCTGAACGCGAAGTCCATCGGGCTGAGGTCTACCACGTGTGCAAACCTGGGGAACATGCCCGAGGTCGAGCGCATCTGGGAGGACGCGGCGTGCGAGCTCCACCGCATCGTCGTCGGCCCCATGGACAACAACGTCTACGTCCTGCGGTGCCGCCGGTCCGGCGACGCGCTTCTCGTGGACGCGGCCAACGAGCACGAGCTCCTGCTCGATGTCTGCCGGCGTCTCGGCGTCCGGCAGGTGGTCGAGACCCACGGCCACTGGGACCACATCCAGGCCGTCCCGGCGGTGCGCGACGCCGGGTACTCCGTCGCGGTCACCGCGGCGGACGCCGGCATGCTGCCCTCCTACGACGAGCTGCTCGAGGACGACGCGGTCCTCGAGGTGGGCAAGTTGCGCGTGCGCACGATCGCCACGCCGGGGCACACCCCCGGATCGATGTGCTTCCACGTGGAGGGGACTTCGCTCCTCCTCACCGGAGACACCCTGTTCCCCGGCGGCCCGGGCAACACCTCGTTCCCCGGTGGCGACTTCCCCGCCATCGTCCACTCGATCGAGCGGCGGCTGTTCGCCCGCTTCGACAGCTCCACGCTGGTGCTCCCCGGGCACGGCGCATCGACCACGATCGGCTCGGAGTCCCCGCACCTCCAGGAGTGGATCGACCGCGGGTGGTGAGGCAGGGATGGATGTCGCGACCAGCGGTCGCAGGCAGCCCGGGTCGGACCGGGCATGACTGCTCCAACGGCTGCCGACATTTTCCCTACGTCTGTGGTAGAAATCTGACCCGACCGGTAGACTTGGCACGATGACCGCGCCGCTCCTCGAGATCCAAGGACTCCGCGTGGCCGCCCGCGGCGACGTAGCCGCATCCGACGGCGCCGCCGACCGCATCCCGTGCCAGGAGATCCTCCGGGGGGTCGACCTCGTGGTCGCGGCCGGGGAGCTCCACGCGCTCATGGGACCGAACGGCGCCGGCAAGTCCACCCTCGCCGCCACCCTGATGGGCCACCCGTCCTACAGGGTCGTGGACGGCGCCGTCCGATTCAACGGCGAGGACATCACGCACTGGGCGACGGACGCCCGATCGAAGGCGGGCCTGTTCCTCGCCTTCCAGTACCCCGAGGCGATCGACGGCGTGTCCGTGGTGCAGTTCCTGCGCCAGGCCATGTCGGCGCGCCGCGGCGCGGACGTCTCGGCGCTCGAGGTGCGCCTGGCGATGACCGAGTGGATGGAACGACTGGGGATGGACCCCTCCTTCGGCGAGCGGTACCTGAACCAGGGCTTTTCGGGGGGCGAGAAGAAGCGCAACGAGATCCTCCAGATGGCGATGCTCGAGCCGGAGCTCGCGGTCCTCGACGAGACCGACTCCGGCCTCGACATCGACGCCCTGGGCGTCGTCGGGAGGGGCGTGCGGACCGTGCGCGGGCTGCACCCGTCGCTCGGGGTGCTCGTCGTCACCCACTACCAGCGGCTGCTCGAAACGCTCGTACCCGACCGCGTCCACCTCCTCGTGGAGGGGAGGATCGTCGAGAGCGGCGGTCCGGAGCTCGCCGAGCGGATCGAGAAGCACGGCTACGAGGCGTGGCGGCGCTGACCCGATGGCCCCGGTGACCACCTCCGGCTCCCTCGACGTCGAGGCGGTGCGAAAGGACTTTCCGATGCTCGCGCGGACGGTGCACGGCAAGCCGCTCGTGTACCTCGACACGGCGTCGAGCTCGCTCCAACCCCGCCAGGTGCTCACCGCAATGGAGCAGTACTACGAGACGTGCCACGCGAACGTGCACCGTGGCGTCTACACGACCGCAGAGGAAGCGACGGCTCGTTACGAAGGCGCGCGGGTGGCGGTCGGGCGGTTCGTCGGCTCGCGTGACCCCGAGCGGGAGATCGTCTTCGTGAAGAACGCGACCGAGGCGCTCAACCTCGTGGCCAACTCGTGGGGTGCCGCCAACCTTCGCCCGGGCGACGCGGTCCTCCTCACCGAGATGGAGCACCATGCCAACCTCGTGCCCTGGCTGATGCTCGCCGAGCGGGCCGGCGTCGAGCTGCGCTATCTCGCCGTCGACGGCGACGGCCGGCTCGACCTGAGCGACCTGGGCCGCAAGCTCGACGGCGTCAAGATCGTGGCGGTCTCGGCGATGTCCAACGTGCTCGGCACCATCCCTCCTCTCCATGACATCGCCGAGGCGGCCCACGCAGCCGGGGCGCTCGTCGTCGCCGACGGCGCGCAGGCGGTGCCGCACTTCCCCGTCGACGTCCACGCGCTCGGGGTCGACTTCCTCGCGTTCTCCGCGCACAAGATGCTCGGGCCGACCGGCATCGGAGCGCTCTGGTCTCGCGCCGAGCTGCTCGACTCCATGCCGCCGTTCCTCGGCGGCGGCGGCATGATCCTGGATGTGCGCCTCGACCGGTTCGTGCCCGCCGACCCGCCCCACCGCTTCGAGGCGGGGACGCCGCCGATCGCCGAGGCCGTGGGCTTCGCGGCCGCGGTCGCGTACGTGGAGACGCTGGGCATGGCGCGCGTGCGAGCCCACGAGGAACGCCTGACCGAGTACGCCATCGACGCGCTCGCCGAGCGGCTCGGCGAGGACTGCACCGTGTTCGGCCCTCCCGCGGGCCACGACCGGGGTGGAGTCCTGTCGATCGCGTTCCGCGACATTCACCCGCACGACCTCGCCCAGGTGCTCGACCAGTACGGTGTGTGCGTGCGACCGGGACACCACTGCGCGAAGCCGCTCATGCGAGTCCTCGGCGTGAGCGCCACGGCGCGGGCGTCGATCGGCCCGTACAACGACGAGCAGGACATCGACAGGCTGATCGAGGGCCTCACCGAGGCCGGGAGGCTGTTCTCGTGACCGATCTCGAAGACCTCTACCGAGAGATCATCCTCGACCATTACCGCTCGCCCCGGAACCGCGGCGAGCTCGAGTCGCCTCCGGCGCACCGCGTGGAGGGGTTCAACCCGCTGTGCGGCGACGAGGTCGTCGTCACGATGCTCGTCGAGGACGGCCGCGTGGCGGACATCAAGTTTGCGGGGAGCGGGTGCTCGATCAGCCAATCGTCCGCGTCACTCATGTCGTCCGCGGTCAAGGGAAAGCCGCTGGACGAGGTACGCGAGCTCATCTTCACCTTCAAGTCGATGATGTCCATCCATCAGGCGTCGCTCGGCTCGAACAGCACCGACGGCGAGGACGCGGACGACAGCTACAACGGGAACGGCGACGGCAACGGGCTCGCGGACGTGCGCAAGCTCGGCGAGCTGGCAGCCCTGCAGGGAGTCGTGAAGTTCCCGGTTCGCATCAAGTGCGCGACGCTCGGCTGGAACGCGCTCGCGCAGGGGCTCGACGAGCTCGACGCCGGGCGCTGAACCACACCCCTCGGACCCAGGCCGCTCCCTCGCCTCAGGCCGCTCCCTCGCCTCAGGCCGCTCCCTCGCCTCAGGCCGCTCCCTCGCCTCCCTCCTCGACGCCGTACGCGCGGTAGCCGGTGCGCTCGAGCTCTTCGGCGAGCTCAGGACCGCCGCTCGCGACGAGCCTGCCGTCGACCATCACGTGCACCCTGTCCGCGCGAAGCTCGCGGAGCAACCGGTGGAAATGCGTGACTGCCACGACGCCGAGGCCCCACTCGGACGTCGCGCGCTCGATGCGCTGCGAGACCGTGCGCACCGCGTCCACGTCCAGTCCGGAGTCGATCTCGTCGAGCACGGCGAACTTCGGTCTCAGCACCCCGAGCTGGACGACCTCGTTCCGCTTCCGTTCGCCGCCGGAGAGGTCCACGTTCAGCGGCCGCCGGAGGAACCGCTCGTCGAACCCGATCGCCGCTGCCTCTGCGGCCAACCTCGCCGGCACATCGGACGCGCCGGCGCCGCGCGTCGCTTCGGCCAACGCGGCCTCGAGCAGGACGCCCGGCACCTCGATCGGCTGTTGGAGCGCGAGGAAGAGCCCCTCCTGCGCACGCCGCCACGCCGGCAGGCCGACGAGCTCGAACCCGTCGATCTGGATGCTCCCCGCGGTGACCGTCGTGCCGGGGCGGCCCATGAGCGCGTGGGCAAAGGTGCTCTTCCCCGAGCCGTTCGGTCCCATGACGACGTGCACCTCCCCGCCGCCCACCACGAGGTCGACGCCGCGGACAATCTCCCGGGAACCGGCCGAGGCGTGCAGACCCTTCACCTCGAGGAGGCTCACGACCACCCCCTCGCCGGGGTCGGGGCACTCGCCGGGGCCGGGGCACTCGCCGGGGTCGGGCGGACGCGGGCCACTGCCGTCACGGAAGCACCACCGCGACGTCGTCGCCGTCGAGCTCGACCCGGTACACGGGCACCGGCTTGGTCGCGGGCAGCGAGCACGGCTCTCCGGTCCTCAGGTCGAACGTGCTGCCGTGACGGGGGCACTCGAGCTCGCACTCGTCGGTCCACACCTCGCCCTCGGCCAGCGAGTAGTCCTCGTGGCTGCAGCGGTCTCCGATGGCGTAGAAGTCATCGCCGATCCTGACGAGCGCGATGCGGTGGTCGCCGACGTCGAACCGGCGGACCTCTCCGCTCGCGAGCTCCTCACGGCGCATCAGGACGACACGCTCACCCATTCTCGGACGCCTCTTCCCGCGCCCGATCTCGGTCCGCCGCCTCCAGGCCGAGCGCGGCTTCGAGCCGCAACCCCACCTCCCGGCGGAGCCGGGGGATCAGCGCCGGCACGGGCGACCGCTGCACGATGTCGTCGAAGAAGCCGAGGACGATCAGCTGCTCGGCGCGCGTGGGCGGGATCCCCCGGGACTCGAGGTAGTAGCGCTGGTCTTCGTCCACTGGCCCGACGCTCGACGCGTGGCTGCACCGCACATCGTTCTCCTCGATGTCCAGGTTCGGGACCGAGTCGGCGTGCGCTCCCTGGCCGAGCACGAGATTGTGGTTGGTCTGGAATGCGTTGGTGCGGACGGCGCCACGCCTGACCCTGATCAATCCGCTGTAGACGGACCGCGATGTTCCCGACACCGCTCCTTTGCAGAGGAGGTCGCTCGTCGTGTGCGGCGCCGCGTGGTCCTGCAGCGTGCGGACGTCGTGGACCTGCGAGCCGGTGCCGAGGTACGCGGAGCGCAGCTCCGTGGAGGACCCCGTGCCGTCGGCGAGCGCGTCGGTGCGCGACCGGTCGTAGGCGCCGCCGAGCCCGACGGTGAACGTGCGGAGCGTCGCGTCCCTGCCGGCCGTCGCCGCCACGCGCGAGAGGTGCCACGCATCGGTGCCGAGCACCTGGAGCGCCGCGTAGGAGAGCTGGGACCCGTCGCTGGCCGACAGCTCGGTGACCGGGACGACGAGCCCGAGTCCCCCGCCGGGCGGGCCCGCGACGATCTCCACGACCTGGCCGCTCGACCCCTCGCCGAGCCGCACCACCGTGCGCGGGAAACTCGCAGGCCGGCCCTCGGCCGGCGCCAGCGCGTCGGGCCGACCGGGCCCGGGGGGCGCCGTCGTGGGCCCGGGGGGCGCCGTCGTGCACCAGTGGACGACGACGACCGGTGCGTCGAGGACCACTCGCGCGGGCACGTCGAGGACGACCACGTCGGGGTGGAAGGCGTCGTTCAGGCGAACGAGCGCGTCGCCGCCGGCGAGGACCCGACCGAGGACGCCCTCTTCGTCGCCCAGCACGTCGACACCGCCGATGCCGACCGACTCGGGCAGCCCGAACCGGTCCACGGCGACGAGGTGCCCGTCGACGGCGGTGACGAGCGCGGCGAGCTCGGGGAGGTCGGCGACCACGCCTTCCAAGAACATGGAGCCGAGCGTGCCGAGGTCCTTCCCGCCCGACGGCGAGAACTCGTCGAGGCGCAGCTCGTCGATAGGCGTGTAGCGCCACACCTCCTCCTTCTCGGAGGGCATCGGCATGGCCGCGAGCTCCTCGAACGCGTGGGTCCTGCGCCTCTTCAGCCAGGCAGGGCCTCCCAGCGAGGCAGCCCGGTCGGCGGTGAAGGAGCTCACGCCCGCGTCCTGCGTCGGGCGGAGCCCGGCACGGGAATCGCGACGGTCATCGGCGTGCGCACGCGGGCGAAGTTCCGGTCATGGTCGTGGCGCCCGGCAGTGTAGCGGGAGGTTCTCGCACTAACTTGCCCTCGATGCCGCCGCCGTACGTCCTCCACGTCGAGCGCGATCTCGGGGACGAGGCCGAGCGCGATTCCGAGCGCGATCTCGGGGACGAGGCCGAGCGCGATTCCGAGCGCGATTCCGAGCGCGATCTCGGGGACGAGGCCGAGCGCGATTCCGGGAGCAAGGTCGCGACGCTCTGGCTGGACCGGGCCGACGCCCGCAACGCGCTGGGTCGCGCCTTCTTCGGCGAGCTGCCCGTGGTCATGGCCGAGCTCTCGGCCGACCGAGACGTGCGCGCCGTCGTCATCGCCGCCCGAGGTCGCGACTTCAGCGTCGGTCTGGACCTGAAGGAGCTGGGCGCCAGCTTCGCCCTCGGCGCCGGCGTCGACGTCGAGGGTGACGGCGACGCGCAAGGCCTTGCCGCCCCCGCCTCCCACGCCGCACGGACCGCGGCCGCCCGCCGCTCGATCCTCGAGATGCAGGCCGCGATCGGGTCGGTGGCCGCCTGCCCGAAGCCGGTGATCGCGGCCGTCCACGGCTACTGCATCGGCGGCGGCATGGACCTCGTCACCGCGTGCGACGTCCGTCTCGCGTCCGCGGACGCCGTCTTCAGCGTCCGAGAGACGCGCATGGCCATGGTCGCGGACCTCGGGACGCTCCAACGCCTTCCGCGCATCGTGGGCGGCGGGCACGCCGCGGAGCTGGCTCTCACCGGAAGGGACGTCGGGGCCGGCCGCGCGAGGGAGATCGGGCTCGTGAGCGAGGTCTACGCGGGCCGAGAGGAGCTCCTGGCCGCCGCGAGGTCGACGGCACGCGAGATCGCAGCCCTGTCGCCCCTCGCGGTGCAGGGGACGAAGGCGGTCCTCTCCGCGAACGACGGCCGGACGGTCGCCCAGGGCTTGGAGTACGTCGCCACCTGGAACGCCGGCATGCTCGCGTCCGAAGACCTGGCCGAAGCGGTGCGCGCCTTCATGGAGAAGCGGCCGCCGCGCTTCGCCGGCAGTTGACGTCTCCTCGCTGGACGCGCTCAGCGCCCGCGTCGCCACCAGCGCCGCCCGGCATGCTTCTCCCGCCGCGCGTCCTGTGCCCTCGCTTCGGCCAGCTCCTTGGGAGCGACCGCGTCCACGATGCCCTCGGCGTCCGCGAGGATCGAGGCCATCTCGTCGGCAGAGGCCCCCGAGATCGCCGGCTCCTCCTCGACGGGCGGCTCCACGAGGCTGCCGTGCACCCAGCCCGCGTCGGCGATTCGGCGCTCGTATGCCTTGCAGTCGTCGGGGCACCGCCAGGGAGCCTCCGGCGCGAGGCCCAGTGCGCAGAACCTGGCCACCTCACCGGACGCGTAGGTGCGGCTCTGGAAGTGCTTGCACTCCTCACGCATCGGCATGGCGGACCCTCCAGCGGGTGGCTCCCGGGCACGCGACCCGAGCTCGCTCAGAGCCGCTCAACCGACCGATCCTTCCATCTGCAGCTCGATGAGGCGGCTCCACTCGACTGCGTACTCCATCGGAAGGGTCCGGGTGATGGGCTCGATGAAGCCGTTCACGATCATCCCCATCGCCTGGCTCTCGGTGAGCCCGCGACTCATGAGGTAGAAGAGCTGGTCGTCGCCGACCTTTGACACCGTCGCCTCGTGGCCGATCTGCGCGTCCTGCTCCCCCACCTCCATGTAGGGCTTGGTCTCCGACACCGAGTCGTCGTCGAGCAGCAGCGCGTCGCACCGGACGAACGACTTCGCCCCTTTGGCCCCCGGGTCGACGTGGACGAGACCGCGATAGGTGGTGACGCCGCCGTCCTTCGAGATCGACTTCGACACGATGGTGGACGTCGTCTCCGGCGCGGCGTGGATCATCTTCGCGCCCGCGTCCTGGTGCTGGCCCGGTCCGGCGTACGCGACCGAGAGCACCTCGCCGGATGCCTTCGGCCCGACGAGGTAGACCGACGGGTACTTCATGGTCAGGCGGGAGTTGTGGACGATGAACCCCTCCGAGACGAAGTTCCCCGTCCCCTCGACCTCGATGTCCCAGGTGGGCGCCACCACCGCCGTCGCGCTCACATCGGCAGGCCAGAGCTCGACCGAGCTCGAAAGGCCGACGCCGGAGGGTCCGACGGTCCCGAGCCGCTGTGCCGGTCGGGGCGCCCGGCGCGTGAGGGCGGCGCGCAGCTGCTCGCTCACCTTGCCGGCGAGCCGCGAATCGGCCGAGACGTGGAGACGGTGGTGCTCCAGCCGATGCGACTCGTCGTCGAAGAGCACCGCCGGGCTCCCGGCGCCTCTCCCGGCAGAGATCCCCGCGCCTCTCCCGGCGCCTCTCCCGGCGCCTCTCCCGGCAGAGATCCGGCATGAGATCCCGAGCGACGTGAGCACGTCGGCGACGTCCCCCAGCAGAAGACGGCTGGTGGACGTGACCGTGAGCCCGCGCGCTCCCCCGGTCGCGCTGGCGTCGGCGTCGATGTAGCCCGCGACGAACGCGAGCCGCTGGCCCTCGGGCAGGTCCAGGATCCATGCGGGCAGCCGGGTGCGGGACGCCCCGGATGCGGAGCCGAAGCCGTTCAGCTCCAACAGGTCGGCGACCTCGACGCTCGACCAGCGCGCGTGCCCTCCGTCGCGACGCTCTTCGGGAGCCGCGCCGGACAGCAGGCGACGCATCACCCCGATCAGCCGCGGCTGGACGCGCTCGTGGGAGGGGAACGTCACGGTGGCCCCGCCCGAGCCGCCGTGCTGCGCCCGCTCGCGCTCGACCGAGCCGCCGTGCTGCGCCCGCTCGCGCTCGACCGAGCCGCCGCCGGCGAAGAGGCCGAACAGCCACATGAGCTCCTCGGTCGTCTCCTCCAGCGGAGCGAGTCGGGACGCGCGTGGCAGCACGGACTCGGACCCCGCCGCGTGCCGGCCAGAACCTGCGAAGGTGCCCGCCTTCGACGGCTGCTCGAGCTTGTGCGGATGGCCGTAGTCGACCGAGGTCGACGGGATGATCGCATGGCTCAACCGGTCGGCGCGCACGTAGGCCAGGTGGCCGCGCCCCGCCCCCTTCAGGCGTTCCAGGTCGACGGGGTACGGGCGGGGGTCGCCGGGGCGTTCCAGGTCGCCGGGGTACGACAAGAAGGGGTGGTTGTCGGTCACGCAGAGCGCGCGCTCACCGATCCGTACCTCCCGCACCGGCTGGTACCCGGAGAACCGCTTCGCGGTCACGGTGCGGAAGCACAGCTCGCCTGCTTCCTCGTCGTAAGAGAGGACCATGTCGCCCGGAGACACGAGCTCGATGGGCTTGACCCCTGCAGGGGTGGTGACGCGCGACCCCTGCGCCAGGCATCCGATGTTCCCGTCGATCCACTCGACGTGCGACTCCGCCTCCGCCCGGGCACGCTTGGTCACGAGGTTGTAGACGTTGTTCGACCAGTTCTGGATCGTGGTGTAGGTGATGCGGCTGCCCGGCAGCGCCACCAGCTCGACGACGGCGGAGTGCAGCGAGTCCGTCGTGTAGACCGGCGCCGAGCAGCCCTCGACGTAGTGGACCTGCGACCCCTCGTCGGCGATGATGAGCGTCCGCTCGAACTGGCCCATGTTCTCCGCGTTGATGCGGAAATAGGCCTGGAGAGGCATGTCGACTTTCACCCCGCGCGGGACGTAGATGAACGAGCCCCCCGACCACACGGCCGAGTTCAGCGCCGCGAACTTGTTGTCGTTGGGCGGGATCACGGTGCCGAACCATTTGCGCACGATGTCCGGGTACTCGCGCACGGCGGTGTCCATGTCGCAGAAGAGGACGCCCTGGGCCTCCAGGTCCTCGCGGTTGCGGTGGAAGACCACCTCGGAGTTGTGGACCACAAACCCTTCGGCGACGAAGTTGTGGTGGCCGGCGACTTCGATGTCGTAGACGGGCTCCACGCCCGTCCGCTCGATCCGCTCCACCTCCGCGAACCCGAGCATCTCGCTCGTAGGGGCGCTAGCAGCCCAGCCCTCCGCGCTGCGGCGGTCGAGACCGTGCAGGCGGCGCCCCATCCGGTCTCTCCAGCGCGCGGAGCGCGACGGGGCCTGATCGACGTCGCCACAGAGGGCCAGCAGCTCCTCTGCGCCGGAGAGCAGCTGGGGGCTCGCGCCGCACCAGGTCGTGCCCTTCCCGCTCGCTCGGTCTCGTGCAGAGGCGTCCGAGTCGAAGAGCCCTGCGAGGAGCGAGAGCCGTTGCGAGCGCGGGAGCCCGTACGCCCAGTCGGGGACGCGCCGGTTGGGCGGGGTCCCGCCGAGCCCGTTCAGCTCGAGGTAGCGGGCGAGCGCTCCGGCGCGGAGGCCGACGAGCCGGCTCCCGTCGCTGCTCGGCTCGAGCTCGAGTCCGAACAGCTCGTGCGCGACCCGCCGGATCTCGGGCACGAGCGCCTCTTCTGTCCGGTCGGCGACGATCTCGACCGACACGTGCCCACCATGATGGTGCAGGCTGCCGCCGCCGAGGTAGACGCCGAAGAACCAGCACAGGTCCTCGCTCGAGGCGCGGGGCAGCGCCGCGCCCGCAGCCTCGTCGGCGCTGTCGACGAGCAAGGTCACGGGCTCGCCGTACTCGGGAACGTCCGTCGCGACCGCGACGAGGTCGCCGACCGCGAGCTCCTCCGCCACCACCCACCCGATCGCGCGACGGGCTCCGAGCGAGCCAGGACCGCGTGCGTCGCGCAGGACGAGGAACGGGTGGTCGCCCGACGCACCGATGGTCCGGCCGCGGGCGGTGATCTCGAAGACCTCCTTTTCTCCCGACTGCCCGCCGGCCACGACCGTCGCCATCTCGAGGTGGTGGGTCCGCTCGTCGAGAGCGATCACGTGGTCCCCCGTCTCAATCTCCTTGATCGGGACCATGCCTCGGGAGGTCCACACGCGCGTGGAGCCCCGCAGGCATTCGTACTGCGCGGTCACGCCGGCGAGGTACTTCCGCTCCGCCTCGGGAATGCCCAGCCGCTCGTAGGTGCGCTTGATCGCGTCGGGCAGGTCCTCCCAGTCCTTCACCTGCCCGCCGGTCGGCTTGATGTAGTAGTAGATGTCGTCGAAGTCCAGGTCCGGCATGTTCACCGCGAACCACTCCGCCATCGGCTTGCGCTCGAAGCGCTGCAGGGCCTTGAGGCGGAAGGCGCGCATCCACTCCGGCTCGCGCTTCATCGCCGACATCTCGCGGACGATCTCTTCGTTCAGCCCCTTCTTGGGCTTGAAGACGTAGTCCTCTTCGTCGCTCCAGCCGAGCTGGTAGCGGCCGAGGTCCAGATCCACGGAAGCCATGCGGTCGAACCTCCTTGCGCGTGCCCGCGCCCTTCGTCGCTGGGGTCGGGACTCTTCGCCGAGAGCCACGCCCGCCCCCTCAGGAGTCGGGCATGGCTCGTCGACGGATTTTCCCTATGTCGATAGTAACAACTCGGTGGGCCGCGCCGGCACCCCCCTGCCCGGCGCGGCGGCCCACTGGCGGCGGACCCCTGGCGGCACCCCCCCAGCTGCGGGGATGGCGATGGCCGAAATACTTTGACGCCGAAGTATCATGGGACCGTGGCGGACCGTCGCCGGTGGCAGGAGGAGCTCGACCGGTCGCCGGTGCGCGGTGTCCCGTTCGAGACGATGTCGGGGATCCCGCTCGACCCCGTCTACGGGCCCGACGGGGCCGAGCTCCCCGGCCAGTTCCCCTTCACCCGGGGGCCCTACGCCTCGATGTACCGGTCCCGCCTGTGGACGATGCGGCAGTTCGCGGGGTTCGGCACGGCGGAGGACACCAATCACCGCTTCAAGCAGCTGCTCCGGTCCGGGGGCAACGGGCTCTCCACCGCCTTCGACATGCCGACGCTCCTCGGACGCGACTCCGACGACCCGCTCGCACGAGGCGAGGTCGGGAGGGCGGGCGTCGCGCTGGACACGCTCGCCGACATGGAGACGCTGTTCGAGGGGATCGACCTCGGCGCGGTCACCACCTCGATGACGATCAACTCGGCGGCGGCCCCGGTGATGGCGATGTACGTCTCCGTGGCCGACGAGACCGGAGTGCCGAGGACGGCGCTCGACGGCACCATCCAGAACGACATCTTGAAGGAGTACCAAGCGCAGAAGGAGTACGTCTTCCCCCCGCGCCCCTCGGTGCGCCTCGTGACCGACCTGGTCCGCTTCGCCACGGCGGAGCTGCCCCGCTGGCACCCGGTCTCGGTCTCCGGCTACCACATCCGCGAAGCCGGCTCCACCGCAGCCCAGGAGCTCGCCTTCACGCTCGCGAACGGCTTCGCGTACGTCGAGGCGGCGACTGCCGCCGGTCTCGCCGTCGACGAGTTCGCCCCTCGCCTGAGCTTCTTCTTCAACGCGCACATCGACTTCTTCGAGGAGATCGCGAAGTGCCGCGCGGCCAGGAGGATCTACGCCCGGTGGATGCGTGACCGCTACCTCGCCTCGGACCCCCGCTCCCTCGCCTTGCGCTTCCACGCCCAGACCGCCGGCGTCTCCCTCACGGCCCAGCAGGCCGAGGTGAACCTGGCGAGGGTGGCGATCGAGGCGCTCGCCGCCGTCCTTGGCGGCACCCAGAGCCTCCACACGGACTCGTACGACGAGGCGCTCGCCCTCCCGACCGAGAAGGCGGCGCGCCTCGCGCTCCGCACCCAGCAGGTCATCGCCGAGGAGACCGGGGTCGTCCACGTCGCCGACCCGCTCGGCGGGTCGTGGTACGTGGAAGAGCTCACCGACGAGCTCGAGCGAAGGGCCGAGGAGGTCTTCTCGCACCTCCTCGACGTCGGAGAGGGCTCGATGCTCGAGGGCGTGCTCGCCTGCATCGAGGACGGGTGGTTCTGCGCCGAGATCGCGGACTCGGCGTACCGGTTCCAGTGCAAGATCGCCTCGAAGCAGTGGGTGCAGGTGGGCGTGAACGGCTACACGGAAGGCGACGACGACCGGACCGAGCTCCTGTACATCGACCCCGCGGTCGAGACCCGCCAGCTCGCAAAGCTCGCCGCGGTGAAGCAGGCGCGCGACGACGACGCGGTCCGCCGGTGCCTCGGCCGCCTCGCGCGGGAGGCGGCCGACCCCACGGCCAACCTGATGCCCGCGCTCATCGACGCGGCGAAGGCCCACGTCACGGTGGGCGAGACGATGCGCGCGCTCTCCTCGGTGTTCGGCACCTGGTCCGAGCGGGCCCTTGCATGACCGGTCAGGTGCGCGCCGGACGGGCGCTCGCACGGCGCCCGCCCGAGCCGCCCGTGCGGGTGCTGCTCGCCAAGGTCGGGCTCGACGGCCACGACCGCGGGCTCCGGGTGGTGGCACGCGTGCTCCGGGACCACGGCTTCGAGGTGGTGTTCGCCGGGCTGCGCCAGACGCCCGAATCGATCGCGGCCGCCGTCGTCCAAGAGGACGTGGACGTCGTGGGTGTCTCGATGCACAACGGGGCGCACCTGACGCTGGCCCCCGCCGTCATCAGAGCGCTGCACGACGCGGGCCTGACGACCCCGGTGGTCGTCGGCGGCATCGTCCCCGACCTCGACGTGCCGCGTCTCGAGCAGGCAGGCGTCGCGGCGGTGCTCGGACCTGGCGCGTCCAACGAGCAGGTGGTGGAGGCCGTGCGGGGTGCGGCGCGGCGCCGCACACCCTGACCTCTTGGACCCCCGGATCTCACCCGAGGGAAGGCCCTGGCGCACCGGGGCTCGACCGCAGCGGGGATGCGATCGACGCCGCGGTGCCCGCCATGAAGCACCCCGGGCGGCCGAGGCCGCACCCCGCAGGGAGCACCCCGAGCACGTCCCTCCACCCGGCGGCCGCAACCAAGGCGCCGACCGGCCCGTCGGGCGCTTGCTGACCCCCGACGGGCCCGGCGGCCGGGTCTACGCGGGGGAGATCGTGACGGTGTAGGGGACCCCGGTCGCGCTCGGCAGCACGACGGGCGCGCCGTCGATCTCCAGCCTCGCCGCCCTCGGCGCCCCGAGCACGACGGTCGAGTGGCCGGTGAGCGTGATCGTGGCGGGCGCGCCCGGCGCGAAGGTCTTCGCGAGCAGCGTCGTGCCGCTCGCCGAGGTGACGCTCATCCAGCAGTCTCCTGTCGAGGCGCCGACCGTGAGCGAGTACGTGGAGGTCGCGGGCGCATAGGTGGCGGACGACCCCGTCGAGCTCGACGCGAGGTACCTGGAGGGAGGGGCGGGCGCCGTCGACTGCCTCGTCGCCAGGTTGCGCTTCGTCGGCTCATGCCTCGTCGCCGTGTGCCCTCGCGAGCCTGTGGTGGTGGCCTGCTTGGGCGGGCGCGTGGAGTGGTGGCTCCGCACGATGAAGAACGCCGCCCCGCCGCCCACCGCCACCGCCGCCACCAGCACGGCGAGCGCGGGCCCGACCCTGCGAGCCGGATGCTCCATCACGAGGAGCGAGCGGTCGCGGCGCGCCAAGCCCTCGTCGGGCGCGAGGGCGCTGCGCCGGCCCCCGGCCTCGGTCTGGACGTCGTCGAGACGTCCTGGCGCCATCCGGTCCGGCCGTCCCGACGGCGCCGCTGTCGGGGCCCCTGGGCCGCTCGGTCCGCCTGGGCCGGGCTGCCGGGGCCGGTGCTCGCCTTCTGCCACCTGGCCGAGCACGTCCAGGGCCCGGCGGTACCCCGCGACCGACTGGGTCTCCCCGCTCCCCCGCCTCCGGACCAGCACGGACGCGACCACGACGAGCACGACACCCGCGCCGACCGCGGCAGCGACCTCCACCTCCTCCATATAACAGGATCGTCAGGGATCGTGTGAGGCGCCGTATTCGCGAATGGAGTGTCCGAGCGAAGCTGAATGTGCCGAACGTGTGAACGACCTCTCGGTTCCATGTAGCCTCTGATTTCAGTAAAATTGCATTGGTGAGGGACGCCTGGATCGGAGGAAGTACACCCGTGGGGGCCATCGAGATAGACAGGATCGACGGAAGGCGGGCGCGCGGTCTCAGGACGCGGGACGCGATCGTCAGCGCCTTGCTCGACCTCGTCGCAGCCGGCGACGTGGCCCCGACCGCGCAGCGGGTCGCCGATCGGGCCGGCGTCTCGGTGCGGTCCGTCTACCAGCACTTTTCCGATGTCGAAGGGCTTTACGCGGACGCCACGGAACGGACGTACGAGTGGGCGCGCGACGCCGCCGAGGACGTCGACGTCTCGCTCCCGGCCGCTCTCCGTGTCGACGCGTTCGTCGAGGGCCGCATTGCCATTCTCGAGGCCCTCCTTCCCTTCCACCGCGCGGTTCGGCTCATGGAGCCAGCTTCCGATCGGGTGCGCCAGTCTCGACTGGCGATGGAAAAGTGGGAAAAGGACCGCGTCGCAAAGGTTTTCGCGCAGGAATTGCGGGCTATGGAATCGTCGCGGCGTGCCGCGGTCCTCGCAGGCGTCGACGCCCTCGCGAGCGCGGACTCCTGGGACCACCTCCGGCGGAACGGGCAGTCGGCGCGCTCCGCCCGCCAGGTGCTCCGCTCGGGAATCCCCTCCCTGCTCGGCGTCACCGGCTAGCCGCAATACCGTTTCCTTAAGACTACACCTGTGTTATTCTTGGGGACGTGCCCCGAGCGGGATGGGTGAAGCCGGAGACGAACCAGCGACTCTCCGACCACATCTCCATCGGTGTCCTCACGAGGGTCTTCCCCCCTGATCTCGTTGACCGCGTGGTGGCCGAGGCTGGGCGCAAAGAGGTGCGCCACCGCCTGCTGCCCGCTCGAGTCGTCGTCTACTACGTACTCGGCCTCGCACTGTTCGCTGACGCCTCCTACGAGGAGGTGATGCGCAACCTCGTCGAGGGGCTGTCGTGGGCTTCGGGGTGGGAGAGGGCTTGGCAAGTGCCGACGAAGGCCTCGCTGTTCAAGGCCCGCGCACGGCTCGGCCCCGAGCCGCTCGAGGCGCTGTTTCGAGCTGTCGCGCAGCCGATGGCCACCGGCAAGACCATCGGCGCCTTCTATCGCGGCCTTCGGCTGATGAGCATCGACGGCACGACGATCGACCTCGCCGACACCGAGGAGAACGAAGGTCGCTTCGGCCGCCCCGGATCGGGCCGGGGCGAAGGTGGCGGCGCCTTCCCGCAGGTGCGCGTCGTCGGCCTCGGTGAGTGCGGCACCCACGGGATCGTTGCCGCGTCTTTCGGCCCGCTGTCGTCTGGCGAGGCAACGCTCGCCCGCGACCTGCTCCCGGCGCTGTCGAAAGGGATGCTGGTGCTGGCCGATCGCTACTACTACAGCTTCAAGCTCTGGAACGAGGCGAAGGTGAGCGGCGCCGAGCTGTTGTGGCGGACGAAGCGCAACCACGTCCTGCCCGTCGTCGAGCGCCTGTCCGACGGTTCCTACCTCTCCTTCCTCCACGAGGTGATCGGCACCCACCGGAGAAAGAGCGACGTCGTCGTGCGCGTGATCGAATACGGCCTCGACGATCCTGCACGCACGGACACCGAGGACCGCTACCGGCTTCTCACGACGCTCCTCGACGAGCAGGCCGCGCCAGCAGGCGAGCTCGCCGCGCTCTACACGCGGCGCTGGCGCATCGAGACGATGCTCTCAGAGTTGAAGACCCACCAGCGCGGCCCGCGCGTCGTGCTGCGTTCCAAGGCGCCCGACGGCGTCACCCAGGAGCTCTATGGCTACCTTTGCGTCCATTACGCCATCCGCTGGCTGATGCACGCCGTGGCGATCGACGCGGGCGAGGACCCGGACAGGCTCAGCTTCACCCGAGCGCTCCGGGTGGCACGCCGCACGACGGCGAGCCACCCGGGTTTTTCCCCCTCGGGATCTTGACGAGGCGCAGTGCAAGGCGGCGGAGGAGATCCTCTTCGAGCCCCTCGGTCCCCGTCGTCTGCGCACCAACCCGCGGGTCGGGAAGCGCAAGATGTCGAACTTCGCCGTGAAACGGCGTGAGCACCGAAACTGGCCCCGACCAACCCGCACGCCGGAGCAGGCGGTGGTTGTTCTCGGGTCTTAAGGACACGGTATTGCGGCTAGCCCTACCGCTCCCCCCCGGGCCGGGCTCGAGACGTGGTCACCGGTCTCGAGCAGGTTGCTACACCCGTAGCGCGGCGCGACGGGCGCCTTCCACGGCTGCACCGTGTTCTTGGTGAACGCTGTTGGTGTACGGGTCGTCGGCTTGCTCGGGCACCTCGTGGCTCAGCGCGCCGCACAGCCGGAGAGAGGCGGTTCAGGTCCGCAGTCCGACTCGGGGCCTCAGCTCGGGCGCGAGCTCGGTGCGGCGCGGGTTCGCCCGGTCGCGCGCCGACAGCACCGGGTCGGCGATGCCCCAGTCGGCGCCGACGTCGGGGTCGTCCCACGCGAGCCCGAGCTCGTCTGCGGGGTTGTAGTAGCCGTCCACCATGTACCAGAGCAGCAGGTCGCTCATGGCTGCGAACCCGTGGGCGACCCCGGGCGGGATGAAGAGCCCTCGGTCCTCGTCCCCGTCCAGCTCGATCGTGTCGGTCACCCCCTCCGTCGGCGACGACGCCCGCAGGTCGTGCAGCACCACCCGTGCCCGGCCTCGCAGGACGTACCAGTAGTCGGCCTGGTGGAGGTGGTAGTGGAGGCCGACGACCGCGCCTGCCTGCTTCTCCGAGCGGTTGCCCTGCACCATCTCGCGCCCGAGCGGGAGCCACTGACGGCGGTACGTCTCGACGAACCGGCCCCGCTCGTCGCCGTGGACGTCGGGCACGACGACCACGACGTCGTCGATCGAGCTCGGAAGCAACGACGGCACGACCGCACAGTAGCTGGCCGCCGCACAGCAGCTGGCCGCCGCGCGGATGCCGGGACCGCGGCGCGCGGATGCCTCAGGGCGCGCGCATGCCTCAGGGACGGAACGTGCCGTACCTGCTGCGGAAGAAGATCAGCGGGCTCCCCTCGCCGACCCCGAGCTCCAAGACCCTGCCGGTGACGAGCTCGTGGTCGCCCGCGTCGTGAACGGCGGCGAGCGCGCACTCCACCCACGCGAGGCAGCCGTCGATCACGGGCGTCCCCGCCGCGCCGACGTGCCAGGCGATGCCCTCGAACTTGTTGTCGCGACGCTCGCCGAACGTCTCGGAGACGGCCTGCTGCTCCTCCGTCAGGATGTTCACGCAGAACGCGCCTGCCTCGATCATGCGAGGCCAGCTCGTAGAGGTCTTCGACGGGACGAGCGCGACCATCGGCGGGCTGAGGGAGAGCGAGGCGAACGCCTGGCAGGTGAAGCCGACCGGCACGCCGCGCTGGAAGGCGGTCACCACGGTGACACCGGTCGCGAACCGGCCCAGCACGTCCCGGAAGCGTGTCACGCCCTCACCGCCGCGCCTCTTCTCGCCGCGGCGACTGCTTCGACTCGAGCTCCTCGACGGGGTGCTGCGCGCCGTGGAGCAGGAGGCCGGTCCCTCCGAGCGCCTCGCCGAGCCCGCGAAGCCCGGTCCCCAAGTCGGGGAGGGGCGGCTCTTCGTCGACCGAGACGAGAACGCACGAGGTCTTCCCGCCCGCCCGGCGGTGCTTCCCTCCGGCGCTCGGGCAGGAGCCGCGTACGCCGAAGACGGTGACGCGCACCGGGACACCGTAACGCCGGCCGGTTCACGCCAGGGCGAGGTCGTCTTCGTGCCAGCGCGCGATCCCTTCGTCCACGAGCGCCGTCGCGATCCGCAGGGCGCGGAGCCCGTCGCCGGGCCAGCCGGCCGCGGCCGGAAGAGCCGGCACGGAGACCGGGGCGAGACGCAACGCGGCGACGAGCCGGCCACGTCCCTGCCTGTCCGAGCCCGCGAACGCTCCCTGACGGCGGCGAGCGGTCGCGGCCGGGTCGGGCTCGGCGCCTCCCGCCCGGGTCCACCGGCAGCTCGCCGCCGCGGGGCAGGCGCCGCAGCGCGGGTCCCGCGCGGTGCAGCAGCGCGCGCCGAGGTCGAACAGCGCCTGGTTGAACCGCCACGCGTCCTGCGCCGGCACGAGCCGATCCGCGAGGCGCTGGGCGACCGCCCTCGAGAGCGGGCGACCGGCGACCGCTCGGGCGAGCACCCTCGCGACGTTCGTGTCCACCACCCCGACGGCGGCGCCGTGGCCGAAGGAGAGCACGGCCCGCGCGGTGTACGGGCCCACGCCGGGAAGGCCTTCCAGCGCGTCGAGCTCCGCCGGGACGCGGCCGCCGTGACGCTCGACCAGCACGACCGACGCCCGGTGGAGGTTGACCGCCCGGCGGTTGTAGCCCAGCCCTGCCCACGCGCGCACGACCTCGCCCGCGCCCGCGGCGGCGCATGCGGCCGGAGTCGGGAAGCGTGCGGCGAAACGCCCGAACGGCTCGACAACTCGAGGCGCCTGGGTCTGCTGGAGCATGACCTCGCTCACGAGAACGAGCCAGGGGTCCCTCGTCGCCCGCCACGGAAGGTCCCGCCACAGGGTCGCCGCACCGGCCAGGACGGCACGGCGCACCCGATCGAGGTCTCGGTCGTCGACCCCGGCTGCCTCCGGGTCAGCTCCAGACGTCATCTGGGTAGGGCAGGCGGCGCGCAGGGAGCGCGGCGCGCTTCCAGACCATGACCTTGCGGCGGAAGAAGCACACCTCCTCGCCCCGCTGGTTGAACGCTTTGGTCTCGACGGTCACCACTCCGCGGTCGCCCCTCGACTTCGACTCCACCGCGTCCACCACCATGGTCTCGGCGTAGATGGTGTCCCCGTGGAAGGTGGGGCTCCGGTGGACCAGCGACTCCACTTCGAGGTTCGCGATCGCAGAGCCGCTCACGTCGGGAACGCTCATGCCCAGCGCGAGCGAGTACACGAGATTGCCGACGACGACGTTGGCGCCCTGGACGGTGTCGCGCTCCGCGAACCACGCGTTGGTGTGGAGGGGATGGTGGTTCATCGTGATCATGCAGAAGAGGTGGTCGTCGTACTCGGTGATGGTCTTGCCTGGCCAGTGCCGGTAGACGTCGCCGACGGCGAAGTCCTCGAAGCACCGTCCGAACGGTCGGTCGTGGATGGTCATGACGCGGGTGTAGTACGTCGCCGCTGCCCGGGTCCAGCCTGTTACGGTGCGCCGCAGGCGCTGCCGCCGGCGCGGGCCCGGGACCGCAGCGAAAGGAAGGGCGGTCCCGGGACCGCAGCGAGAGGAAGGGGGGCGATGCGCGCTCGCCGGAGCTTCTGGCGTCGCTGCTGCGCCGCCGCGGGCGGCCTCGTGCTCTTCGCCGGCCTGCTCGCCGGGGTCACCGCGGGCGGCGGGCGGCTCCCGGCCGGAGCCGCAGCCGGCGCGGCCAGCAGGGACGGAGCCGCCGCGGGCGCGGCCAGCAGGGACGGAGCCGCGGGCACGCACCACCGCGCGAGCCGGGGGCGCGTGCTCCTGGTCGGCACGTTCGACGGGCGCCGCGGACGGTACGCCTCCATCCAGGCGGCCGTGGACGCGGCCAGGCCCGGCGACACGATCCTCATCGGTCCGGGCGACTACCACGCGTCCGACGACCTCGCGCACCCGCCGACGCCTGCGCAGGCAGCCCTCGGCGACTTCGGCGGCGTCCTCGTGACGACGCCCCGGCTCACCATCCGCGGGATGGACCGCTCGACGGTCATCGTCGACGGGACCAGGCCCGGCTCGCCTGCGTGCGATCCGGCGCGGGCCGCGCAGGTCCTCGGCCCGCTGGACCCGCGCGGGGGGCACTACGGCACGAACGGGATCGTCGTCTTCCGTGCCGGCGCAGTGACGGTGCAGAACCTGACCGTCTGCAACTTCCTCTCGGGCAAGGGCGCCTCGGGCAACGGGATCTGGTGGAACGGGGGCGCCCAGACCGCCAAGATCGGCCTCGCGCGGTACCGGGGCGCGTACCTGACGGCGACCACCACCTACTACGGGAGCCCGGCCGTCGCACCGACCTACGGCATCTTCGCGAACAACGCGGCGGGGCCCGCGAGCTGGGCGCACATCTACGCGTCCAACTTCGACGACTCGGGCATGTACGTGGGCGCGTGCCAGCAGCGCTGCGACGTCACGGTGACGAACGCCTGGATGGAGTACAACGCGCTGGGCTACTCGGGGACGAATTCAGGCGGCGCCATCGTGATCGAGCACTCGCGGTTCGAGCACAACCAGGACGGCTTCGACACCAACACGCAGATCTACGGCGACCCGCCGCCGCCGCAGAACGGCGACTGCCCCGGCACGACGTCGAGCCCGATCACCCACACGCGCTCGTGCTGGGTGTTCCGGTACAACCTCGTCGAGGACAACAACGACGCCCACGCTCCGATCGCTCCGGGCGGGTACGCGAGCGCCGGACCGGTCGGCACCGGGATGACGATCTCGGGGGGCCGCAACGACACCGTGACGGACAACACGTTCACGGGCAACGCCGCGTGGGGCGTCCTCTTCGTGCCGTTCCCCGACAAGGACAGGCCCTACCCCGGAGTGACCTGCCAGGGAAGCGGCGGCCACGAGGTGACCGGCTTCGGCTGCGTCTACGACCCCGAGGGCGACGCACTCCTCCACAACACCTTCTCCGACAACGGCTCCTGGCACAACCCGACCAACGGCGACTATGGGCAGATCACGCTCTTCGGGCACGAGCCGCAGGACTGCTTCGCCGGGAACTCCGCCCCTGACGGGAGCACCCCATCCACCCTCGAGCGCGTCCAGGCGAGGTGCGGGCGGATGAGCGCGGCATCCGACTCCGGCGGCGCACTCCTGGGCCAGGTGGAGTGCGACACGGGCTTCGGGCTCTGCCCGAAGGGCGCCCACTACCCGAAGCCGTCGGCGTCGAGCGTCGACCTCCACCGCCTCCCGAGAGGGCTCACCTCGATGCCGAACCCCTGCAAGGGGGTCCCTGCGAACGCATGGTGCAAGGGCGGGAGGCCGATCTGATGCCGAAAGGTGCCCGTCCCCCGGTTCTGATGCCGAAAGGCGCCCGTCCCCCGGCGCGGACCTCCTGCGCCCGTAGGCGCACGGCCCATCCCAGAGAGCGGACCATGCAGGCGATCTTGCGCACCCTGCGCCCGCAGGCGTCGGCTCATCCTGCGTCGGAGGGCAACTGGGGACGGGTCGTGAACCGGAGGTCGGCTCCGGGGAGCGACTCGCCGTCGATGGTGAGCCGCCACGTGTAGCGCGCGCCGGGAGCAAGAGGGATGGGACCGATGTTGACCGCCAGCGCGACGTCGATCGGCGAACCCTCAGGCAGCGAGGGCGGCTGGCCCACGGTGAACTCGCCGCGCACCTCCACCGGCTGGGACCCTTCGGGGGTCTCCACCATCACGGGACGGCCGTCGGCGTCCTCCAGGAAGAGCTCCCAGTGGTGGGTCCGTTCCGCCTCGTTCCAGTCGACGTCGATCTTCAACGCGACCGCGGACGGCACGGGGTCGGGCCCGGTCATCGACCAGCCGCCGCCAAGGATGTAGAGCTTCCCGTCCGCGACCTGCGCGGCGTCGCACAGCATCATCGTGACCTTCACGCCGAGGGAGGCTACCGTCACCATGCGTGGAGCCGCCCGTGCTGCGCAACGACGTCTACCGCCGGCCGCTGGCGACGGCGCTCGACCGCTTGGCCGTCGGCTCCGGCTGGCGCGTGGTCGACGTCGGCGCGGGAGCCGGCGACGTCGCGGTGGCCCTCGCCGAGATCGTGGGCAGGGACGGCAGGGTCTACGCGGTAGACCGCGATCCCGTCGCCCGCGACGAGACCGCTCGTGCGGCCGCGGCGTACAGCCAGGTGCTCGCGATCACCCAGCGCGCCGAGGACCTCCAGCTCCCCGAGCCCGTCGACCTCGCCTTCTGCCGCTTCGTCCTCATGCACGTGGACGACCCCGTCTCGGTCCTGGCGCGCATGGCCGCGGCGGTCCGCCCCGGCGGCTGGGTCGTCGCGCAGGAGCCCATCACCTCGGCGGGGCGGATCGGCGGCGTTGCGTTGTCGATGCCCGGCGCGCGCGACCCCGACGTGGGCGCGCTGCTCCCCGCGCTCGTGCGCCGCGCCGGGCTCTTTCTCGAGGACGCATGGGCAGAGGCTCCCGCGGGCGCGGGTCCGGGGCCGGTCGCGTCCTACCTCGAGGACCTGACCGGTGTCGATCCCGGAGACGACCCGATCGTGCTGCCGCCACTCGTGACCGTGCTCGGCCGGACGGGCAGTGGCGTGCCGTGAGCGCGGAGCTGGACCGAGCCTCTGACGCGTTGGACTGCGCGGAGCGTGTCGTCGGGCACGGGGTCGCGGGCCTGCGAGCCAGCGGCGTCGACGTGGCGCAGGTCGTCGCCTACGACGTCGCGCACGCAGCGGCAGCCGTCGCGACGGCGCGCGCCGCCGTCGGCTACGGCCACCACGGGCACGTCGAGACGCGCATCGCGTGCGCGTTCGTGGCGGACGTGGTGGCCGACCTCCGGGCCAAGCTCGCCGGCAGGGCGCGGTCGTGGCAGGTCGAAGAGGGCCTGCTCGACCCCGCCGACGACTTCGTCGCCGCGCACCGCGACCCCGGAGCCCTTGCAGCGCTCTGCGGCGAAGCGGGCGCGCGCCACCTGCCAGAGGAATTCGAGCTCGCCCGCGAGACCTTCCACCGCTTCGCGGAGAACGAGGTCCGGCCGCACGCCGAGCACGTCCATCGCGCGAACGCGGACATCCCCGAGCAGATCATCTCGGGGCTGGCCGAGCTCGGCGGGTTCGGCCTCTCGGTGCCCGAGGAGTACGGGGGCTCCGCGACCGGCGCCGAGAGCGACTACCTCGGAATGGTCGTCGCCACCGAGGAGCTGTCCTGGGGGTCGCTGGGCATCGGCGGCTCGCTCATCACCCGGCCGGAGATCCTCACCCGCGCGCTCGTCCACGGCGGCACCGACGACCAGAAGCGACGGTGGCTCCCCAGGCTGGCGAGCGGCGAGCTCCTCGCCGCAGTCGCCGTCACGGAGCCGGACTTCGGGTCGGACGTGGCCGGCATCGCCACGACGGCGTCGCCCGCGGCCGGCGGCTGGGTCCTGAACGGCGTGAAGACCTGGTGCACCTTCGGCGCCCGCGCGGACGTGCTCATGCTGCTCGCCCGGACCGACCCGGACCGCTCCAAGGGGCACCGCGGGCTCTCCCTCTTCGTCGTCGACAAGGAGCCCGCCACAGGCAGGGGCTTCCTGCTCCGCCAGGAGGGCGGCGGGAAGCTCGAGGGGCGGCCGATCGACACGCTGGGCTACCGGGGCATGCACTCCTACGAGCTCGCGTTCGAGAACTGGCTCGTTCCCGGCGAGCACCTCGTGGGGGGGGAAGAAGGTCTCGGGAAGGGCTTCTACATCCAGATGCAGGGGTTCGAGAACGGGCGTCTGCAGACCGCGGCGCGTGCGCTCGGGGTCATGCAGGCGGCGTACGAGGCGGCGTTCGCGTACGCCAGCGAACGCAAGGTCTTCGGCACGCCGGTCATCGACTACCAGCTCACGCGAGCCAAGCTCGCCCGGATGGCAGTGCTGATCCAGGCATCGCGTCAGTTCGCCTACGCGGTCGCGCGGCTGATGGCCAGCGGCGAGGCGGCGCTCGAGGCCTCGATGGCGAAGGCCTACGTGTGCAAGGCAGCGGAGTGGGTGACCCGCGAGGCGATGCAGATCCACGGCGGCATGGGGTACGCGGAGGAGTACGCGGTGAGCCGGTACTTCGTGGACGCGCGGGTGCTCTCGATCTTCGAAGGAGCCGACGAGACGTTGGCCCTGAAGGTGATCGCCAGGCGCCTGGTGGAGCGGTACGGCTGAAGCCCGGCTGACGCCGACCTCGGCAGGCTCAGTCCGTCGACCGCCGGAGGCCCGCGCGCTCGCCGCGGACGACGAACTTGTGCGCCATCTTCCGGCTCGCTTCGTCGATCATCTCGTCGCCGAACATCACCGCGCCCGTCCGGTCCTCGTCGGTGGCCTTGCGATAGGCCTCGAGAATGCTGCACGCGCGGTCGAACTGCTCCTGGGTCGGCGAGTACACCGTGTTCAGGACGGCGGCCTGGTCGGGCGTGAGGGCCCATTTGCCGTCGAAGCCGAGGACCCTCGTGCGCTGCGAGAACTCCCGCAGGCCCTCGAGGTCGCGGACGTACAGGTACGGGCCGTCGATCACCTGCAACCCGTTCGCGCGCCCGGCCATGAGGATCTTCGAGAAGACGTAGTGGAAGTGGTCGCCGGGGTACTCAGGGACCGCGACCCCGCCGGTGAGGACCGGCATCTCCATGGACGCGGCGAAGTCCGCCGGGCCGAAGATGATCGTCTCCAAGCGGGGCGAGGCGGCGCAGATCTCCTCGACGTGGATGAGGCCCCGGACGGTCTCGATCTGCGCCTCGATGCCGACGTGCCCGACGGGCAGCCCCGAGCGCTTCTCGACCTGGGTGAGGAGGAGGTCGAGCGCGACCACCTCTGCGGCAGACTGGACCTTGGGCAGCATCACCTCGTCCAGGCGCTCCCCCGCGCCGCCCACCACCTCGATCACGTCGCCGTACGTCCATTCGGTGTCCCAGGCGTTCACCCGCACGCACAGGACGCGCTCGTCCCAGGCCAGGGTCTTGATCGCGTCCACCACCTTCCGGCGCGCCGCGACCTTCTCGGCCGGGGCGACGGAGTCCTCGAGGTCGAGGAACGTCATGTCGGCCTGCACGGTCGGGGCCTTCGCCATGTGCCTCTCGTTGGCCCCGGGGGTGGAGAGGCACGACCTTCGGGGGAGCTCGCGGGATCGTTCGGACACGCCCACAGCTTTGCCTCGAAGGCCCCCGGAGCGAAAGTCCGGGCGCAGCGGGCCGCTGGGTCGCCGTCGAATGATCTCGTCACCGCCGCTTCGCTCCACGATCCGCCCGGAGCGCTTCGTGAGCCCCACAAGTGCCGAAAGTCCCTTTTCCGCGTTTGCAGCCGCAATGTAGGTTTCCGCAGAGACGTAGGTTCCCACGAGCAGCGCGACGGCCGGGTGCGGGCAGGAAGGAAAGGGACGACGCGCCCGCGTTCGTCGCCGCCCGATAGCCGGGGTTGGGGGTGACGAACTCGATGGCCGACTCGCCGATCGCTCGCAGCTTCACGATCGTCACGGCGTCGGACCCTCCGAGCACGTCGCCGGCGTCGAGCTTCGTCGGACGGGAGGCGGAGCGGGCGGCCGTCGCCGAGGCCCTGGGGCGGTTCCGGCTCGTCTCGCTCCTCGGACCCGGCGGTGTCGGCAAGACGCGTCTCGCCCTCGAGGTGGGCCGCGACCTGGAACGTGCGCTGGGAGTGCGGACGTTCGTGGTGGAGCTGGGGAAGCTCGGGGACGCCGCGCACCTCGCGGACGCGCTTTCCGCCGGCCTCGGGATCACGACCGCCG
>JAKATH010000084.1 GCA_021828055.1 Actinomycetes bacterium
GCCAAGGACGACAGCCACGCCGACGACATCGTCCAGGTCGTGCGCGAGGAGTTCGGCAAGGGCAACGACTTCGCCGCCAAGATCACCTACCGCTCGGGCTCCCAGGGCCAGCGTCCCGAGGACCTGCTCGCCTCGTTCCGCAACAGCTACAACCCCCGCATCGCGGTCACCGTCGACATGATCGCGACGGGCACCGACGTGAAGCCCCTCGAATGCGTCTTCTTCATGCGCATGGTCCGCTCCCGCAACTTCTTCGAGCAGATGAAGGGCCGCGGCGTCCGGGTGATCAACCCGACCGACCTCCAAGGGGTCACCCCTGACGCGCGGGTCAAGGATCGCTTCGTCATCGTCGACGCCGTCGGGGTGACCGAGGCCGATCTCCACGACACGGTCCCGCTCGAGCGCCAGCCCGGAGTGCCCTTCGACAAGCTCCTCCAGCGCCTCGCCTACGGTGAGCGCGATCCCGATCTCATCTCCTCGGTCGCGGCACGCATCGCCCGACTCGACCGCAGCATCACCAAGGAGGACCGGGCAGAGCTCGAAGAGGCGGCCGGTGCCCGCTTACAGGACTTGGCCCATCTCCTCGTCGACGCCCTCGACCCCGATCGCCACCTTGCCGAAGCTCGCCGGGCAACCGGCAAGGACGAGCCGAACCTCGAGGAAGTCGCAACGGCCAAGGCCGAGCTGATCGAGGCTGCAGCGCGGCCGTTCGACAACCCGGAGCTGCGCACCAAGCTCATCGATGTCCGTCGGTCGTACGAGCAGCTCATCGACGAAGCCTCCAAGGATGTCCTCGTCGACGCCGGTTTCTCGCTCGACGCCACCGACCGTGCCCGGCACACCGTCGAGTCGTTCCAGGCGTTCATCGAGGAGCACAAGGACGAGATCACCGCCCTACAGATCCTCTACAGCCGACCGTACTCGCAGCGCCTTACGTTCAAGGAGATCAAGGAGCTGGCACACGCCATCGGCCGGCCGCCGTATCGCTGGACGCCCGAGCAGCTCTGGCAGGCGTACGAGACCCTCGACCGCTCGAAGGTCCACGGGTCACCGGGCCGCGTCCTGACGAACATCGTCTCGCTGGTCCGCTTCGCGCTCGCGCAGGACGACGAGCTCGTCCCATTCCCCGACCTCGTCCAGGAACGCTTCTCAACCTGGATCGCGCAGCAAGAGACCGCGGGTCGTACCTTTACCGACGAGCAACTGGTGTGGCTCGGGCGCATCCGTGACCACATCGCCGCGTCGCTTGTGATCAACGCAGAGGACTTTGAAGGCGTGCCGTTCGTCCAGCACGGCGGACTTGGGAAGGCGTACGAGCTGTTCGGCGAGCAGCTCACACCCCTCCTCGACGAGCTGACGGAGGTATTGGCGGCATGAGCATTCCGTATAGCTGGGTTGAAACGACGCTTAGCACTGTCTGCGATGTGATCCTCGGCCAGTCGCCGCCCGGCAGCGCATACAACGACGACCGTCACGGCTTACCCTTCTTTCAAGGGAAAGCGGAGTTTGGTGCCCTCTACCCGACGGCGAGGAAGTGGACTACCGAGGGAAACAAACGTGCCCAGCCAGGTGACGTGCTGGTCTCCGTACGGGCGCCGGTAGGGCCTACGAATCTGGCTCCCTTTGAGTGTGTCATCGGTCGCGGTCTTGCGGCTCTTCGTCCAACGGCGGTCACCACTACGAAATTCGTTCTGTACCAGATCAGAGCCACCGCGGATCGCCTCGCATCCATCGCGACGGGTTCGACGTTCTCTGCGATATCGGGCGACCAACTACGAAACCACAGATTTGTGTTTCCGCCGTTACCCGAACAAGAGCGGATCGTCGCGGCCATCGAGGAGCAGTTCTCGCGGCTGGATGCGGGGTCGAGCGCGCTCACGTCGGCGGAACGCCGAGTGAACCACCTGAAAGCCGCGGCAATGGTGCGTGCACTGTCCGGTGACTGGCCGTTTAAGTCGCTGTCCGATGTCACCGAGGACCAAACCTACGGCTCGTCAGCCAAGGCCACGGACGATCACGAGGACGGGATGCCGATCGTTCGGATGGGCAACATTCAAGGCGGCCGAGTCGATCTGTCAGCCGGCGTGAAGTTCCTTCCCCGAGATGATCCCGACGCGTCGAAGTTCGCTCTTCGCCGCGGGGACCTGCTGTTCAATCGGACCAATAGTCCGGAGTTGGTTGGGAAGTCCGCCGTTTACTCCGGTGAGGACGGAGCAGCGTGCTTCGCGTCATATCTCATCCGCGTGCGACTCACGGATGGATGCGACCCGAGATGGGTCGCCCTCTACCTCAACAGCCCCGCAGGCCGAAGGTGGGCGACGTCGGTTCGAACGCAGCAGGTGGGCCAGGCGAACATCAACGGTACGAAGCTCGCGTCTCTTCCCCTTCCACTTCCGCCCGTAGAGGAGCAGGCTCGGCGGCTGCACGAGTACGAACGGCAGACCACAATCGCCCAGTCGTTATCGAGATCAATCGAGAGCGCGCTCGCTCGTTCCAACGCGTTGCGAAGGGCCATCCTCGCTCGAGCGTTCTCCGGTCGCCTCGTTTTACAGGATCCGCCCGATGAACCTGCGCCCGAGCTATTGGCTCGCATCACTTCCGCGCGAGCGGACGCACCGAAGCTACGGCAGAGGCAACGGGCATGACTGACCCCAAGGCCCTCGTGCAGAAGCTCTGGAACTACTGCAACGTGCTGCGCGACGACGGGCTCTCCTACGGCGACTATGTCGAACAGCTCACCTACTTGCTGTTCCTGAAGATGGCAGATGAGCAGACCCGGCCACCGTTCAATCGGGAGCCCGTGGTGCCGTACGGACTCGACTGGCAGTCCTTGCTCGATCGAGACGGCGAGGAGCTCGAAGCCCACTACATCAAGATGCTGAACGACCTCGGCAAGCACCCCGGAATGATCGGGGTGATCTTCCGCAAGGCCCAGAACCGCATCCAAGACCCAGCGAAACTCCGACGACTGATCGTCGACCTCATCGACCAGGAACGATGGATGATCCTCGACGCGGACGTGAAGGGCGATGCATACGAGGGTCTCTTGCAGAAGAACGCCGAGGACACGAAGTCCGGTGCGGGCCAGTACTTCACCCCACGCCCTCTCATCAAGGCCATCGTGGAGGTCATGCGACCCGCGCCAGGCATGACGATCTGTGACCCCGCCTGTGGAACCGGAGGCTTTCTGCTCGCCGCCCATGACCAACTGGTCAGCTCGAACTCCCTGCTCGACCCTGATGAAAAGCAACACCTGCGCTACGACGCGCTGCACGGCTGGGAGATCGTCGACAACACGGCGCGCCTCTGCGCGATGAACCTGCTACTTCACGGGATCGGCGCAGCGGACGCCGAGAGCCCCATCCGGGTTGACGACGCCCTCAAAGCCGATCCAGGGGATCGCTTCGAGATGGTGCTCACCAATCCCCCCTTCGGTCGTAAGTCGTCGGTCACCGTCGTTGGCGCCGACGGCGAGGCCAAGCGCGAGGACCTCACCGTCGTACGAGACGACTTCTGGGCAAGCACGTCGAACAAGCAGCTCAACTTCGTCCAGCACGTGAAGACCCTCCTCAAGATCGAGGGGCGGGCGGCGATCGTCGTTCCCGACAACGTGCTGTTCGAAGGAGGAGCCGGTGAAACGGTGCGTCGCAAGCTCCTCCACGAGTGCGACGTGCACACCCTGTTGCGGCTTCCGACCGGGGTGTTCTACGCCCAGGGCGTCAAGGCAAATGTGCTGTTCTTCGATCGCAAGCCGGCCTCCGAGACACCCTGGACGAGGGAGCTGTGGGTCTACGACCTGAGGACCAACCAGCACTTCACCTTGAAGGAGAACCCTCTTCGCGACGAGCACCTTGCCGACTTCATCGCTGCGTACCAAGCCGAGGACCGCACCGCGCGAGTCGAATCCGAGCGCTTCCGCCGTTTTTCGTACCAGGAGCTGGTCGGCCGAGACAAGGCGAGTCTCGACGTCTTCTGGCTGCGCGACGAGTCTCTCGAGGACGCGGACAACCTGCCTGCCCCTGAGCTCATCGCGGCCGAGATCATCGAGGACCTGGAAGCAGCGCTCGCCCAGTTCACGGAGATCGCCCTGTCTCTCGGCCACGGAGGCGAGGGCACAGAGTGAGGGTGTCATCCCTTCACGTGTCGAACTTACTGTCGTTCGACCAGTTCGCCCTCCAACTCGACGATGGCCTGACGGTGCTCGTCGGGCCGAACGGCGCGGGGAAGACCAACATCGTCCGCGTCCTCGATCTGGTCACCAAGCTCGTCGACTGGGCCGACGAGCGCAGCCGGTCAGGGGCTGCACCTCCGACCCCAGCGGACGCGATGCTCTCGTCGTACGTACAGGCCATGCACGACGGTTCTGCTCCGGGCACTCCTATGGAGATCCGCCTCGGGGTGCAGTTCACGAAGCCAGCCGAGCGCACGCGGCTAGTGGCGTTCGTTCGAGCTGCGCTCCTGGCGACCCTCTCTGACGAGTCTCAGGCCGGAGACGAGGATCGCAAGGCGCTGCTCGCTGCGTGGGTAACTGCGGAGGTAGACGAGAGGGCGCTCCTTCCCCTGTTCGCCGGCACTTTGGTGTTCCGACACCCCGGCTACGACGACGGCCTCTGGGAAGCACGGTACGAGTTCGAGGTCGACGGGTCGCCCTATGACTGGGTCCTTTTCACGCCGAGCTACTGGGCCAGCATCGTTGCGCATGGCACCGCCGTTGGCCCAACGACCTCCGAGACGAGGCTCTCGGAGGCGCTGTTCGGCCCGAGCGGCAATCCCAGCCCACCGCCACCGCTGCGCGATCAGCTCCCGCACTTCACGCTCAGCGCACTCTGCCCGCCAGCCGACAAGAGATTGACCAACCTGGTGATTCGGCTCGGCACCGGCGCGGTCAACGATCAGCACGAGCCGTTCCGTGCCGCCGCCAACCTGCTCGGCTTCCGTGTGTTCATGCCGGGTGGCCAACAAGCATTCGGGCTCTCACGCGCGTTGCGCCTCAACCTCACGGAGAGCCTGGTCGTCCTCGGTGAGCAGTTCCGTGGCCTGGGCGTCGGCGGCACGATCCCCTGGCGTGCCGGAATCTACCCATGGGAGCTCCTAGCAGGCCCGGTACCGCCGCGCGACCCCGGGTTTCTGCCGCTGCGCCTGTTCGAACTCAAGAACGGCGCCACGCTTCAGCAGCGCGAAGCGTTCGAGGCGATCCGAGAACAGTTCGAAAGACTGGCGCCGGGCCGCGCCTTTGACGTCACCTTCGCCGCAGCACGGATGCCGGTTGCTACCACCGCACCGGTAGGGGCAGGCCAGGTTGCGGTCGCCGGCGGAGACAACGAAGGGGGAGACGAAGGCCAGCCCGGCAGCATCATCACGGTCATCGGCTGGAACACGACCGACGACCCCACGCCGCGGCGGGAGCGTCCGATTCAGCTGTTCGGTGCCGGCACGTGGGAGGCGCTCGTCCTCGCCGAAGCGCTCGTGAGCGCGCCCGACCGGCTCACGGTCCTCGACGAACCCGGCGTGTCGCTGCACCCCACTTGGCAGACCGCCCTGCGACAGGCCCTGCGAACGGTGCCAGGTCAGGTCCTGCTCGTCACCCACTCACCCCATCTCGTACCGATGGAGGAAGCCGGCCATCTGACGCGTCTGCTTCGGATCAGCAATGACGGAGGAGGCTCCCGTTGCCGTCTCCTGCCTCGGGCACTCGACGCAGGAGACGTGGCCAAGATCACGCAGGAGTTCGCACTCTCGGCCGACGCACGGTCCCTGCTCTTCTCTCGCGGCGCAGTCATCGTTTCCGGACCGACCGAGCAGGGAGCGCTCCCGATCTGGTGCGCCAAGAGCAAAGCGGCAGAAGAACTAGGCGCACCGGCAGCACGGGATATTGGCTTCTACAGCGCCCCCGGAGACAGCGGGTTCCGCACCGTCCTGTCGGTCCTGCACGGGTTCGGTATCCCGTGGGTCGTCGTCTGCGACGGCAAGTCGTTTGACGTCGAGACCAACTGGAGAGACCACATCTTCCGCCAGATCGAGCAGGCCGGGATCGACTTCCCCGAGTTGAAGCGGTTCACCGACCGCGCGGGTAACGGTGGGAAGGACACGCGGCGCATGACACAGGCACTTTGGGACGAGCAGGTGGAACTCGGTACCCGCCACGGCGTGCTCACGTTGACCACGGGCTGGACCGGCAGCGCCGAGGCTGTCGAAGGTTTCATTGAAGCAGCCGCTCCCGGCAAGTTGGCTGAGGCCAAAGTTGAGGTTGGCAGGAGCAACATCCGCAGGGGCAGATGGGTCGCACAGCAGACCGACTGCCCGTCTGAGGTCGACGACCTCTACCGCCAGATCGTCGTCACCCTTGACCGGGCGCTCATTGATGCCCCCGGCTCAGGAGAGAGCCCGTCACAGCCCGACGGTACGGTCGCCCGATGACCACCTCGGTGCGCGCTGCCGTGAGGCCTCGGCTGCTCATATGGGCACGCGAGCGATCTGGTCTGGGCGTTGACGACCTGAACCACAAGTTCCCGAAGCTCACCGAGTGGGAGAGCGGAGAGCGGACGCCGACGCTCAAGCAGCTCGAAGACTTCGCCCGAGCGACGCACACGCCAATCGGGTTCTTGTTCCTCCCCGAGCCCCCCGAGGAGCAGGTTCCGATCCCCGATTACCGGACGATGGGCGACGTCGGGGTGTCCCGTCCGAGTCCCGACCTTCTCGACACGATCTTCGCCTGCCAGCAGCGACAGGAGTGGTATCGGGATTTCGCCCAGGTGACCAGGGAAGATCCGGTCGGCTTCGTCGGGTCGCTGACGACGTCGGTTCCTTTCGTGGAAGCCTCCGAGCAGGTCAGGACGACGCTCAGGTTCGACCCGAGCGAGCGCGGTCACACCTGGTCAGACGCGCTGCGAACCCTCGTCGACCATGCCGAGGAGCTGGGCGTGCTCGTGATGGTGAGCGGGGTCGTCGGCGCCAACACGCACCGCAAGCTCGACCCCGAGGAGTTCCGCGGTTTCTCCCTCGTCGACCAGATGGCGCCGCTGGTGTTCGTGAACGGCGCCGACACCAAGGCTGCCCAGATCTTCACGCTTACCCACGAGCTCGTCCACCTGTTCTTGGGCGAGACCGCGCTCGACAACGCCGACCTCGGGACGGTACCGACCAGCCCGGTCGAGCGCTGGTGCAACCAGGTCGCCGCCGAGGTACTCGTACCCCTGGGGTCCCTACGCGACGCGCTGTCTCCGGACGTGGCAGTGGCCGACCAGCTGGAGTCGCTCGCTCGCACGTTCAAGGTGAGCACCCTCGTGGTCCTCCGCCGCGTCCACGACGCTGGCCGGCTGAGCTGGGAGGAATACCAGACCGCCTACCAGGACGAACTGACCAGGGTCATGGAGATCCTCGGAGAGCGATCGGGGAGCGGCGGCAACTTCTTCAACACCCAGCCGGCGCGGGTGTCCAAGCGCTTTGCCCGCGCGGTCATCGTCAGCACCCTCGAAGGCCAGACCCTGCACCGCGACGCATTCCAGATGCTGGGGCTGAAGAAGCTGTCGACCTTCGAGGAGCTGGTCAGCCGGCTCGGGATCGGCTGATGGCCTACCTGCTCGACACGAACGTCTTCATCGAGGCCAAGAACCGCCACTACGGCTTCGACTTCTGCCCCGCGTTCTGGGACTGGATCGATCACGCCCATCAGGCGGGAACGGTCTTCAGCATCGACAAGGTCGCCATCGAGCTCGACGCCGTCGACGACGACCTCGCGATCTGGGCCAGCGAGCGACCCGACGCGTTCTTCCTCGAGGCTGACGCGACCGTGGTGCCGAGCCTGCAGGCCACCAGCACCTGGGCCAACGGCGCCGGGTACGAGCCGGCTGCCGTCGTGACCTTCCTGCAAGACGCCGACTACTACCTCGTCGCCCACGCCCATGCCCACCACCACGTGGTGGTCACCCACGAAGTCGTCGCCCACTCCACGAAGAAGATCAAGATCCCCAACGCTTGCCTAGGCGTGGGCGTGCGCTACCTCACGCCGTTCGAGATGCTCCGGGCCGAACGCGCCCGATTCGTTATCGCCACCTGAAACCACCTGAAAGGTCCATCTCTGCGGGCAACGGCCTTCTCCGCTCGGAGATCGCTTCGTCCGTTGGTTCAAAGGGGCACGTCGTGCGCCAGTACGCTGGTCGCCGGTGACCAGCGTGTTCGACGGATGGGACGGGGTTCGTCCCAGGGTCTCAGCGGGATTCGATCCCGCCGCGCTCGAACGGCTGTCGATGCTGGCCGAGCTGCGTCGCCAGCGTATTCCAGTTGTGCTCGACACGAGTTGCGTCCGCAACGGACTCCACTACCAGCTCGCCCAGGGTCGCGTGCCGGCAACCCTTCACCTTGCCGAGTCTGGCAAGGCCCGCCTCTTCATGGAGAAGGAGACGCTCATTGAGACGTGGGAGCGCCTACCTCGGTTCGCCGACCAGATGGGTGTCCACGTCTCACAGCTCCGTTCTCTCTTCGGGGACCATTGGCTTCCCCTGATCTCGGTGGTGTCCCTCTCGGATGGGCTGCGCAAGCTGGACCCCCGTGCCGCTGCCGTCCTTGCCCGTGACCCCGACGACTACCCGGCCGCTGCACTGGCGGCGCTGCTGTCGCCGTGCATCCTCCTGACCCGGAACCACAAGGACTTCGCGCCGTTGGGCGTGCGCACCCCGAACCAGGGCGTCGACGCGATCCTTGCCGTCATCGAGGTGCGCGCAGGGGAGACGCAGTTGCAGGCGGTTGCCGTTCTTCCGGCTGCACCGGTGCTTGCTGTGGGTGGGGTAACGAAGTGGGCGGCGGATCGCGTCGGCCCTGCCGCCTACGTGATTCTCGCTGTCCTCGTGGTCGGTGGTATCTACCTGTACCGCAAGCAGCCGGAGGAGCGGAAGGAGATGATCCGGAACTTCGCCGTCGAGTCCGGCAAGTTCCTCATGGAGCAGGCGAACCAGGCAATGGCTACCGTCAACAACGCCGAGGAACAGCTGGGCGCATGTCTCGTCCCTGGTCCTGAGAAACGGAGTCCGGTTTCGGCAGTTCTGCGGCACCTCGCGATTGCGGAATCGTCGATGTCGGCGCAGCAGCTCTGCGATGCGCTCGACGACACTGTCCGTCCAGGGGTTCCAGACCTGCGGACGTTCCTTCACAGGAGCAAGCCCGATCTCGTGCGTGAGGCGCGGCGGGGGAGCTTCATTCTCGGGAATCCGTATCATGTGGAGTCGTCCACGACGCCGTGATCACCTCGCCTCACCCGTCCTCTGTACCCAGGCTCACTTCTCACCGGTCCGAGGTCGATGTCCCTGTCGCTAACGCCGACTTCCGCACAACTGGTTCGGGGCAAGGTTCAGCTGATCTCGTAGTGCAGGGTTCGGTTTCCCCACCACGGGACGCTGGTGTCAGGCGGGAGGTCGGCTTGACGGAGCACGGGT
>JAKATH010000085.1 GCA_021828055.1 Actinomycetes bacterium
CCTGTGCCTGGCCCGTGCGCTGGCCGTAGGGCCGGACGTGCTGTTGCTCGACGAGCCCACGTCGTCGCTGGACCCGATCTCGACCGAGTACGTCGAGGCGATGCTCGCGGAGCTCGTGCCGGCGCTCTCCCTGATCGTCGTCACGCACAACCTCGGCCAAGCACGCCGGGTCTCGCACCGGACGATGTTCTTCTACGACGGCCGGCTCGTGGAGCACGGCCGGACCGAAGACCTCTTCGAGCGGCCGGCGAGCCCTCAGACCGAGCGGTACGTCATGGGGCGGTTCGGCTGACCCGACCCCGCGACCCCGCGACCCCGCTCACCTCGACCCCGCTCACCTCGACCCCGCTCACCTCGACACAGTCGACACAGACGACACCGACGACACCGACGACACCGACGACACCAACCAACGACACAAGGAGGCCACGTGACTCGGAAGCTCCGAGCCAAGATGCTCGTGCCGGCGCTCGCCGGCGCGGCAATGACGATCGCGGCCGCCGGCAGCATGGCCGGCGCCGCGACGGCAGCACACGACGCACATGCGAACAACAAGACGGGCCAGCGCCTGGAGCTCGGCGTGCAGCCGCCCGCAGGCGGCACGATCAGCGAAGCGGGCAGCTCGCTCCTCTACCCGCTCTGGAACCTCTGGGCGCCTGGCTACGAGGCCAAGTACCGCAACGTCACGCTCCAGACCGCAGCCGGTGGCTCGGGCAAGGGCATCAGCTACGCCATCACCGGAACCATTCAGATCGGCGCGTCCGACGCGTACCTCTCCAGCTCCGACCTCCAGCAGGACCCGAACCTGGAGAACATCCCGCTCGCCATCTCGGCGCAGGAGATCTTCTACAACCTGTCAGGCGTGACCGACCACCTCAAGCTCAACGGCAAGATCTTGGCCGAGATCTACCAGGGCAAGATCAAGAAGTGGAACGCAGTGGCGATCCGGAGGCTGAACGCGGGGGTGAAGCTTCCGAACATCCCGATCGTCGCGCTGCACCGGTCAGACGGCAGTGGCGACACGTTCCTCTTCACGACCTACCTGACCGACTCGACAAAGACCTGGGCGAAGACGGTCGGCTACAACACGTCCGTGACATGGCCGAAGGGCGCGCACGAGCTCGCAGAGACAGGGAACTCCGGCATGGTCGCTGGCTGCAAGACAACGCCGGGCTGCATCGCCTACATCGGCATCAGCTACCAGACCCAGGCTCTCGGAGACGGCCTGACCTACGCCCAGCTGAGGAACGGCACGGGCCAGTACGTGATGCCGACCTCGGCGACCATCGCGGCTGAGGCCGCCGGGTTCGTGACGAAGACCCCCAAGACAGGTGCCATCTCGATGATCGACGGCAGGGTCAAGACAGGCTACCCGATCATCAATTACGAGTACGCGATCGTGTCGAAGAAGCAGTCGAGCACCGGTGTCGCGAAGACCGTCCGCTCCGTGCTCGAGTGGGCGATCAACCCCAAGGACGGGAACACACAGAGCTACCTGAGCCAGGTCGGGTTCCGGCCGCTTCCGCTCAAGGTCGCAAACGACTCGTACGACCAGATCCTGGCGATCAAGTAGCCGGGCCCAGGTCACGCTCTGAGGCGGCAGGCGATGGCCACGTTGGAGGGAGGCGCGGACCGTCGGCCCGCGCCTCCCGGCCGGCGCTCGCAGGCGCAGGGGCAACCCAGGCTCGCGCGGATGGCCGCGGTGCTGCGCGCCGGCGAGACAGGGGCCTGGAAGTGGGGGGCGCGGGTGGCCGTCCTTCTCCCGTTCGCCGCGCTCGTGTTCGTCGTCGCAGTCCTCGCGCTGAAGGCCTACCCAGCGGTCAAGGTGAACGGCGGCGGGTTCTTCACGGGTTCCGCCTGGAAGATCGGCAGCACCTACGCGGCGACCACCCGCACCGACGGGGTGGCGCACCCGGTGGGCTCGTCCTACGGAGCGTGGCCGCTCGTCGCGGGCACGCTCCAGACTTCGGCCATCGCCGTCGTCATCGCGCTCCCGATCTCGATCGGTTGCGCCTTCGCACTGACCGAGCGGCTCCCGCGCTGGGTCTCGCGACCGCTCGGCTTCGCGATCGAGCTTCTCGCGGGGGTGCCGAGCGTGGTGCTCGGATTGTGGGGGGTGCTCACGTTCGGCCCCGCCCTCTCCAAGACGCTCTATCCGTTCCTCGCGGACCACCTCCCCGACGTACCGGTCCTGTCGTTCTTCAAGGGCACAGTCGGGCACGGGGAGGGCCTCCTCACCGGCAGCTTCGTCCTGACGCTCATGATCGTCCCGATCATCACCGCCACGACCGCCGACCTGTTCCGACAGGTGCCCGCGCTCCCGAAGGAGGGTGGGGAGGCGCTCGGCATGACCGACTTCGAGGTGGCGAGCAAGATCACGCTCCGCTGGGTGCGCTCGGGGATCATCGGTGCCGCGGTCCTCGGGCTCGGCCGCGCCCTCGGCGAGACGATGGCACTCGTGCTCACCGTCGGGGCCATCTTCCAGCTCGCGCCCAACGTCTACTCACCGATGTCGACGATCGCGGCCGCGATCGCGACGCAGCTCGACTCCTCGCTCACCGACGGCACCGGCTTCGCCGTCGCCAGCATCGCGGAGCTCGCGCTCGTCCTCGCCGTCATCTCGGTCCTCGTGAACCTGGCCGCCCGCTGGATCGTGCATCGGACCTCCCGGCTGGGCGGACCCGTCGGCCGCGGCGCTTGAGAGGAAGAGATGCCGCGCGCCCGACGCCGATCCGTCTTTACGGTCCTCTTTCGGGCCGGCACCGTCCTCGCGCTCCTGCTCGTGCTCTCTCCCGCGGTCTGGCTGCTCGCCGGTGTCATCAGCAAGGCCGCTCCGCACTGGCAGTGGAGCGTCCTGTGGACGAACCTCCAAGGTGAGAACGGCGGCCTCCTCGGCCCGATCGTGGGCACGCTCGTGCTGATGGCCGGCGTCCTCGTGATCGCGGGAAGCGTCGGGGTGCTCGCGGGCATCCACCTCGCCGAGCTGTCGCGGCCGACCAGACGCGGCGGGGCGGGCGGCACCTGGCTGCGCATGGCCGCCGACGTCCTCTCTGGCGTCCCCTCGATCGTGCTGGGCTACGTCGGCTATGTGGCCCTCGTGGTCGGGCTCCACTGGGACTTCTCGCTGCTCCCGGCGTTGCTCGTGCTGTCGGTGATGGTGGTGCCCTACATCGCGAAGGCGACCGAGACGGCGCTGCGCCAGGTGCCGACGAGCTACCGCGAGGGCGCCGAGGCGCTCGGCATGTCGATGGGTCACTCGATGCGAAGGGTGGTGCTCAAGAGCGCGGCCCCGGGCATCGTGACGGGGCTGCTGATCGCCCTCGCGATCGCCGGAGGGGAGACCGCGCCGCTGCTCTTCACGGCGGAGTTCTCCAGCACAGTGTGGACAGGATCGTTGGTCCGCGCTCACGGGTTCGGCTACCTCACGTACCTCGTGTACCAGTACTGGAGCTACCCATCGCAGCACGCGAACGACCTCTCCTACGACGCAGGCCTGATCCTCGTCGCGATGGTGCTGTTGCTGCTGGTCGGCGCTCGCGTCATCGTGGCTCGCACGCAGCGTCACACCGAGTACCGCGGCCGCTGACGCCGCTCGCAACGCCGTGCTCGACGGCTTGGGGGCGCGCTCGGTCGGCGCACCGATAGCCTCGGCGCTGTGGAGCCCGCAATGCACCTCGAAGTCCTCCGCGACCGGGCCGACGCGCTGCTCGACTCGGCGGCCGGCGCCATGGACGTGTCCGTGCCGACGTGCCCGGAGTGGACGCTCGCCGACCTGCTGGTCCACATGGGCCTCGTCTGGGGCTGGGCCGCGGAGACCGTGACCACCGAGGTCCGCGCGGAGCGTGGTCGGGCGCCCGAGAGCCGACCAGCTCAGGCGCTGCGGACGTGGGCGAAGGGGCAGGCCGAGCGCCTGGTCGACGCCCTCGGCTCGGCGGACCCCGATGCCGGCTGCTGGACCTTCGGCACACCCCGGTCGGTGCGCTTCTGGTACCGGCGCCAGGCCCTCGAGACCGTGCTGCACGCCTGGGACGCCGAGCGGGCCACCGGCACGCCCTCGAGGATCGACCCCGAGGTCGCCGTCGACGGCATCGACGAGCACCTGAACGTGATTGTGCCACGGACCGTGCGGCTTCGTCCCGACGTGTGGTCCGGCCAGTCGGTGCACCTCCACTGCACCGATGCCGACGGCGAGTGGGTCGTGCAGCTGGGGCCGGGAGGCGAGGCGACGTCGCGGCGCGCGCACGCGAAGGCCGACGTCGCGCTGCGCGGCAGTGCAGAAGCGCTGTGGCTCTGGTGCGCGAACCGCGCGACTTCCGAAGAGCTCGCCATCGAGCGATTCGGGGACGAGGAGATCACGGCGCGCTGGCGCGTGGAGATGGCCTTCTGACCACTTCCCTCACACCGCCACGCGCGCCACCGTTGGGGCTGTCGCGGCGCGCGTGAGCGCATGGGCCCGGACCGCTGGAGGATCCTGAGCCCGGGCTGCGAGAGTTGCGGGTGGTGACCATCGAGACCGCGGGGATCGCGGGCACCGCGGCGCTCCCAGGCGAGCCGGGGAAGCCGGCCCGAGCCCGGTCGACGGCGTCGCGCCCGCCGCGGGCACACGCCGGGCTCGCACGACGGGCGACCGTCGCGAGCCTCGTCGCACTGCCGCTCCTCGTCTACGGCCTTCCCGCCCTCCTGGGACATCCCGTCGCGCCCGGCGACGACCTCACGCAGAACCTGCCGCTGCGCGAGCTCGTCGGCCACGACCTCCGGTCGGGTCATCTCCCGGTCTTCGATCCCTACATCTGGGGCGGCGCACCCCTCCTCGCAGGTTGGAACGCTGGAGCCGCCTACCCCCTCACCTGGCTGTTCGCCGTGCTGCCAGGGGCAGCAGGCTGGACCGTCAACCTGGTCGCCGCTGCGGCGACTGCCGGCCTCGGCTGTTTCGCGTTCCTGCGGGCGTCGAGATTGGGCCTCCTCGGGAGCTGGGCGGGCGCGACGACGTACGCCTTCGGCGGGGCCATGGCCGCCCAGGTCCCTCACATCGGCCTCATCATCGGCATGAGCTGGGTGCCCGTCGCGTTGCTCGCGGTCCTCCGGCTCACCGACGGCGCGGCGACAGGACGCTCCCTGATGCGGTGGACCGCGATCCTCGCAGGGGCCGTCGCCCTCGTGATCCTCTCGGGAGAGCCGCGCGCGGTCACCGACGGGGCGGCCGTGCTGCTGCTCTACGCTGCGTGGCGCCTCGTGCGCCTCGGGCGGCCCGGGCGGCCCGGGCGGCCCGTCCGTCTCGTCCAGGAAGCCCGGTGGAAGGCCCCTGCGGCTGTCTGCTCGGGAGCCCTCGCCGGGGTGGGCCTCGGCGCGGTCCAGGTCGTCCCGGGCCTCGCCGCGGTGGCGGTGTCACAGCGCGCGCACGTCACCGCGCAGCTGTTCGGCGCCGGGTCCCTGCCGGCCCGCTGGCTCGCCCTCCTCGGAGTGCCGGACCTCCTCGGCGGCTCCGGTTCCTTCGGCCAGCCGGTGTTCCTCGCCCACTACAACCTCACCGAGGTGTCCGGGTACGTGGGCCTGCTCCCTCTCGTCGCCGCCGCGGCGCTCTTGGCGAGGCTCCGCCGGTCCCGCCCGGTGCCCGAATGGGCGGTGTGGGAGGTCATCGCCGCGGCGGGGATCCTCCTCACCCTCGGCAACCACACCCCGCTCTGGCACGTGCTTATCCACATCCCTCTCGTCAGCGGGCAGCGCCTCCAGAGCAGGAACATCCTCGTGGCCGACCTTGCGCTCGCCGTGCTCCTCGCCCACTGGCTGGACTCGTGGGCGCGGAACCCGGGCCGCGGCGCTGCCGACGCCGAGCCTGCCTCACCGGGGCCGGCAGACGGCGCCGAACGCGTGCTCGGCGCCCTCCCAGCCCTCGGCGTGATCGCGCTCGTGGCGGTCGCGCTCACGGCCGGGCCGTCGTTCCTCGAGTGGATGGGGGTCGGGGCCGGGGCCGGGGCCGACGCGAGGTCGCTCGGGCCGTGGCTCGTTCCGTCGCTCCTCCTCGCGCTCGGCGCGTTGGCGCTCGTCGCCTGGGGTCCGCGGCTCCTTCCCACCCTCCGCGGTGCGCTCGCCGGCACGTTCGTCGTGGTGGACCTCCTCGTCTTCGCCGTCACCACCGTGGTCGCAGTCGGAGCACCGCCGAGCGGGACGGGGACGGCCGCAGCCGCAGGCGCCCCGAGCGCGGCGGTGCGCGTCGCGTCGGCGGTGAGGACGCCGCCGGTCCGCCCGATCGCGGCGCTGCACCTGCCGGGACGGTTCGCGGTCTACGACCCGGGCCTTCTCGATCCCTCGCAGCTCACCACCTTGGGCGTCCCCGATGCCAACGCCGTCGACGGCACGTGGTCGGTCCAGGGCTACGGCTCGATCGTCGGCGGGCACTATGCCGCCGCGACGGGAGTCCACGACGTCTCGGGAAGAGGTCAGGACGTGTTCTCACCGTCTGCGGCGGTGGACGGCGCCTTCGACTCGTTGTCGACGAGCGCGGTGCTCACCCCGTCCCAGTACCTCGTCACCCCTGCGCGCCGCGCCACCGGGACCGTCTCTGCACCGGGCACGCGCCGGCTGAGCGCGGCCGCAGCCTCGACCTGGTTCCTCGGTGCTCCGTTGCCGGTGCGCTCGGCGCGAGTGGAGATCCGCGTGGCGCCTGGCGCCGCGGCAGCGGCCGCCTCGCGCCTTCGGGTCGGTGCGCTCTCCCCCGGCGGCGCCGTCGACTGGGCGACGTCGCTGCACCACCACATCGTCGGAGCCTCCGGAGTCGCCGGCACGCGAACCCTCCTCTCTGCGTGGGACGCCGCCTGGCGCTCCCCGGTCGTCGCCGTCGGTCTCGCCGTCGGTCTCGCCGTCGATCCCCACGCGCGCGTCACCGCCTCCCCGCCGGTGATCGAGAGCACGGACGGTCGGCCCCTCGCGCTCGACGGGGAGCTCCAGAACGCGCTCGTCGCACCGCACTGGCGCTACGGAGAGCAGGACGGCGCGTTCACGGTGTTCGTCGACCAGCGGGCACGAGCGCCGTTGTCGTTGCGCGCAGTGCCGGGGCGTTCGCTGCGTGGTGCCGCGGTCGACCGGCTGTCGGGCCCCTCGCTCGAGCCGCTCTCTGCCCTCGTCACTTCGCCGCACGGCGTCGAGGTGGTGCGCGCCGTCGCCGCCGCTCCGGGGTGGACCGCGTCGTGGGCCCCTTCTGGCGGCGACCGGGGAGCAGCCGGCGCAACGACGCTCGGGGTGCGCCGCCTCGGCGTCGTGCAGGTGGTCCGCGTCCCGGGCGGACGGGGAGTCCTCACGTGGCGCTACGTCGCGCCTGGACTTCTCGCCGGCGAGGCGATCTCCCTCGTGGCGCTCGTGCTCGTCGTGGCGCTCGTGCTCGCAGCCGCGGTCACGGGGCGCCGGCGCCGTCCGCGGCGACCGCAGGCGTCGTAGCCCGCACGCGGCACGTCCACTGTTCCTACAGTGGTGCCATGCCAAAGGACGCCGTCTTCTCCTTCCCGCGCGACCACCGCGACGAGCGAGAGCTGCTGATCGAGTGGCTCGACTTCCTGCGGGGCGCAGTGCTCCGGAACATCTCGGGGGTGAGCGAGGAAGACGCGCACGGTCGCCCTGACGGAAAGCTGCTCCCGCTCGTGGGGATCGTCAACCACCTCGTGGGCGTCGAGCGCCGCTGGATCGACGGCGGCATGCTCGGAGGACCGATCGTACGCACGGAAGAGGAATTCTTCCCTGGGCCCGAGCTGTCGGTCGCCGAGGTGACGCGCGCGTACCAGCACAGGGCGGAAGAGACCAACCGGGTCGTGCGGGAGCTGCCGCTCGACACGCCGAACTCCCGCCGGGAAGGCACCACGCTGCGCTGGACGCTGCTCCACCTGATCAACGAGACGGCGCGCCACGCAGGCCACGCGGACGCCGTGCGCGAGCTCATCGACGGCAGCACCGGCGAGTGACGCCGCCCCCCGGGGACCCGCCTCCCTGGCCCGGCACGTGGCCTTCCGTTGACCGGCCCTGGACCACTGGCGAACCGACGCACGGCCCTCTCGCTAAGGTCGGTCCTGCCATGAGCTCGGAGACCGAACAGGAGGTGCTGCGCCTCTTCGCGCAGGTCACCGAAGCCCTTGCCCGGGCGACGTGGGCACTCCTCTCCGCAGACGTCACTCTCGGCCGGTCGGTCGTCGAGGGCGACGAGGACATCGACGCTCAGGTCCAGTCCGTCGAGGACGGCATCTGGCGGGAGCTCGATGCCATCGTGGGGGCTTCTGCAGACGTCCGTCGCCTCGTCCGCCTGCTGTCGGCCCTTTCAGAGCTCGAGCGGAGCGCGGACCTCGCTGAGCACATCGCACAGCGCGCGGTCTATGGGCTCGGTGGCGAGATGACCGCGGTCAGCCGGGGCATCGTGCAGCGCATGTCGGAGGTGGCGATCGACATGTGGAGGGGGGCAGCCGAGGTGTACGCGAGCGGAAGTGCCGACGTGCTCGACCTCGACGAGACAGACGAGGAGCTCGACATCCTCCACGACCGGTTGACGGTCGAGGTGGCCGCGGGGTCGATGCATCCTCCGGTCGCCGCGCAAGTCACCCTCCTCGCGCGCTTCTACGAGCGGCTCGGGGATCACGCCGTCAACCTGAGCCGGCGTCTTTCGCCGGCCGAAGGACGGCCCGGCAGACCGCACGAGCAGGCGCCGGACTGACCCACCAGTTGTCGGCCGGCAGCGCAGCAGCAAGGCAACTCTTTACTTCGGACAACGGATCTCGTAAGCTCGAAGGCTCGGCCCGGAGCAGAGAGCCCGGAGCAGAGAGCCCGGAGCAGAGAGCCCGGAGCGGAGAGCGGAGAGCGGAGAGCGGAGAGCGGAGAGCGAGATGACCACGATGGCAGGCGTACTCGACACGTGCCGGCGGCGTGGTCGCGCCCTGCCGGCGCTCGTCCTGCCGGCGCTCGTCCAGCCGGCGGAGAGACCACTGCTCTTCGGCGAGCTCGACGCCGTGACGCGCTCGGCACCCATGCACTGACCACGTCGCTTCTCGCGACGCCGCGGCACCTGCAGTGCGAGGTCAGCGAGCCCTCGCACCGGCACGAGCTGGTCGCCTGATTCTCGACCGGCGGGCCCACGAGCCGCGGACCGTCGCGGCGCCGGATGCTCACCGGGCCATGGTGGCGGTGGCTCGACACCTCTTCGACCGCGAGGACGACTCCGCCCCTCCGATCCGCACGACC
>JAKATH010000010.1 GCA_021828055.1 Actinomycetes bacterium
CGTTCGGGGGGGACGCCACATCCTCCTGCCACAGGGGGTCGTTGGCGAACTTCAGCCGGATCGGTGCACAAAGAGCGTCGCCGATCTCCGCCGGCTCGTGATCAGGAAGTCATGCCGCTAACAGCAGGCGCCCCTCTTCTCCGACTTCACCCCGGCGCCCGAGCTTGACGAGGTCGGTTGAGGCCCCTGCCCGCGTGGTAAACGCGCTCGCGGCCGCTAATTGGCGGGCCGATCATTCACACCGCACGACGAACCGACGGGCGATTCGCGGCTCGGGGACGCTCCTGCCTAAGCTCTCAACCTGCATAGCCATTGTGGGGATGGGGAGGGATCATGGTTCATTGGCGGCAGTTGCCAGACGGACGCTGGGAATATTTCGGCACGGACGGAGACTGGCACCCAAACGGCGCTGCGAGCCCCGTCGGATCGCCTCCACCACCCCTTCAGGTGTCGAGTCGTTCGAGTCCCATCGTGCCCGATCGCGCGACGGTGGGGCTACTCGGTCTCGGGGGCGCCGCCCTTGTCGTCGCCGGAGCCCTTCTGCCCTGGGTCAACGTTGCGGGTATCGGCAACGGCGCGCTCAACTTATTTCAGCTCGGGCCGATCAAGTCGTTCAGCAAGTTCGGCACTGTACTGGTACTGATCGGAGTAGTCGTAGCGCTGATCGGTGTGGCCAAAATGGCTCTCCCCACTCTCAGCCTCTTGTCCTCGATGGCGTCGATACTTCTCGGCATCGGCGCCATTGTCATCGCGGTTGATCAATACAATCTGCTGAGCGCAACACTCGCCCAACATCCTGACGTCCATACAGTTGTGGGCGCTTCTATCGGGTACGGGCCCTGGATCGTGGTAGTCGGCGGGGTGCTCGCGATCGTCTCGGGACTCGCTGGACAGAGGAAGTAGGAGATACCGCACGTCGAAGTCATCCCCAGCTCCGGCAGTAGGTGTGTCATCGCTTGCCGAAGGAGTCGCGCCCACCTCCGGCGGTATGGGGGTAGTGCGGCGCTGAAGAGGAGGAGTGGCAGGGGACGGTGCAAATCGACGTGGTCCAACCAGGTTACGAAGTGACATACAGCGGTGGCGGCGCGCGTCGCCTTGCTTCTGTACCCAAGGGCGAGCACCACCTCGACCCGCCACTCACCCGGGGGCACGGCGTAGCTGTGAGCTCCGACCGAATCCGACCACCTGTACCGGATCCAGCAGCTGGAGAAGGAATGCCCTATGGCAGCCGACGACGGAGGCACTCGGGAGACCGCGTGACGTGAGCCCGGCGTCGCCTACGGGACACCACCTCGCCAGCTCCCTGCCCAAGCAACCTCAGCCGTCAGGCTCGGAACGTCGCTCAACAGCCCGCTCCGCGAGCCGGGTGAGGACCTGGAAAGACATCGCTCCTCCTGATGGGGCGCGAACGGCGTTTGCCCGACTACGCGGTCGGTTCGAGGACGAGCGTGCCTGCTGCCGTGTTGGAGATCGGGATGTGGTAGTTCCAGGTCACTCGCCGCACCGTGCCGATCAGCGCCGCCCGGGCCGCCAGCCACATGAGCAGCTCCACGCCCTGACTGCCGGTCTCCTTCACCAGGTCTTCGCCCGAGAACTGCGTCGCCCACCTCGGATCGTCGGTGAGGCTCTCGACGAAACGGAGATCGAATGACTTGTTGATGAACCCCGCACGCTCTCCTTCGAGCTGGTGCGAGAGGCCGCCACTGCCGATCATGACGACGCGGAGGTCCGGCACGGCGTCGTAGGAGGAGATCGCCCGGCCGGTCGCTTCACCGAGGGCGAAGCAACGCTTCGCCGAAGGGTAGGGGAACATGACCGTGTTCACCGTCACCGGCACGATCGGGACGCCGCCGTCGGGCCAGAGCAGCTTCATCGGGTTCGTGACGGCGTGGTCGACGAGCATCTCTTGGCAAGTCGTGACGTCGAACTCGTCTCCGACGAGCGTTTCGGCGAGGTGCCAGGAGAGGTCTGGATGGCCCGGGTATGGGTCCACAGTCGGAATGCCCCAGCCCTCGTCGCCGTGGCGGTATTCGGGGGCGCAGCCGACAGCGAAGGTGGGCATCTTGTCGAGGAAGAAGTTCATGCCGTGGTCGTTGTGGAAGATCACGGCAACGTCAGGCTGCACCTCGCGCAGCCATGCATGGACTGCCTCGTAGCCGTCGAAGAACGGCTTCCAGTAGGGGTCGGTCTCGTCGTGGCGATCGAGCGCGTTGGCGATCGCGGGGACGTGGGTCGACATGATGCTGCCAACGATGCGAGCCATCGCTCTACTTTCCCGCCTCGACGAGCCGAGCCTTGAACTCCTCCTTGGAGAGGCCGGTCTGCATCGCTCCGAGATCTTGCACGTCGAGGTGGAAGATCCCTGCGAACTTCGCCAGGTAGTAGGGGTGTCCTCCGAGCTCGAGCAACGCCAGCACGTCTCGACGGCTGATCGCGTCACGCTGCGCCTCGGTCAGTCCGTAGCGGCGGCAGTAGCCGTCCTCGTCCGCGAGGAAGGCATTCCGATTTGCCTCTTCGTTGAAGGAGAAGCACATCTTGTTGAGCCCGTAGCCCCTCTTCGCCTCCGTCCCGTCGAAGATGATGGTCCCGGGGATGCTGTGGCGCTCCGTTTCCTCGCCCAACGCGGCCTCCTGCTGGCTGGTGGCGACCTGTTCGCCCATTCGTACACACGTTACCGGCGTGGATGGATTCCCTACAAGGCGGAAGGTCCCGAGCTCACACCGCAACGACTCGCGACAGGTGCCGTCGCCGGGCGCCCGGCCAGCTTGTGGTCGGTTGCGAGATGGGACCACGAGCGCCTCGCCTCGGATCGGGCTTGGTCGCTCGAGCGGGGTGCGCGTCTTCTCTGTCAGCAGGTGGACGAGTACGCCGACGTACCCGGCCCTGTCGCCGGGTCGTCGACCTCGCCCGGGCCTGTTGTTGTGCGCAGCACCGCCCCGAGGTGGACGACGTACCACTGACCCCTCCACGAGATCATCGAGGCGACGCCGAAGGAGCGGATGACCCCGTCGATGCGGTAGACGATCCGCGCGTTGGGCACCTCGTAGTAGCCGATGCTGTTGTAACAGGTCCCGGGGGTGACCCAATGTGCGTACGTGGTTGGCACGTCGACTGCGATCAATGCGGCCTTCGTCGCCGCAGCCCCGAGCAGCGCGTGCGCCGCAGCCACGTCGAGCGCGAACTCCCCGACGAGGCGTAGCCGCCAGTCCTCTTGCGGGTCGGGGATGGCTTTGAGCTGGAGGTAGGCACCGAGGGGGAAGAACGCAGGCATCGCGACGCTTACCTGGTCTCTCACGACTCCGTTCCACAGGTCCGCCATCTCGCCATGGAACTGCGGGGAAGTGGCGGACGGCAGCGCAGTCGTCTGGGGCAGTGTGCCGGGCCCCGTCGTGGCGGTGGTCGTCGTCGAGTGCCCCGCCGCGGCGGTGGTCGTCGTCGAGTGGACATGCGTCGTGCCCGTTCCGGTGCCGTGCAGGTGCACGCTCGAGATCGCAGCGCGCGGACCCGGCGACCGTTCAGCCCGGTACGCGACGAAGAGCGCGACCGCCGTGGCGAGCACCAACCCGACGACCGTGAGCCGCAGACTGGGCCGGGCGTGCCCCTGGGGCCGGCGGGTGCGCCGCAAGCTCGGGCGGGCACGCTTGCCGTCGGCACGCATCGGCCATTCATGGTAACGGGGCCGCCTCCGAGCCCGCGCAGGTGGCGCAGCGGTCGCGGTGGGCGCCATCACCTGGTGACGTCGCCCTCGTAATCTCCGCCCATGATGCGCACCCGACGGGCCCGCGCCGCAGGTGTGGTCGCCGGCTGCGCCGCGCTCTCGGCAGTGCTCGCGGCGTGCGGCGCGAGCACGCCGGTCCGCGCGCTCGGGACCCGATCCTCGCCACCGGGCTCTTCACGGTCGGCAGCATCGTCGCCGGTCAGCCCGCGGCGCGCCCCGCCGAAGGCAGCGCTCCCCAGCGGCCTTTCTCCGCCTGCGAGCTTGGCCCGCTTCCCCACAGCGTCGACCGTGGCCGGTGAAGGCTTCTGGGCGCCCTCGGGCCGGCGGGTCGACGGCGTGCCGGCCGTCTTCGAGACCACGCTCGTCCCGCCCGGCGGTTCGCAGCCAGCAGGGATCGCATGGATGGACAGCCGTCTTCTCTCCGCTCGGCTCTACTCGGGCTCGATCAGCCCCGGTGGAGGGCCGTACCCGTACACCGCCCCGATCCAGCAGGCGCAGGCGAGGTCGCTCGTGGCAGCGTTCAACGGCGGGTTCAAGATGTCGGCGGCAGGCGGCGGCTACTACACGACAGGAAAGACGATCGTCCCGCTCGTCGCGGGTGCCGCCTCGCTCGTCTTCTACGCCGGAGGGGCGGTGACCGTCGGCACGTGGGGAGCGACAGTCACGATGACGCCCGAGGTGGTGAGCGTGCGGCAAAACCTGGTCCCCCTCGTCTCAGGTGGCAGCCCGACGCCCCAGGCGTCGAGCCCCGACTGGCTGTCGTGGGGGGCGACGTGCGGGGTCACCACCTGCACAGGGCCGGGGGTGGAGCACCAGTGGCGATCGGGCGTGGGGGTGACCTCCGACGGCGCGCTCGTCTACGTCACGGGCCCGTCCCTCTCGCCGATCCAGCTTGCCGACCTCCTCGTACGAGCGGGGGTCGTCCGCGGCATGCAGCTCGACATCAACCCGTACTGGGACGTCTTCGTGACCTACGACCCGACGACAGCCGACGGCCTGGCAGCGCCGGCAAACGGCAGCAAGCTGCTCTCGTCGACCGTGCAGGGTCCTGCCACGTTCTTCGACCCGGCGTGGGCGAGGGACTTCATCACGTTGTCCGCACGGCCGGCGCGCTGAGGAGGTCACCTGCTCGCGCCGAGCGGCCGGCCTTGGAGTCCGCCCCCCGGCGGCCCGACCGAGTCACTGCCAACTGGGTCGAGCCGCCCGTCGTGGTCGTCGTGAGGCTCGATGGTGAGGTCGTCGGCGCGTACCTCCTGAAGCCGAACTCCCCAAGCCTGGTCTGCGCACAGCCCCAACACCGGCTGCGCCGTGACGCGCGAGCACCGCGGCGCAGGCGTCGGCCGGCGACTTGTCGAGGACTCGATCGTCCGCGCTCGCCGGACCGGCTTCGACGCCATCATGTCGAACCCCGTCTTCGAGTCGAGCCCGGCACGCGTGCTCCACGAGCGGCTCGGCTGGCCCGCGATCGGTCGTGTGCCCCAAGGCGTCGACGACGAACCGGCGATCGTGCACTGGCGAGATGCCTGACACCACTCCTGCTCGGCTCTGCCGTCCCGGAGGCGGCAGGTCGTCGCTTCACGAGACCTCGCACGCGCGAGGGCAGCCAACCAGTCGGCCGCCCGGATCACGCGTCTCGCGGCGCAGCGCGGGCGGCGACGCGGTCGATCCCCCGGGGGGCTCGCCTCACGGAAGCGGTCTGCAGGGCGGGCGGAATGATGTGGAACCGGAAGAGCGGAAGCGCGCGGCGACACCTGCGGTCCGCGACGAGCCCGAAGCGCGCCCCAGCTCCCACCTGAGAGACCTCAGCAGCAGGAAGATCAGGGGAGATCGTCGTGAAGACGAGCTGCGGCTCGAGACAAGCGATCGGAGGGGGAAATTTGTGATCTCGCTCGGACTCGACGCGACGGGCAACCCTGAAAAGGCAGCGGGCCGACACGAGGTGGCCATCGTCGGAGGCGCCGTCGGCGATGGGTTCGCGATCGAGCGGGGGGCGAGACGTGCGGTGCGCGCTCGTGGAGCGCCGGGGAGCTCCAAAGCGCTTCCCGAAGGGACAGAAGCTCACCCAGGGGACGATCGAGACTTCGCTCGGTGGGGCTGCGCCGAGCAGCTGCGCCCGGCCGGCGAGGCCGCAGCGCGAAGTGCTCGAGAACCCGGTGCGCGTAGCCCGAGTCGCCGATGACGTCGCCGATGACGTCGCCCAGCAACTCGCCGACTGCGGCCACACGCGTGGTGGATCCACTCTTGGGGGTGCGCCCGCGTCTGCTTGACATTGCGCTCTACGTCGGTGAGAATAGTATACGTTAGCTGAAAAGGTTGATGTCAGCAGCATAACTTTCTCGGAATGTTTGCCTTGGTCAAAGGTAGGCAAGGAAACGGGGGGCGGTCATGACACCAGTGGCAAGGTCAACGAGGCACGTCCGCGACGGCAGAGGAAGTGCTCGCCGCAGGATCCGCAGGACGCTCGTCTTGGCGACGTTGCTGCCCGTGGTGGCGACGGTGGCCGCGGCGGTGGGGCCCGTGTGGTCGAACGCCGCAGCGACGAGCAATTCGGCGAGCACGGCGGCCGGCCCGATCAAGATCGGCATGATCACGTCTCTGTCTGGGCCCTACACCCCGCTCGGCACGAACGACAAGCTCGGTGCGGAGCAGGAAGTCAACGCCATCAACGCCGCCGGCGGCATCGATGGCCGCAAGATCACACTCATCGTCGAGGATGACAAGACCGATCCCACCCAGGCGGTGGTCGACTATCAGACCCTCGTGTCCGACGGCGTGGTGGGGATCGTCGGTCCGGTGTTCTCCTCGTCGGCGTTGGCGACCGAGCCGTATGCCAGCCGGGCGAAGATCCCCACGATCGACACGGCCGCGGCGGACAACCTCGCCACGCCCGCCAGATACTACGTCTACATGACGCCACCGACCACCAAGATCGTGGCCCAGCAACTCCTCTCGTACATGAAGTACAAGGGTCTGAGGACGATGGCCGTAGCGCGTGACACATCGGCGTTCCCAACGGCCGGGTGGAACAACATGAGGGCAATGGCACCGAAGTACGGCGTCAAGTTCATCTACGACGGGGAGTTCGCGCTCACATCTACGGACTTCACGACGATCCTGACCAAGGTGAAGGCGTCCAAGGCGCAAGGCCTCATGGTCTGGGGCTCGGGACCGGCGGAAGTCACCCTGACCCAGCAGTTCCGGGCGATGGGGCTGAAGATCCCGTTGCTCTTCAGCCACGCCGAGGCCTCGTACCTCTTCACCAAGCCCGTTGGTTCAGCCGGGAACGGCGTGATCATCGCCAGCTCGATCGGCGGCATCGGACCGTACCTTCCGGGCAACTATCCTGGCCGGTCCATCATCACCTCGTTCGCCGACACCTTCAAGAAGAACAACCACTACTACCCGCCGGAGTTCGCCTTCGACGCGGGCGGCGCGGTGGCGATGTTCGCCAAGGCGATTCGAGAGCGTGGTGCCACTCCGGCCGGCATCGCGAAGGCGCTCTCCACGATGACGATCACGACCGGCGACGGCACGTACCACTTCAGCGCGACCAACCACTCCGGCCTCACGGCAGCGCAAGTCGCGATCACGCGTGACGTGAGGGGCACGCTCGTGCCGACGAAGTTCACCAGGGCGGCTATTCGCCGAGCCGGTGGCCATTCGTAGCGTCAGTCGTCGGCGCGGCGCCGCATTGGCCGCGCTCCGCCCGGGGTCGCAGGCGAGGTGGTGGCGCCGTCGAGGAACCGAGAAGGGAGGGCGTTCGCGCAAGCCCGGCCCCTGCGTCGTCGGAGGCGGGCAGGGATGCACGCTAGCCTGGCGTCGTGGTGACTGTGATTCCCGACCCGGAGGTCGGTCCTGCGTACGTCGCAGGCGGTCTGCCGGAGCGCCAGATCCACATCGTCCGCAACGCATACCGGCTCTTCGCGGACCGCGGTGTCGAGCGGGTGCCGATTCACGAGATTGCCACTGCCGCCGGGGTGAGCAAGGGCATCGTCCTGTACTACTTCAAGACCAAAGAGCAGCTCGTGGGCGTCGCGATGTCCTGGGTGCTCGAGGAGATCGGCGAGCGGATCCGGCATGCCGTCAAGGATGCTGCGACGCCGATCGAGGTCGTGCAGACGATGATCGAGACGATCTTCCTCGGCCCCGATCAGAGCCGGCGTTTCTACCTGACCTATCTCGACCTGATCGACCACGCGGCGCGCGTGAGCGGCTTCGGGCAGATCAGCGCCGCCTTCCGCGCGACGGTCAACAGGGTCTACGCCGAGGTGATTCGCAGTGGTGTCGAAGCGGGAACGTTCCGGGTGCACGACGTGGACGAGGCCGCGGTCGCGGTGCGGGCGATCGTCGAGGGGATGCACTTCCAGTGGCTGCAGGAGGACGACTGGCGAGAGCGGCACGTGTGGTACAAGCGTGCCTGCACCGACGCGGTCCTCGCCTACCTCCTGAGCGCTGGGAGGCCGCCGTGCTCGGTGCCGTCTTCTCCCGAGGGCGACTCGCGCGCGGACGCGCCGGCCTCCGGCGCGTCGACGAGGGACCCGCGAGCGCAGTGAGGCGGGTCCGCAAAGGGCGCTCACCGGGTTGCTCGAGCGGAGTCGGCCGCCGACCGGTCGGCGCCGACCATCCGGCCGGCTGGTGCCGGGGAGTGAGGAGGAAGGGAGGTCGGCGAAGGTGACGGAAGAGCCTGGCGCCAGTGCCGCCCCGCCGCAATCAGAGGCGATGACGGCTGCCGAGGCCGCCCTCGCCCGGGCAGCCGGTGTGGCACGCGTGGAGCCGGGCGAGTACGTCGTCGCCGAGATCGACGCCATGATGATGCACGACATCTTCGCGGCGGACGTGCTCGAGATGCTCGAGCGCACGGGGATCGAGCGGCTGCACGACGCGAGCCGCGTCACCGTCGTGTTCGATCACATGGTCCCCGCCCCGTCGGTGGCGGCCGCGGAGCACCAGGCGAAGGCGCGCCGCCTGCTGCGGCGCTACGAGATCGACGCCTTCTTCGAGATTGGCCGTGGCATCTGCCACCAGGTGATGGTCGAGGAGGGCCGGGTCCGCTCGGGCGAGCTCGTCGTCGGCACCGACTCCCACACGACGACCTATGGGGCGGTTGGCGCGGCCGGCTGCGGGATCGGCAGCTCGGAGATGGCGTACGCGCTCGCGACGGGCAAGCTCTGGTTCAAGGTCCCCGAGACCGTGCTCGTCGTGCTCGAGGGGCGGCTGGCCAGCATGGTCACGGCGAAGGACCTCGTCCTCTACCTCATGCGGGAGGGGGGCTCGGCCGAGGCGCAGTACCGATCGGTGGAGCACGGGGGAGCGGGCACCGACTCGCTGTCGCTTTCCGAGCGGATGACGATCGCGAACATGGGCGTCGAGATGGGGGCGAAGTTCTCGCTGTTCCCGGCCGATGGAGCCCCGACGATGCGCTCCGGCGCCCGCTACGTTGCCACCCACACCGTCGACCTCGGCGCGCTCTCGCCCCAGGTCGCCGTGCCCCACCACGTCGAGAACGTCGTCGACGTGGGCGAGGTCGCTGGGCTCCGTCTCGACCAGGTGTTCCTCGGCTCGTGCACGAACGGCAGGCTCGAGGACCTGCGGGCTGCGGCCGCGATCCTGCGCGGCCAGAAGATCGCTCCCTGGGTGCGCATGATCGTCACGCCAGCCTCGTCGAGGGTGTACCAGCAGGCCGCCGCTGAGGGCATCCTCGCCGATCTGTCGGCAGCCGGGGCGATCGTCGAGGGACCCGGCTGTGGTCCGTGCTTCGGAGGTCACCTCGGGCTGCTCGCCGCCGGCGAGCGCTGCCTCGGGACCCACAACCGGAACTTCCGAGGGCGCATGGGGAGCCCGGAGGGTGAGATCTACCTCGGGTCTCCAGCCACCGCTGCCGCGTCGGCGCTCGCCGGCGAGATCGCCGACCCCCGCGAGCTCGTGGTACGCACCGAGGCGGAGGAGGTGGCGCCGTGACGGGCACGCCGGGTGAGGGGACCCGCTTCCGCGGCAGGGCCTGGCTCTTCGGGCCTGATATCAGCACGGACATGCTCTCGCCGGGCCAGTACGTGCACGACCCGCCGGAGGTCCGGCTCCGCCACGTCCTGGAACCGGCGCGCCCAGAGTTCGCCTCGCAGGTGCGCCCCGGCGACATCGTCGTCGCCGCGGCCAACTTCGGCTGCGGGTCGAGCCGGGAGTCCGCGCCCCAGCATCTGAAAGACCTCGGCGTCGCAGTCGTCGTGGCCGACTCGCTGGCGCGGATCTTCGCCCGCAACGCGATCGCGCTGGGCCTACCCGCGCTGAGCTGCCCCGGCGTGAGCACGGCGGTACGCGATCAGGAGATCGTGGAGGTGGACGTCGAGGCGGGCGAGGTGGTCGTCGGGGACGGCCGGACGGTGCTCAGCGCGGACCGGATCCCCGAGCCGATGCTCGATGTGCTGCGCCTCGGTGGCATCGAGCCGATGCTCGCCGCGCTCGCCGCCCAGAGGCGTTGATCGGGCAAGATCGGGCAGGACCACCGCTTCGTCGGCCGCGGGGCGCGACGGACCGCCGCCGGACACCGCCCTTTTCGTATTGTGCTGTGCGTTGCCGTGCTGGACCTTCGGTCCGGTGCGGGCACCTTGGGCCCGGGGTGCTGGCGTTCGAACCGGACGGGGACGGACCCACCGGTCGGTATCGGTCGAGCCGAGGGCATCGCGCAGCAGCTTGCCGATGACGCGCTGCTCCGTCTCGTGGAGGGCGGGGGAGAGGGCCCCGCCCGAGGAGACGGCCACGCTCACGCTCGAGAAGCGCACGGTCGGCCGGGCTCCGCGCGGAGTGACGAGGTGAAAGGACCTCTCGAGGACGTCACGCGCCATTGGGGGCCGCGTGGCACCTGGGAGGTCGGAGGGGCTGCGGCGGGCCGCGTTCGGCCTGCGGGTCGTGCTCGAGGGTGCTGCGCGAGGGCCAAATCGGACGGGGCGACGTGTGCGGCCGGCCACGGCGGTGCCGTGGGGAGCGCCACTTGACTGACCGGACAGTCGAGGAATAACATGAATCGTCGGACTATACGTAGATCGATCGACTCGTCTGGCTGGGGCCTGCCAGGACTGGGGGGTGCGAGCGTGCATGCCGACCGGCGCAGGTTGGGCAAAGCCGGGGACGAGGGCGCGGCGACGCGGGCAGCGAATGTGCAGCGCTCGGAGCCTACGGGCAGGCGGGGAGGTGACTCTGTGGGGCGTGGCGAGCAGGGGACGACCGGTTCGACAAGCACCGAGGCACGGTCGGCTCGAGCGCCGGCCCCTGCAGCAGCAGCCTCGGTGCCAGCGGACCTCATCTATGACTGGAACGGCCAGCTGCCCTGTTCGTTCTCGCTCGACGTGCCGGCGGCCATCGAGCTCAACGACGAGACGCTGCGCGACGGGCTCCAATGCCCCTCGGTGCGGCAGCCTTCCCTCGCCCAGAAGCAGGAGTTTCTTCGCACGCTCCCTCGAATCGGCGTCGATGCCGCCGACATCGGCTATGCGGGAGCGAGCGAGCTGTCGCTGGAGCACGTCGTCGCACTCGCCCGGACGATCGCCGACGAGCGCCTTCCGCTCAGGCCGAACTGCGCCGGGCGGACCCACGTGAAGGACATCGACGCCATCGCCGAGGCGCAGCAGCGCGCCGGCGTGAGCATCGACGCTGCGCTCTTCATCGGGTCGAGCCCGATCCGCCAGTGGGTGGAAGGCTGGGACGTCCCGAGGCTCGTGCGGACGATCGAGGACGCGATCGCCTACGCGGTACGCGCAGGGCTCGAGGTGATGTTCGTCACGGAGGACACCACCCGGGCGCGCCAGAAGGACGTCTCGACGATGTACCTGGCTGCTGCCGACGCCGGCGCGACCCGCTTCTGCATCGCCGACACCGTCGGTCAGGCGACGCCGGCCGGCGTGCAGCAGATCGTGCCGTTCCTCGCTGGCGAGCTCGCCGCGCACGGTTTTGGGAGCGCCCTCGTCGACTGGCACGGACACCGCGATCGCGGGCTCGACGTCGTGAACGCGCTTGCGGCGCTGTCCGCCGGTGCGCGCCGGGTCCATGGCTGCGCGCTCGGCATCGGCGAGCGGGTTGGCAACACCGCGCTCGACCTCGTGCTCGTGAACATCGCCCTGCTCGGGTGGAAGGACCTCGACCTCCTCGGGCTTCCCGCCTACTGCCAGGTCGCGAGCGAGATGACCGGCGTGCCGATCCCGAGGAACTACCCGGTGGTCGGCCAGGACGCCTTTGCGACGAGCACCGGGGTCCACGCGGCCGCCGTCGCCAAGGCGTACGAGAAGGGCGACGCGTGGCTGGCGGACCGGGTCTACAGCGCGGTTCCCGCCTCGCTCGTCGGGCGGAGCCAGGAGATCTCGATCGGGCCGATGAGCGGAAAGTCGAACGTCGTCTACTGGCTGCGGACGCACGGTTTCGATCCGACGTCAGAGCGGACGGCGGCCATCCTCGAGGCGGCCAAGTGCTCCTCCCACGTGCTGAGCGATGCCGAGGCGACCCGGATCGCCCGGACCGCAGGGCCGCGACGCGTGAAGAAGGCCGGCTGAGATGGCCGAGACGAGGACGCTCGCCCTGCTCTCAGGCAACGAGGCCCTGGCCCTCGGCGCGTACGACGCTGGCGTCGAGGTGGCGACCGGCTACCCGGGGACGCCGAGCACCGAGGTGCTCGAGCACCTCGTCCGGATCTCCGAGGCGGGCGAGGTCGACGTCGACTGGTCGACGAACGAGAAGGTGGCGCTCGACGTCGGCATCGGAGCCGCCCTCGCCGGCAAGCGAGTACTCGTGACGATGAAGCACGTCGGCGTCAACGTGGCGATGGACAGCCTGATGACGAGCGCGTTCATCGGCGTGAAGGGCGGCCTCGTCCTCATGACCGCCGACGACCCGGGAATGCACAGCTCCCAGAACGAGCAGGACAACCGCCACATCGGCCGCTTCGCCGGCATTCCGGTCTTCGAGCCCGCTGACAGCCAGGAGGTCTACGACTTCGTTCGGGTCGCGTTCGAGGCGAGCGAGCGCTTCGACGTCCCCTGTCTCCTGCGCACGACGACCCGCACCTCGCACGCCCGATCGAAGGTGGAGGCGGGAGCGCGGGTCGTACGCGCCGTCGAGCCGTCGTTCACGCGCAACCCGGCGAAGTACGTCATGCTGCCTGCTTTTGCCCGCGAGCGTCACACCGTCCACCTCGACCGCCTCGAGTCTCTCCAGGCCTTCGTCGAGGAGCACCCGCTCACGGTCGAGGAGCTGCGCTCGCCCGTCCTCGGCGTCGTCACCGCGGGGATCTCCTACCACCACGTGCGCGAGGTGCTGCCCGACGCGAGCGTCCTCAAGCTGGGGATCGAGTTCCCGGTTCCGACCGAGCGGATCCGACGCTTCGCGGCCAAGGTCGAGCGGCTTTTCGTGGTCGAAGAGCTCGAGCCCTATCTGGAGGACGAGATTCGCCGCATCGGCATCGCCGTCGAGGGGAAGCGCTGGTTTCCCCGCGCCGGCGAGCTCTCGGCCGCCGCGGTGCGCAAAGGCTTCGTCGAGGCCGGCGTGCTGGCCGCGGGCGACGGTCCGAGCGCGCGCCCGCCGGTGCCGGGCGTCGGACTCCGACCCCCGGTGCTGTGCCCCGGCTGCCCGCATTCGACCCCGTACCTCGCGCTGGGCGAGCTCGACGCGATCGTCTCTGGTGACATCGGCTGCTACACGCTCGCCGCCGCGCCACCGCTCGCCTCGATGGACACCTGCCTCGCGATGGGGTCGAGCATCGGCATTGCGACGGGGCTTGCCGTCTCGGGGCTCTCGAGCCAGCCGATCGTCGCGACGATCGGTGACTCGACCTTCTTCCACGGGGGCATTCCCGCGCTGCTCGATGCCCTTCACCGCCAAGCGAACATCGTCGTGCTGATCCTCGACAACGGGACGACGGCGATGACCGGGGGCCAGCCCCACCCGGGGATCGCGTACGACATTCGCGGGCGCATGGCGCCCGCTGCCGACATCGCGGCGATCTGCCGCGCCGCCGGCGTCACGTCGGTGACGGTCGTCGACCCCTACGACGTCGCGGCGACGCGTCGGGCGTTGCGCGCGGCGATCGCCCATAGAGGCGTCTCGGTTGTCGTGACGAGCAGGGTGTGCGTGGAGTCGCCCGTGAAGAGCCGCGGCCCGGTCTATACCGTCGTCAGCGAGCGGTGCGACGGCTGCCAGGCGTGCATGAAGATCGGGTGCCCGGCGATCTCCTGGGACTTGGAGAGCATGCTGACGCCCCCGGGGGTGAAGATCGACCCTGCAGTCTGCTCGGGATGCACGATCTGCGCGCAGCTGTGCCCCTCTCGGGCGATCGTGTCGGTGCGCGACGCGGAGGCGGACGCCGCGAGGGCGCACAGCGTCGCGGCCGCTCCAGCGGAGGCAGGGTCGGCCAGGTGAGCGGGGTCAACGGGTCGAATGGCAAGGCGCCGGCCGGCACGTCGGCGGCGAGGCTCGTGGCGGGCAACCTCGTCGTTGTCGGAGTCGGCGGCCAGGGCGTGATCCTGGCCAGCAACCTCGTCTCTCAGGTGCTGCTCGACGCCGGGTACGACGTGAAGAAGTCCGAGGTCCACGGCATGTCCCAGCGCGGCGGCACGGTCGTGAGCCATGTGCGCTTCGGGCCCGAGGTCCACTCGGTGATGGTGGAGCCAGGCTCTGCCGAATGGATCGTCGCGTTCGAATGGGAGGAAGGCTTGCGCTCCCTTTCCTACCTCAAGCCGAACGGCGTCGCGCTCGTGAGCACGGAGCGAAGGATCCCGCCCGCGGCGATGCTGGATCATCGTGCCCAGTCGCTCGAGTACCCGGCACTTGGCGAGGTGCCGTTCGGGGTGTTCGCCCTCGATACCTTCGCCGTCGCCGGCGATGCCGCCGCGGCGGTGCCGGCGATCGCCCAGACGGTGCTCCTCGGCGCGCTGTCGGTCCTGCTTCCCTTCCCGGTCGAGGCGTGGCAGGCGGCGATCGACGCCTGGGTGCCCCGCAAGGCGTTGGCGGGCAACCTGAGCGCGTTCGAGCGCGGGCGGGCCCTCGCCCCGGAGGTGCGGGCGGCGGCGGCGGCGGCGAGGGCGGTGGCGCCGAGGCTCGAGAAGATCGCGCCGAGCGCCTCCCTGTCGCCCGCTGCGCAAAACGGAGTGAATCCCTCGCGCGACGGGGCCGCGGAACGGCTCTTGCCGATGGTGCGCATCGAGCGGAGCTGGTGCAAGGGCTGCGACATCTGCGTGGCCATGTGCCCGGAGAAGTGCCTCGTCCTCGACGAGCTCGACGTCGCGGTCTTCGCGCGGCCCGAGCGGTGTACGGGCTGCCAGCTGTGCGCCCTGCTCTGTCCCGATCTCGCGATGGACGTCTTTCGTGTTCCCGCCGACGAGCTCGCCGACTGGCTTCCCGCCTACGAGGAGGATCGTGTCCGAACGACAGCTGATCCAAGGTAACGAGGCATGCGCCCGTGCTGCCTTGGCGGCGGGGTGCACGTTCTTCGGCGGCTACCCGATCTCACCCTCGTCAGAGATCGCGGAGCTCCTCGCTCGAGAGCTGCCCGCGCGCGGCGGCGTGTTCATCCAGATGGAGGACGAGCTTGCGTCGATGGGCGCGGTCCTCGGAGCTTCGCTCGGCGGCCGGCGTGCGATGACGGCGACCTCAGGTCCGGGGTTCACGCTCATGCAGGAGCATCTTGGCTACGCCTCGCTGGCGGAGATCCCATGCGTGGTGGTCGACGTGATGCGTGGCGGTCCGAGCACCGGACTTCCCACCTCGCCCGCCCAGGGCGACGTGATGCAGGCGCGCTGGGGCTCGCACGGAGACCGGGCAACGGTCGCGGTCGCGCCGGGCGACGTCCAGGAGGTCTACACCCTCACGATCGAGGCGTTTCGCCTGGCGGAGACCCTCCGCACGCCTGTCGCCGTGCTCTACGACGAGGTGATCGGCCACATGCGCGAGGGAGTGGTGCTGCACGAGCCGACCTCGGAGGAGCTGGGCCGACGCTCGGGGCCCCGCGGGCCGTTCTCGCCGGACTTCCTTCCCTACGAGCCGGACGAGAAGGGGGTCGCGAGGGTTCCCGACTTCGGGCGCGGGTACCGCTTCCACGTGACCGGGCTGATGCACGACGAGCGCGGGTATCCCACCTCGGACCACACGAAGGTCGAGCAGCTGCTCGCGCGCCTCGAACGCAAGGTCGACGCCGCCGTCGACGCGGTCGCGCCCGAGCTCTACCGTCTCGAGGACGCGAAGATCGTGGTCGTCGCCTACGGCATCGTCGCTCGGACGGCGCGAGCCGCGGTCGACGCGCTGCGCGCCGAGGGCGTGCCCGCCGGGTTGCTCCGCACGCGCCTTCTCTGGCCGATCCCTGCGGCCGCGCTCACCGACGTGATCGGGCGTGCTGACCTCGTCGTCGTGGCCGAGATGAACCGGGGGCAGTGGGCCTTCGAGGTGGAGCGGCTCGCAGGCCGCCACGTTCAGCTCGCCCCGTACTTGAGGGCGGGCGGAAGCGTGATCACGGCGGAGGAGCTCGTGGGCCACGTGCTTCGCGTGTCGACGAAGGGAGCCAGGGTCTGATGGGTATCGATGTCGTGAGCAGACCGCCTGCCGACGTTCCCCAGGGCGATGCCGTCGCCTCGGAAGCGCGAGACGACCATGCGCTGGCTGCTGCGCGCGACGACGCGTGGCCGGGAGCGAGCGCCGAGAAGCGCTTCCTTCGCTACGGGATGATGCCGCACATGCTCTGTCCGGGCTGCGGTCACGGGATCGTGCTCGACGCAATGCTGCGGGCCCTGGCTCGGCGTTACGAGACGCTCGACGACGTCGCCTTCGTCGCTGGCATCGGCTGCTCGAGCCGGGTCGTGGGCTACGTGGACGCCTGCACGCTGCACACGACCCACGGCCGGCCGCTCACCTTCGCGACCGGTCTCAAGCTCGCCCGGCCCGACCTCGAGGTCGTCGTCGTCACCGGTGACGGTGACGGCCTGTCCATCGGGGGCAACCACCTGATCCACGCGGCACGACGCAACATCGATCTCACCTGCGTCCTCTTCAACAACGAGATCTACGGGATGACCGGCGGCCAGCTCGCGCCGACCACGATCCCCGGGGCGTACACCTCGACCTCGCCGAAGGGCAACCACGAGCAGCCCTTCGATGCCGCGCGCCTGGTCGAGGCAGCGGGAGCGACCTTCGTCGCCCGTGCGCAGAGCTTTCGCACCCGTGACTTCGAGGAGATCTTCCTTCGCGCCCTCGAGCACGAAGGCTTCTCCTTCGTCGAGGTGATGACGGACTGCACCGAGTACTTCGGGCGCACCAACCGCCTCGGCAACGGCGCCGACCTTCTGTTCAGCCAGGCGAGGGCGGACGTGGCGATCGAGGCCGACCTCGCCGGGCGGCCGACGCTGCAGGAGGTGCCCGCCAGGCCGGTGAGACCGGTGATGGAGATGGGCGTGATCCACGAGAGCCGGCGCCAGACTCTGGAAGAGGCGATGGGCCTTGTGGAGGCTCGGTCGTGAGCTGGCGCGTCGACGTGCGGTGCACGGGCTCGGGCGGTCAGGGTCTCGCGCTCGCGGCGGTGGTGCTCGCCGAGGCGGGCCTCGCCGGCGGGTGCGAGGTCGCGCTCACCCAGGAGTACGGTCCCGAGGCACGGGGCGGCGCGAGCCGTGCCGACGTCGTGATCTCCGACGAGGCGATCTCCAATCCCCAGTGCGGCGTTCCGGGGATCCTGCTCGCCCTGCACGACAAGGCATGGCGGAAGTTCGCGGCAAGCACACCTGCCGTGATGGCCTCGCTCGCCTCCGGAGCGACCGTCGCGGTCGTCGACCGCGACCGCGTCGTCGTCGACCCCGCCACGCCCGGCATCCTCGTGCTCGGCTTCGAATCGGTCGCCCGCGACGAGCTGCGCGCGAAGGTCGTCGCGAACATGCTCGCGGTCGGGGCACTCGGGCGGCTGATGGCGCGCTTGGACGCCGAGCTCGTCGAGACCGCGGTGTCGAAGCGCTCGCCTGGCGCGTTCCGCGAGCTCAACGTCGTCGCCTTCCGACGCGGCTGGGCGATGATGAACGAACTGCTCGCCTCGGCGGGCGCCGAGGAGGTGAGTGCCGGTGCCGGCGGCGCGCGTGCTTGAGGGCGTTCGCGTGCTCGACCTCTCCCAGGGGGCGGCCGGGCCTCTCGCCGGCATGGTTCTCGGTGACCACGGTGCCGAGGTCGTGAAGGTCGACCCCCCCGGGGGGGAGTGGGGGCGCGGCCTCGGACCCCCCTTCGTGGGGGGGGAGGCGGCCGCCTACTTCGGCATGAACCGGAACAAGCGGTCCATTGCGATCGATTTGAAGGACCCGGAGGGCGCGGCAGTGGCGCGCGCGCTCGCCCGTCGCTCGGACGTCGTGCTCGAGAGCTTCCGCCCAGGCGTGTCCGAGCGCCTGGGTCTCGGCTACGCGGCGCTCGCCGCCGACGAGCCGCGCGTCGTCTACTGCTCGATCTCTGCCTTCGGCCAGGAAGGGCCGTGGCGTGACAAGCCCGGCGTCGACGGCATCGTGCAGGCAATGAGCGGCATCATGTCGGTGACCGGCGAGCCCGACGGCAGCCCCGTCAAGGTGGGCGTACCCGCCGCCGACACCATGGGCGCGATGGCGGCGGTACAGGGGATCCTCCTCGCGCTGCTCGCACGCGAGCGCACCGGCCGCGGCCAGCGGGTCGAGGTCTCGTTGTTCGACGCGATGCTGATGTTCCAGACGGTGCCGCTCTCGATGTTCCTGGCGAGCGGCGACTCGCCGGGCCGGCACGGGAGCGCCGCCCCGTACGCGGCGCCCAACGAGGCGTTCCCGACCGCTGATGGCCACGTCATGGTCGCCGCGTACTGGCCGGACCGCTGGAAGTCGCTGCTCGAGGTCCTCGGGTGCCCTGAGCTCGGGGAGGATCCGCGCTTCGTCACAGGAGTCGCACGTGTGGAGCACCGCGTGGAGATGAGGGCGGAGCTCGGAAAGAGGTTCCAGGAGCGGACGACCGCCGAGTGGCTCGAGGCGCTCGAAGCCGTGGACGTGCTGTGCGCCCCGATCAACGATTACCGCCGGCTCTTGGCCGAGCCCTCGATCAAGGGCACGGAGCGGTTCCCCCGCCTCGTGCACCCGGAGGTGGGTCCGGTGCCCGGCGTCTCGACGCCCGTACGGCTGTCGGAGAACCCGGCACGCGCTGAGCGTGCCGCGCCGCTGGTGGGCGAGCACACGATCGAGATCCTGCGCGAGCTCGGTCTCGACGACGCCCGGATCGGCGAGCTCGTGCACTCGGGTGCCGTCGTGCAGTGGGAGCGCGCCTCCATGGGCGCGTCGGCGGTGGGGAGGCAGCGGTGAGGGCCAGGCGTGCAGTGGCACCGCAGGTGAGGACCCTCGAAGGAGGAGGCGTGACATGCACGAGCTGATCGAGGTCGAGCGCTCCGGACCGGTTGCCCGGGTGACGATCAACCGCGAGTCGGCGCTCAACGCGCTCACCGCCGAGATGCTCGCGGACCTGCGCAGCGGTCTCGCGGAGCTTGACCGCGACGACGAGTGCCGGGTTGCGGTACTTGCTGGTCAGCCGCGCGCCTTCTCGGTCGGCGCTGACGTGAAGGGGCGCGTCGCAGAGTACGACGCGGGCGGTGGGCGCGATCCCCTTGGCGAGGTGATCCGCGGGCTCTTCGCGGACATCGAGCGAATGGGAAAGCCGGTGATCGCGGCGATCGCCGGCTATGCCCTCGGCGGCGGCCTCGAGCTCGCGCTGGCGTGCGACCTGCGCGTCGCCGACACGACGGCGCGCTTCGGCCTCCCTGAGGCGAAGGTGGGGAGCATGCCGGGAGCGGGCGGGACGCAGCGTCTCACGCGCCTCGTCGGCCCGGCCGCGGCGATGGAGCTCATGTTCCTCGGCGAGCGGATCGACGCGGAGGCTGCGTTGCGGATTGGGCTAGTCAACCGCGTCGTGCCCGAGGGCGTGCTGCTCGAGGAGGCGGAGCGCTTGGCTGAGCTGATCGCGACGCGGGCGCCGCTCTCGATCACGTGCATCAAGCGATCGGTGCACGTCGCGCTGGGCAGCGACATGCAGACGGGCCTCGACTTCGAGAGCCAGTGCCACGCGTTCTTGCGGGGGACGAAGGATCGTGAGGAAGGGATGCGGGCATTCGTCGAGAAGAGGGAGCCTCGCTTCACTGGCCGGTGAGCGACGACCCGGGAGTCCCTCCCGGAGAGAGAGGTGAGCGGCATGGGAGTTGCCGGGCGGGTCGCCGTGGTGACCGGGAGCGGCCAGGGGATCGGCCAGGGGATCGCGCGGCATCTTGCCGCCCAGGGAGCCAAGGTGGTCTTGAACGACGTGGACGAGGCCCGGGTCAAGGCGGCAGCCGAGGCGCTCTCGGCCGAGGGCGGTGAGGTGGCCTACATGGCGAGCGACGTCGCGACCTCCGATGGCGCCGGGGCGCTCGTCGACCAGGCGCTGGCCACCTTCGGGGCGGTGGACATCCTCGTCAACAACGCCGGGGTGGCGCGCGACAAGTGGCTCGTCAAGATGTCCGAGGAGGACTGGGACCTTGTCATGAGCGTGAACCTGCGCTCCCAATTCCTCTGCACGAGGGCGGCGGCCCCGCACATGATGGAGCAGCAGCACGGGCGGATCGTGAACATCGCGTCGCGCGCATGGCTCGGCGGTCCCGGGCAGGCGAACTACAGCGCCTCGAAGGGTGGCGTGGTCTCGTTCACGAGGACTTGCGCTCTCGAGTTCGCCAAGTACCAGATCACCGCGAACGCCATCGCGCCGGCGCTCGTCGACACGCCTCTGTTCCGGAGCCTGAAGGAAGACGTGCAGGAACGGCTGATCGGCACGATTCCCGTCGGGCGGATCGGCGGGCCCCAGGAGGTCGCAGCCGCGGTCGGCTTCTTCGCCTCAGACGAGTCGTGGTACGTGACCGGCCAGCTGCTGTACGTGTGCGGCGGGCGGAGCATCGGGGCGTCGTGATCTCGTACGGGCGCCCCGGAACTGCGCGGCGGACCGAGCATCGGGGCGTCGTGATCTCGTACGGGCGCCCCGGAACTGCGCGGCGGGCCGGGCCGACATCGAGAGAGAGATGACAAGGCGATGATGAGCATGGAAGCGGCAAGGCGATGATGAGCATGGAAGCGGCAAGGCGATGACGAGCATGGAAGCGGCAACGCGATGACGAGCATGGAAGCGGCAACGGCGATGATGAAGCGCCCTTACGAGGTGGAGGGCGGTCTCGTCCGACTGCGCGCGGGGAGGTGTCCGGAGTGCGGCGCCGTGTACTGCCCTGCGCGCCTCGTCTGTGACGGCTGCGGTCACCGAGGGCTCGAGGAGATCCTGCTCGCCCCCCGGGGGACGATCTACACCTTCACGACCGTGCACCAGTCGACGCCGGAGTTCCGTACGCCCTACCACCTCTGCTACGTCGACTTCGACGAGCAGGTGCGCGTGATGCTGCCCGCCGCAGGCGATGAGCGACCGAGGATCGGCGAGGCCGTGGAGATCGTCCTCGGGACCGGTCCCCGTCTCGTCGACGCAGAGCCCGAGGAGGGCCCGCACGCGCTCATGGTCGCATGGACCGCGACAGGGAAGGGTGAAGGCGATGTCTGACGTGTACGTGGTCGGTGCGGGGATGACCCCGTTCGGGAAGCACCCGGACAAGACCGCGGCCGAGCTCGGGGCGGCGGCCGTGCTCGAAGCGCTCGATGACGCGGGCGTGTCGCTGGGGGACATCGAGGCCGCCTGGGTCGGCAGCGTGTTCCAGGGGATGGCGATGGGCCAGCGCGCGCTCGGCGAAGGCGGGATCTCGGGCATCCCCATCACGAACGTCGAGAACGCGTGCTCGAGCGGCTCGACGGCGATCTGGGGAGCTGCCATGTCGATCAAGGCCGGCGAGTACGACGTCGTGCTCGCGCTCGGCGTCGAACACCTGACCGGGGCGTTCCGCGGTGCCTTCACCCCCGACGAGAGCGATGTCGAGGCTCAGCGGGGCCTGACGATGCCCGCCGTCTACGCCATGCGTGCCCAGCGGCATTTCGCGCAGTACGGGACCACCTCCGAGCAGCTGGCGGCGATCTCGGCGAAAAACAAGCGCAACGCGGTGGCCAACCCGCTCGCGCAGTTCAAGAAGCCCGTCAGCGTCGACGAGGTGCTGGCGTCGCGGATGATCGCCGACCCCCTCCATCTCCAAGAGTGCGCGCCGGTGAGCGACGGGGCGGCCGCCGTCGTGCTCGCGAGCAAGAGAAAGCGGGCAGCGCTCGGCGGAAGCCGAGCGGTACGACTCGCGGCGTCCGCGCTGAAGAGCGGGCGCGCCGAGGTCGGCCTCAAGGACATGACGGTCGAGGACCTCACCTGGCGCGCCGCCGAAGAAGCCTACGAGCGGTCCGGAATCGGTCCGAGCGACGTCCGCTTCGCGGAGGTGCACGACTGCTTCAGCATCGCCGAGGCGCTGCGGGTGGAGGGCCTCGGCCTCTTCCCGCACGGGGAGTACCCGGCACGCGTGGTCAAAGGGGAGGCCGACCTCGACGGACGCCTTCCGGTGAACGGGAGCGGCGGCCTGCTCGGCAAGGGCCATCCGCTCGGCGCCACCGGGGTCGCCCAGGTCGTCGAGGTGGTGCGCCAGCTCCGTGGGGAGGCCGGCGCACGACAGATCCCCGGAGCGCGCGTCGGGCTCGCCCACTGCAGGGGCGGCAAGGCCCAGGGGGTCGAGGGTACGGCCTGCACCGTCAACATCCTCACGGTCTAAGACGATGGCGGTCGCAGCGGACAGGGCGAGGGCGGGTGCATCGCAGAGCTGGCGCGAGGAGGGCGAGCTCGTCGCGGTGCCGTGCTCGCTCATGCGCGGCGGCACGAGCAAGGCGGTGTTCCTCGACGAGGCGGTCGTCCCCTCCGATCCCGACCAGCGGGCGCGGTTCCTGCTCGCGTTGATGGGCAGTCCCGATCCTCGCCAGATCGACGGTCTCGGCGGAGCGGACCTGCTCACGAGCAAGGTGGCCATGATCGGCCCGCCGAGCGTTCCCGGCGCGGACCTCGACTACACCTTCGCCCAGGTGAGCGTGCGGGACGCTCGGGTGGACTACGACATCAACTGCGGCAACATCTCGGCAGCGGTCGGCGTCTACGCGGTGGAGCACGGTCTTGTCGCCGCGCAGGGTGAGGTGGCGGCCGTGCGAATCCACAACGTCAACACCCGGCGTGTCTTCTACGCGGAGGTGCCGGTGGCGGCCGGGCACGCGCGCGTCGAAGGGGCGTGTCGGGTCGACGGCGTGCCGGGCTCGGGGGCCGAGATCCTCCTCGACCTGCGCGAGACGATCGGCACGGTGACCGGTGACCTCTTGCCGACCGGATCGGCCGTCGACACCCTCGAGGTGCCCGGTCTTGGGAGCGTCCAGGTGTCGATCGTCGACATCGCCTACCTGTGCGTGGCCGTGCGTGCGAGCGCCCTCGGCATCGCCGAGGGAGACCTCCCGGTGCTGCCGGGCGACGATCTGCTCAGTGCCGTGGACCGGTTGCAGCGTGCGGCGGCGCGCCACCTCGAGCTCGCCGAAGGGACTCTCGTGCCGGTGCCCATCCTCGTGAGCGAGGCCCACGACTACCGGACCCTGATCGGGGGGGAGGAGGTCACGGCGGGCGACCTCGACCTCGTCGCGGAGGTGATCGGCGGCCAGCCGCTCGCGCTTCACAAGGCGTTCCCCGGCGGTGCGGGCGTGACCCTCGCCGTCACGGCGCGCCTTCCCGGCAGCGTCGCTGCCATGCCCGGGTGTTGCGGGCCGGTGCGGATCGGGCACCCGAGCGGGTGCACCGTCGTCGACGTCCTGCTCGGCACGGGGCCGGACGGCAAGACGTCCGTCGAGCGGGCGGCGTACAGCCGCACTGCGAGACGGTTGATGGACGGCACGGCGTACCTGAAGAAGGCAGCGCTGCGCCCGGTACCCGAGGGGGTTACATGATCCTTCAGCCTGAGTTCGAGTCCCTGCCGCGGCCTCAGTTGCGGGCCCTGCAGGCGGAGCGCCTCTCGGAGGTCGTCCGCTACGCCTTTGAGCGGGTGCCCTTCTATCGCGAGCGCTTCGACGATCTGGGTCTCAAGCCTGATGAGGTCAGCGGGACGGACGACCTCACGCTCGTGCCCTTCACGCGCAAGTCGGACCTGCGTGACCACTACCCCTTCGGCATGTTCGCGGTCCCCATGTCCGAGGTGGTCCGCATCCATGCCTCGACGGGGACCACGGGCCAGCCGACCGTGGTCGGCTATACGCGCCACGACCTCGAGATCTTTGCCACCGTCTGCGCCCGCACCCTCGCCGCGGCAGGGGCAAAGCCCGGGATGATCCTGCACAACGCGTATGGTTACGGGCTGTTCACCGGGGGTCTCGGCTTTCATCATGGAGGCGAGCATCTTGGCCTCGCGGTCCTGCCGATCTCCGGCGGGGGGACGGTGCGCCAGGTCGACCTCATGCTCGACTTCCGCCCCGAGGTCCTCGCGTGCACGCCGAGCTACGCGCTCACCCTCGCCGAAGAGCTGGCGCGCCGGGGCGTGTCGCCAGAGGACGTGCCCATCCGTCTCGCGATCCTCGGCGCGGAGCCGTGGACCGAGTCGATGCGGGCCGAGATCGACCGACTGCTCGGCGCCCGTGCGACGAACGTCTACGGATTGTCGGAGATCGTGGGGCCTGGCGTCGCCTTCGAGTGCGCCGAGGAGCGAGCGGGCTCCCACGTCGCCGAGGACCACTTCCTTGCCGAGGTCGTCGATCCCGAGACCGGTGCCGTGCTTCCTGAGGGCCAGTCCGGCGTGCTCGTGGTGACGACGCTCACGAAGCAGGCGCTGCCGCTGCTCAGGTACTGGACGGGGGACGTCACGAGCCTGTCGCGCGAGCCCTGCGCGTGTGGGCGCACCCTGGTCCGAATGGCGCCGCTGAGGGGGCGCACCGACGACATGCTCGTCGTCCGTGGTGTGAACGTCTACCCGACGCAGATCGAGGCGGTGCTCGGGTCCTTTGGCGAGCTGACGCCGAACTACCGGCTCGTGGTCTCGAGGCCTGGCCGCCTGGACGAGCTGCGCGTCGAAGCGGAGCTGAGCGCGGCGTTCTTCTGCGAGTTCGCTGCCGAGACACCGGGCGAGGAGGACGCCAAGACGTTGTGCGAGGAGGTCGTGGATGCGAACCACGCGCTGCGGTCCGTGCGCGAGCGGCTGACCCAGGCGATCAAGACGACGGTGGGCGTGACCGCGAAGGTCCACCTCCTCGTGCCCGGGGCAGCGCCCCGCTCGGAAGGCGGGAAGATCGTGCGCGTGGTCGACGAGCGCCAGCTCGTGTAGGCCGTAGGCCCCGCGCACGCTTACTGCTCGAGCACCCCGCCGAGGTCACCCGCCGAGGTCACCCGCCGAGCACCCCGCCGAGGTCACCTGCGGGATGGAAACGCTCGTGGCCGACGGCGCGGAGCGTGTCCGTGGGCGATACTCGTGAGGACACGGACGTAGGTCGACCTTCGTGAGACGGTCTCGCTCAGGTTTGGCTCTTCCATGGGCCCGCACGACGCAACCTCCGTCCGCCGACGCTCATGCCGGTGGATGGCCGCCGGAGGCGCTGGGCGTGGACGAATGAGCGTGGGACAAGGAGGGGCTGCGGTGCCGGAACCGTTCAATGCGAGTGTGTACCTTGTCGATCGTCACGTCGAGGCGGGCGGCGGCGACCGCGTGGCGATTCGGTGCCGGGAGGGTGAGATCACCTACGAGTCGCTGCTCGCACGCATCTGCGACGCGGCGTCGGGGCTGGAGGCGCTCGGCGTGCGGCCCGAGGATCGCGTGATTCTCGTCATGGCGGACAGTCCCGAGCTCATCGTCGCGTTTCTCGGGGCGATGCGCCTCGGCGCGGTGCCGATCCCCGTGAACACGATGCTGACGCCGGCCGAGCTGGTGAAGCTCGCGGACAACAGCCGGGCGCGCTTCGCGGTGACGAACGGTTCCTTCACGGCGAAGAGCGCGGTGCTGGCCGACGCGGCCTCCGAGGTCGAGCACCTCGTGGTGGCAGGCGAGTCGCTGCCAGAGGTCGGCACGGCCGAGGTGCATGCGTGGAACGAGGTGATGACGGGCACCGGCGGATTCAAGACGCCGTATGCGACCTGGGACGAGTCGCCCGGGTTCTGGCTCTACACGTCTGGGACGACGGGTCGCCAGCGTGGGGCGGTCCATCGCCACGTCGACATGAAGGTGACTGTCGAGACGTATGCCGACACCGTCCTGCGGCTCAGACCCGAAGACCGGTGCTTCTCGATCGCGAAGCTCTTCTTCGCCTACGGCCTCGGCAACAGCCTCACCTTCCCACTGGCCGCCGGCGCGAGCACGGTGCTCGACGCCGGCCCGCCCGCACCTGCATCAGTCCTCGACACCATGCGGAGCCATGAGCCCACGCTCTTCTTCGGGGTGCCCACCTTCTACGCAGCGTTGCTCGCGTCCGATCTCCCCGACGACACGTTCAGGAGCGTGCGCAACGCGGTCTCGGCCGGCGAGCCGCTGCCGGCGCCGCTGTTCCACCGGTTCAAGGATCGGTTCGGCGTCGAGATCCTGGACGGCATCGGCTCGACCGAGGCGCTGCACATCTTCATCTCGAACAAGCCCGGGATGATCCGCCCTGGCACGACTGGCAAGCCCGTCGACGGCTACGAGCTCCGCCTGGTCGATGACGACGGCAACGTCCTCGAGGGCGCCGCGGTCGGCCATCTCGAGCTACGCGGCGACTCCACGGCCATCGGCTATTGGTGCGACGCCGCGAGCACGCGATGGTCGTTCCGAGGCGACTGGCTGCACACGGGCGACGTCTACTCGCGCTCGGAGGACGCCTACTACACCTACCTGTCACGGTCGGACGACATGATCAAGGCCGGCGGGATCTGGGTGTCGCCCGCCGAGGTGGAGTCGGTGCTGCTCGAGTGCCCCGGCGTCTTCGAGGCCGCGGTCGTCGGCTTCCCCGATGACGAGGGCCTCGAGAAGCCCGCCGCTTTCCTCGTCCCCCTGCCCGGCGAGCACCTCGAGGTGGATGCGGTGGCCGAGTTCTGCCGGGCACGTCTCGCGTCCTTCAAACGCCCGCGCAGGGTGGTGGTGACCGATGAGCTGCCGAAGACGGCGACGGGGAAGATCCAGCGCTTCAAGCTGCGCATGCTGGTCACCGAGGCGACGCGGACGCCACCTCCTGCTTGATGGAGGGAGGCGGAGGGTCAGGCGCGCTCTACGTACGGTGTGGTACCGAGGCATGCCGAGCTCACGTGGCGCCTCCCGCCCGGCCGCCGCGTGACGGCACCGTGTCTCCGTCGGCTCGTGCAGCGTGTGCGCCGTCCGTCTCCACGGTCGCCGGCGCGAGGACGGGTCCTGTGACCGTGCCTGCCGCAGGGCGAAGCGTTGCGCGGCGCTCGAGCTTCGCCCGGACGAGGCGCTTCGTGAGGCGGGAGGCGAGGCCGACGACGCCGTCCGGCATGAGCCTGAGGAGGGTGATCAGGATCAGCGCGTAGACGCCCTCGGACAGGACGTTCGGGAGCTGGGCCGGGAGTGATGGCCCCGTGCCGAGCGAGGTGAGCACCTGCGCGACGATCGTGACCACCGCCGCCCCGACGAACGCGCCCGAGACCGTCCCGAGGCCTCCGACGACGACCATGATGACGAACTCGATCGAGAGCATGACCGAGAAGGCGTCGGGGGAGATGTAGGCGAGGAAGAAGGCGTAGATCGCGCCGGCGAGACCGGCGTAGGCCGCGGACAGCGCGAAGTCCCGGAGCTTGTAGCTGACGACGCCGACCCCCGCGGCCGAGGCGGCCGACGGGGACGTGGCCATCGCGCGCAGCCCTCTCCCAGGCCTCGACCTCGTGATGTTCCGGCTCACAAGGAGCACGGCGGCAGCGACGATCCAGACGAAGTAGGCGTACGAGCGGTAGCCGGAGATCGCGATCGGGCCGAGCGTCAGCGCAGGGATGTTGGTGAGCCCGATCGCGCCGCCGGAGAAGCTCGGCGTCTGGCTCAGCACGGAGAGGAAGATGAGCTGCAGGGCGAGCGTGCCGAAGGCGAGCGCGTGCCCTTCGAGCCGGAGCAGCAGGGCACCGACGGCGGCGGCGACGGCGGCGGTCATCACCACCGCGGCGACGAGGGCGATGATGGGCGGCCAGCCGTGGATCGCCAGGATCGCGGCGGAGTAGGCGCCGAAGCCGTAGAAGGCGCCCTGGCCGAGCGAGACCTGCCCGGCGAAGCCCATGAGGAGCGAGAGGCCGGCGACGACGATCGTCGCGAGGCCGATTGTGACGTAGGTGATGAGGTTCGGGGCGCTCAGAACCTGAGGAAGGACGAGCGTCGCCGCGGCGATCACGAGAACGCCGACAGTTGCCGGCGGGTTCGCGCCGAGGAGGCTGCGCGGGCGTCTCATACCAGCTTCGCAACCTGCTGGCGACGATGGGACTGCCACAGAAGCAGCAGGATCATGAGGGCGAGGGCGACCGCCGTCTCGTTCGCCTGGGACCAGTAGCCGGCGACGAGCTCCTCGGCGATCCCGAAGATGAGGCCGCCCGCCAGGGCGAGAGTTGGGCTCGTGAGCGAGCCGACGATCGCGGCGGCGAAGCCGAGGATGGCGAGGTTCACGTCGCTGTCGTACGTGATGGGGAAGAGCGGCATGATCAGCACGCCGCCGACGCCGCCGAGCGCGCCCCCGATGGCGAAGGAGAGCAAGCCCATCGCCTTCACGTTGATGCCGGTGAGGCGCGCCGCGTACGGGTTGGACGCACAGGCGGTCATGGCCTTGCCGACGTAGGTGTGGTCGAGGAGCAGCCACAAGGCGGCAAGGACGACGAGGCTGACGCCGATCAGCAGGAGGTACTGCGGCTGGACGAAAATACCTCCGAAGCGGAGGTCGTGGCCGCTCAAGCCGGAGTAGGTGAGCGGCGTCGTCCCCCACACAAGCATCGCGACGGCCTCGCACAAAAGAGCGAGCCCGATCGTCGTGATGAGCGAGGCGATGGTCGACATCTTGCCGAGAATCGTCACGGCCCCGAACAAGAGCCCGATCGCCGCGCTCGCGAGCACCGCCAGCACCTCGGACAGGCCTTGGGGGACGCCGGCGCCGAGAAGCGAGTAGGCGATGAAGCCTCCGAGCACGACGAAGGCTCCTTGGGCGAAGTTGACCACCTTGGTCACGCGGTAGATGATCACGAACCCCGTCGCGAGCAGGGCGAAGAGAAAGCCGCGCGAGACGCCGGTGACGAGGTACTGCAGCAGCACGCTCATGTCGTGACATGTCCTCCCAAGTAGGCGCTCCGCACGGCCGGTTCGTTGCGCAGGAGCGCCGATGGCCCATGGGTGGCGATCCTCCCGGTCTCCAGGACGTACGCGCGTGCGCAGAGCTCGAGCGCGAGCCGTGCGTTCTGCTCCACGAGCAGCACGGAAAGTCCGGTCTCGGCGTTGAGCCGCACGAGGTACCGCCCGATCTCCTGCACGACGATGGGGGCGAGTCCCTGCGAGAGCTCATCGATCGCGAGCACGTCCGGCCCCGCCATGAGCGCCCGCCCGATCGCCACCATCTGCTGCTCGCCGCCGGAGAGAAAGCCGGCCTTGCGTCGCGAGAGGTCTCGCAGTTTCGGGAACAACTCGTAGATCCTTGCGGGGTCGCGCGAGGGGGCCTTCCACGCGCCGAGTCGCAGGTTGTCGTCGACACAGAGGTCGAAGAAGAGCTCCCTGCCCTCGGGGACGTGGGCGAGCCGACCTGCGCACCGGATGGTTCCCGCGCTCGGCGCGAGGATGCCAGAGAGGGTGTTGAGCAGCGTCGTCTTGCCTGCCCCGTTCGCGCCGATGAGCGCGACCATCTCGCCGCGGCCCACCTCCAAGCTGACGTCCTCGAGGGCGATCGCGGCGCCGTAGCGCACGAGGAGCCCGTCGACGGAGAGGATCGGTGCCGTCGCAGCACCGGTGCTGGTCATGCGCACGCTACCGGCTGGTGGCGCCGTCGTCAGCTGGGACCGATCCGAGGTAGGCGACGATCACGGCCTCGCTTGCCCGCACCTCCGCCGGGGACCCTTCGGCGATGACGCGGCCCATGTCGAGCACCGTGATCCGGTGGGCGACACGGCTGACGAACCCGATGTCGTGTTCGACGAGCAGCATCGTGAAGCCCTCCTCGCACAGGCGGGCGAGGAGCTCGCTCAGCTCGCGGCGCTCTTCGCCGCGCAGTCCCGCAGCCGGCTCGTCGAGCAGGAGGAGCTTCGGGTTCCCGCAGAGCGCCCGGGCGATCTGGAGCGCGCGCTGGCGGCCGAGCGGGAGAGACTCAGCAGGGACGTCCGCCCACGGTTCGAGGCCGGTGCGTGCAACGGCGCCGCGCGCGCGCTCACGGATCTTGGGCTCTTCCCGGAAGTGGCGCGGCAGGCGTAGCGCCGCCTCGACGAACTCGTGGTTGGTCCAGGAGTGCGCACCTACCATCACGTTCTCGAGGGTCGTCATGCCGCGGAAGAGGTGGACCGTCTGGAAGGTGATGGCGATCCCGAGACGGGCGCGCGCCGCGGGGCGGAGCCGCTCGATCCGCCGTCCCTCGAAGTTGATCGAGCCCGCCTCCGGCCGGAGATGGCCGGCAACGAGGCTGAAGAGCGTCGACTTGCCGGCGCCGTTCGGCCCGATGAGGCCTCGCAGCTCCCCCGCGTCGACCGACAGCGAGACGCCGTCGACGGCTCGCACAACGCCGAAGGTCTTCACCAGGCGCTCGAGCTGGAGCACGGACACCCCCTCCGCCCTGTTTGCCGAACCGATCCTGTTCGCAGGCCGGGCTGCGCTCTGGTCCGAAGCTTCCCGCTTCGGACCACCACTGGCGGGTTTCCGCAGCCGGTCACCGACCCAGCGTCCCCGTGACCGTTTCGGTGGACGAGCTTCTACAACGTATTGAATGGCACTTTAGGTATGGAACCATACTCTGGGTCGAGTCAGGTCGTCCATGAGAACGCTCGGCGTCGCGGCTCTTGCCGCCTCGAGCTTGTGGAGGTCTCGGTCCTGCCTCGCCTCGCGTCGCGCGTCACCGTGCCGAGGACCTGGTCGGGCGGCGGGGCGGCGCGCAGCGCGCGAGCGCGGTCCAAGGGGCGCCCGCGGCCCTGGTTCGCCATGGCCCCCATGCCCGATCTGACGGAGCCGAGCCCCGAGGTCCGTGCAGGGCGAGACCTGCCCCTGCGTCGGCAGGCCGGGTGGGTACGGGATCGGGTGAGGGTAGGAGGAGGACGGTGACCGGTCGGGAGACCTTGCAGCGCCCGCCCTCGAGCCAGCTCAGGGCCCTGGGAAGTGGGCTACTGTGGGGTGCCGCCCAGCAGCAGGACGCGAGGCAGCCCCTGGTCAGAGCCGGCATCCCCAGTTGACGGCTCAGGATGCTTCTGCTACGAAAAGGTGACGAGCTGGTTGAGGCAACTACCGCGGAGGTCGTGGAATGGGAGCGTTGGTTGGAATGCGTGTGCGGGCATTGTGCGGGGCGGCTCTGGTGGTGGGCTCCTTGAGCGGTCTCGTCGCCTCACAGACCGAGGCGGGGGCGGCCACGACGCCCGGTGTGCTCCACGTCGCGCCAGGCGGAGCCACATCGGGAAACTGCACCACAGCGACACACCCGTGCGGGACCCTAGGGTTCGCGCTGTCACAGGCGGCCTCCAGCAACACCATCCAGCTGGCGGCTGGGACGTACAAGGAGACGTCGGACCCCAGTGGCACGTCCAACACCATCACGAAGGCTGTGACGGTCGAAGGCGTCGTGACACATCCGACGACAGCGGTCGTCACAGCGACGGGTGAGCAGTTCGGCCTGGTCGTGGACGCCAGCACAAGCGTGGTGGAGGACCTCACCGTCGAGAACGCCGGGCGCTCCGGCGTGCTGGTGTCTCCGAAGACAACAGCCGCCGCCCCCGCCACCGTTGCCAACGTGAAGGTGCTGACAGATCACATCGTGACAAACGACAAGTGCGCGACGACAGCGACACTCCACAAGACGGCGGCCACAACGTTGTGCAAGACACCGACACCCGAGAGCGACTTCGGCGAGGGTCTCCACCTCGTGAGCGTCTCGCACTCGACAGTCCGAGGGAACGTCGTCTCGAAGAACTGGGGCGGCATCCTCGTGACCGACGAGCTCGGGCCGAACTTCACAAACACGATCGCGACAAACCAGGTGTCGACAAACGCCGGCGACTGCGGGATCACCCTGGCCAGCCACAACCCCGGAGCGGTGCACACGAGCGGGGCGACAATCGGCAAGCCCGACCCCACAGCGGGTGGTGTGTACAACAACACCGTCAAGGGCAACACCGCCAACAACAACGGCGCTGCGGGCCTGCTGGCGGCGACGCCCTTCCCCGGCACCGGCGTGTACACAAACACCTTCGAGACAAACACGGCCGACGGCAACGGCCTTGCCGGCATGACGATCCACAGCCACGCGCCGTTGCAGGACACCAGGGGCAACAAGGTGCTCCATGACACTTTCAAGAACGACGCGCTCCACGGGAGCCCGTCCCACGGCCCCGGCACAGTGACAGCACGGGTCGCCCAGACCATCGGGGTCGAGGTCTTCGCCGCCGCCGGACCGACAGACGTCGCCGGCACCGTCATCACCGGCAACACGATCTCGACAGTGTTCTACGGGATCTGGCTGTCGCCGGGCGTGCTCCATGTGGCGACGATCCAGACAAACACCATCAGCGTGAGCGCCGGCGGGACCCAGGTCTACGCACAGCCGGCGTCGGTCACGACCGTCTACGGCCAGACACCAGATGCGACCGCGGCGGCCGAGTTCTCCCGGGCCTTCCCCTCCACAAGGGGCTCGTGCCCCGCGACCCGCGCCGCGGTCGTGGCGACCACAAAGGTGTACCAGGATGCGCTCAGCAGCCAGTTCCTCGCCCAGTCCCTCACAACGGGGACCCTCCTCACCCCGACCGAGAGCCTTTCTGCGGTGACCGCCACGGCGCTCAAGGACGAGGGCGTCACGACCGTCTACGTGGTGGGCGGGCCCCTTGCGATCACCACAACAGTGGTGAAGTCGATCGAGGCCCTCACAGCCTACGAGTGCGGCGGGAAGGCCCGGGGAGCCACCACAGGGAAGATCGCGGTCGAGCGCATCTCGGGCACAACCCAGTACGGGACGGCCGAGGCCGTGGCTGAGCACGTCGGCAGCGCAGCCTCCAAGTCCTTCGCCGGCGCCTACGCCACAACCAACGCCGCAGGCGGCAACGGCAAGTACAACGACACCCCGGGGACCGGCACCGCGGCGCCGACGGGATCGGTGCCGACGGCCATCCTGGCCTCCGGCGTGGAGTTCCAAGACGCGCAGTCGGCGAGCGTGATCGCCTACCGGACAAAGCTCCCGCTGCTCCTCACCCCTGCGACGACGCTGTCCACAACAGCGGTCGCAGCCATCGAGAAGCTCGGAGTGAAGCAGGTGGTCCTGATGGGCGGCACACTGGCGGTCACCAACACAGTGGAGCAGGCCCTCGTCGCAAAGACCGGCGTCTCGGTGCTCCGGGTGGCAGGCAAGGACTACACCGACACCGCCGCCGAGCTCGCACGCTTCGAGGTGGCGGGGGCGACAGCCGGCCTCGGCTGGACACCGGGGCACCGGATCATGGTCGCCAGGGGGAACGGCTTCACCGACGGGCTCTGCGGCGCGGTGCTGGACAGCGCCCACAACTCGACAGCAGGCCCCACCGGCACCGCGCGTCCGCTGCTCCTGACCGAGACACCGACAGTGGTGGGCACGTACCTCACCACATTCTTGAAGGTGACAGGGCACACAGGGATCGGCAAGACACCGGCGAAGACGATCACGGCCTTGACCGTCCTCGGCGGGCCGCTCGCGGTCAGCACAGGCGCGATCGCCGCGATGGAGACAGCGCTCGGCGGCTGAGCTTTCGTGCCGGCAGGCTGACCGGTCGGCCGTCTGGTTGACCGGTCAGCCACTGGCTGTCGCGCCGGAGGCGGCCGTTGTTCCGATCCGTCGCGAGCTCGGACGCGCGTCGGCGACGCGCGGCCTGCGGGAGCGGGCGGCGCTACGCCGCCGCCGCCTCGTTGCGCCGGAGCAGCGCTCCCGCCAATGCGGTCACCGCCGCGATCAGGCCGACGATGGCGCCCCACTGCAAGCTGGCGCCTGTGGGCGTGGCGGCGACGGCGATGACGACGAGGAGCAGCATGACCCCGGTCGCGCCGAGGAGCGCCTGCCAGTGGGGAACGGGAAGTCGGACCTCGACTGCGGCAAGGGCTGCGAGGTACCCGACCGTCGCGATGGCGAGCAGCAGGGTGATGTACATCCATCCGTGCCACAGCCCGTCCACGGTCACGGTGATCCCGAACAGGCCCGTTCCGTACCAGGGCAGCAGCAACGCGATGAACACGACGAGCGACGCCACCCCGACGATTCGGTCGCCGCGCGTGAGGCGGGCGAGCTTGAAGGTGATGGCGTTCGGTCCCGACCCGGCCCCTGCACGCGCGATGCCGGTCTCGGTGTCGCCGGAACGCACCGGTTCGTCGACCAGAGCGCCGCAGGCCGCGCAGCGCGCGTCTCCCGCATTCAGCTCAGCACCACAATTTCGACAGCTCACTGTTCGCTCCTGTCCAAGGCTCACAATGCATCGTCACGCTGCGGTGAGGCCGGTCAGCCACTCGAACGTGGTGAGCTCGCCGTGACCGTACGTGAGGACGTATGTCTTGACAATCAGTGTCTTGACAAGCAGTTTCGTGACGCCTCCTCGGGCGTCCTCGTTGGCGATTGTGATTGTTGCCTGCACTCACCGTCTCGATGCTTCGTGAATTTCACTTGCTCCGCGACGGCGGCGTGACCGGCCGCATCACTGCTGCTCCACATGCTGACGAAGTTCCCTGCGTGCAACGAAGTCTGGAGTGTCCTGGTGCCTCCGGGTTGGCCCCTGGGAAGAGCGGCACCAGATCCAGGCTCGGGATCACTTCGTCGTACGTGCGGACCTGCGTCGTGGCCACGTCGTCGCCGTTCGTCCAAGCGCCCGCTCCTTGGCCCCTGGTACTCCCGGTCATGCAGTAAAAGTAGCGGTTGGCGTGCTCGATGGCCGGGAATCCCGCCGAGTCGGGCTCGACGATCTTCTTGCTTCTTGCCGCTCGGATCGTCCCTTCCCTGTGCCTTTCCAGCCTTTAGCCGGTGGAAAAGATGCTCGTCCTCCACGACGTGCGCCCGCGCCGCCGCGCCTCGTCGCTGCTCGCACGGCCGAAGAGGATGCCGTCTTCATCGCCCACCTTCATCGTCGAGATCGCTCCATCGTCGAGGTCGGTCCCAACGATCAGGTGGTGGCAGCGAGGGGGAGCGACGAGGCCCTGCACTTCTGGGACCGCGTCCGGCGATGCCGCCAAGGCGGCCGGTCCGGCTCCGGGGGACGCCGGTCCGGTTCACCCCTGGCGGGAGTGGAACGACGACGGCTCGGCGGGCCGTCCACCGGCCGCCGTGCCGGTGACCAGACCTCGGGCCGTCTACCGGCCGTCCACCGGTCGGCGGCCGCCGTAGATCACGAAATCCAGCTGCTTCCAGTACACGTCGATGCCCTCGAAGCCGGCCAGCCGCAGGAAGTCGAGCTGGGGGGCGAGCGGGATCATGTAGCGGACGTGGTTCTCGTGCCGGATCTTCTCCTCAGGCGTGGGGTGCTCGCGCCTCGCGACGGCCTCGGGATCCTGGCGGTCACCGGCTCGCAGCCAGGCGGACGCCACGACCGGGTCGTCCGTCGTCACGGGGTCGTAGTTCAGGTACCAGCCGCCGGGTGCGAGGTGGTGCCAGACCTCTGCGAACAGCTCCTGCTTGCGCCGGTCAGGAAGGTGGTGCACGCACAGGGAGCTGATCACTGCGCCTACGCCGGCCGGCACCCCGGGGGGCCAGTGACCGCGGGACAAGTCGAGCTCCACGTACTCGAACCGGCCCGAGTAGCCGGAGAGCGATCGCCGGCCCTCGGCCGTCATCTGCGGCGAGTACTCAGCCAGGACGGCCTCGGCCCGGGGGAACCTGTCGAGCACCACCCGGGCGGCAGAACCGGTCCCGGCCCCGAGGTCGACGAAGGTGAACGCCTCGTCGTACGCGAACGGCAGGAGCTCTGCCATGAGCCGGCGCTGTTCGGCCCGGCGCTGCTCACGATCTGTGGCGGTCGCAACCCACTGGGCAACCATGTGGTCGGACTTCCATACGTCCTCGTTGGTGTCGGGGCCGTCGAGCATGGCAGGAAGGCTACCGGAAGCGTCGTCTACCCGTGTGTGCGCTCGAGATACCAGCTTTGTCGACGCAATAGCCCAATGAATTGCCCATTTTTGGTTGCAGATACGGAGTCGAAGCCGCTAACCTGCCACCCGTGGCGGACCGGTCGAAAGATCCAGCGCGCTCTCGGATCCGCCTCCGTGCCGCGGGCACTGCCCTCGGCGCGCTCCTCGTGGCGGCAGGCTCGCTCCTGGCCGTGGTCGGGCTTCCTACGGCGGGGGCGGCCAAGAAGCACGCAGTCACGAAGCACTCAGGAGCCGTGATCGTGCTCACGGCCGGGTCCCTCGAGACGATCATGAAGACAGCCGTCGAGCCAGGCTTCCGCAGGGCGACCGGGTACACGGTGACAGACATCTCTGGCGGGTCGACAGGGCTGGCGCAGGACATAAGGGGGGGCGTCCACAAGGCGGATGTCTTCTGGAGCGCAGCGTCCACATCGGACAAGCTGCTGATGGGCCCGAAGAACGGCAACTGGGTGACCTGGTACCTCACGTTCGCGACCACGTCGCTCGTTCTCGGGTACGAGCCGAAGGACAGGTTCGCGTCCGCGATCAGGCACGGGCCGTGGTGGAAGGTGGTCACCGAGCCGGGGTTCCGGATCGGTCGGACCAACCCAGTCACAGACCCGAAGGGGCGGCTGACCGTCGACGCCTTGAGGAAGGCGGCGCGACAGCACGAGGACGCTGCGCTCGCGGCGATCGCGGACGACAAGGCGACCGTCTTCACAGAGACAAGCCTCGTCGGGCGGCTGCAGTCCGGACAGCTCGATGCGGGGTACTTCTACGCGGTCGAGGCTTCGGCGGGGCACTTCCCGTCGGTGCAACTCACCGGCGTGTCCGAGAAGGCCGACTACACGCTGACCGTCGTGGCGAAGGCTCCCCACCCTGCGGCCGCCGCCTCGTTCGTCGCCTGGTTGCTGTCGTCGAAGGCCAGGAGGCTGCTCGCGGCTCACGGCCTGGAGGAGCTGGCCAAGCCGGTGCTGGCAGGTAGGGAGTCGGCGGTTCCGGCGACCTTGAAGAAGGTCGTCGGGTAGTGGGCCGGGGGGGCCTGCGGAGCCCCCTGGTGTGGCTCGGGGCGCTCCTCCTCGTCTATCTCGGCGCGCCCGTCGTCTACTTCTTGTACCGTCTCGCGACCAGCCACGCGCGCGGCTTCCACACAGCGGGGTTGTTCCCGGCGTTCTGGGTGTCCCTCCAGGGGGCCACCATCGCGACCGCGGCCGTCACGGCGCTCGGGGTGCCGCTCGCCTACGTGCTCGCCCGTCACCGGGGGCCGGTCGTCGCGGTGGTGGGAACGCTCGTGATGGTGCCGCTCGCCGTCCCCCCCGTGATGAGCGGCATCCTCCTCGTCTACGTGATCGGGCCATACACGCCGCTCGGGAGCTTCTTCGGCGGCCACCTCTCGACATCCCTCGTCGGGGTGGTGCTCGCCCAGTCGTTCGTGTCGGCGCCGTTCCTCGTCGTCACCACCCGCGCTGCGTTCGGCGCCGTCGACCCTACGCTGCGCGACACGGCGGCGACGCTCGGGCACGGCACCCTGGCGCGGTTCTTCAGGGTGGAGGTGCCGGCGGCGGCGCCAGGGATCCGAGCGGGGATGGTGCTCTGCTGGTTGCGGGCGTTCGGCGAGTACGGCGCCACCGTCGTGGTTGCCTACCACCCGTCGTCGCTCAACGTCTACACCTACATCCAGTTCGCCTCGAGCGGGTTGCCGGGCACGGTCGCGCCGACGGCGCTCGCCCTCGGGATCGCGGCCGTCGCTGTCGCGGCGAGCCGGCTCGTGGTCGTGCGGCACCGGCGCCGACGGCGCGACACGGAGGCACTGCCGGTACCGACCCGACCCGACCCGCCGGTGGCCGCCCCGCTGCGCTTCGCGGTGAGCTGGCGCCTCGGGGAGTTCCACCTGTCGGTGGCTCACGACGCCAAGGCGCTCCGACTTGCCGTGCTGGGGCCGTCCGGTTCGGGCAAGTCCGCGCTCTTGCGCTGCCTCGCCGGGCTTTACGGCCCTGGGCCGGGGCCCGTCGCCTACGGCGCACGGCGCGTGGAGGCGATCCAGGTCGAGCGGCGACGCATCGGGTACGTGGGTCAGGGCTTCGGGCTCTTCCCCCACCTCAGCGTCTGGGAGCAGGTCCTGTTCGCCCGCGGCGCGGATCCGAGGATCGCGGCGTACTGGCTCGAGGCTCTTCACCTCGCAGGGCTGGAACGCCGGCTCCCCTCCGAGCTGTCGGGAGGTCAGCGGCAGCGAGTCGCCTTGGCCCAAGCCCTAGCCGGCTCCCCCGACGTGCTGCTGCTCGACGAGCCGCTCTCCGCGCTGGACGTCCCGGTCCGCCTCGAGCTCCGCCGGGAGCTGCGACGCCTCCAGCGCGAGGTCGCCATCTCGACGGTGCTCGTCACCCACGATCCCGAGGAGGCAGCCCTCCTCGCTGACGAGGTCATCGTGATGGTCGACGGCCGGGTGCTGCAGCAAGGGCCGACCGTCGACGTCTACGACCGCCCGCGCTCGGCACTGGTCGCCGAGCTGCTCGGTGTCCGCAACGTCGCCCCCGCCACGGTCGCCGGCGACGGCCGGCTGCACTGCGGCAGGGGAGTCCTGCTCCGAGCGGAGACCGGCGCCTTCGCGCCAGGTACCCGCGTGCTGTGGCGGATCCGGCCCGCCGACGTCTCGATGTCGGCGGGCAAGGGGGCCGCTCAGGATGGCGAGGTGCTCCACGCACGGCTGGAGGACCTGTCCTGGTTGGGCGGGCGAGTCGAGGCGAGGGTGGCGCTCGCCTCCGGGCTCGTGCTCGAGGCGGACGGCGGGGGGTTCGACGAGCTGGCGGTGGGCTCGCCGGTCCAGGTCGCCATCGCCCCCGGCGCCGTGCGGGTCTGGGCGGTGGACGGGGAGGAGGACACGACGCGGCCTCCACCCGAGGGCGTCCTCTCCGGCTGAGGGCAAGGCCGGACCGGGGCGGGGGCGCCGGCTGAGGGCAAGGCCGGACCGGGGCGGGGGCGCCGGCTGAGGGCAAGGCCGGACCGGGCCGGCGGCGGCCGGCCCGCACGCCCCGGCTTGTAGCGTGCAGAGTCCATGGCGCTGCTCTCGTCCTCCGAGGTTCCGCCGCCGGGGATCCCGGCGTCCGGCGACCCGGCCGCGCGCTCCTCGATCGCGCAGCGGCTGGCGGGCGTGGTGGGGCCGGCGCACGTGCTCGCAGACGCCGACGTCGTCGCCGGGTACACGACGGACTGGACGGGGCGGTTCTCAGGTCCCGCCGCGCTGGTGGTGCGGCCTGGCACCACCAGTGAGGTCGCGGGCATCCTCAGGGCCTGCCTCGGCGCGCGCGTCCCCGTGGTCGTGCAGGGAGGGAACACCGGCCTCGTCGGGGCGTCGGTCCCCCCTCCAGCGGGCTCTTCCCCGCTCCCGGTGGTGCTGAGCACCACCCGGCTCGACCGGATCGGACCGGTGGACGAGCTGAGCTGCCAGCTCACGGCCGGCGCGGGGGCCACGCTCGCCGCGGTGCAGGCTTCCGCTCGTGCGGCCGACCTCATGTTCCCCCTGGATCTCCCGTCGAGGGATTCCGCCACGATCGGAGGGATGGCGGCGACCAACGCCGGCGGCGTCCACGTGCTGCGTCACGGGCCGATGCGCGACCAGGTCCTCGGTGCGGAAGCGGTGCTTGCCGACGGCAGCATCCTCGCCCACCTCGCCGGCCTCCTGAAGGACAACACCGGCTACGACTGGCCCCAGCTTCTCGTCGGCAGCGAGGGCACCCTCGGGGTGATCACCGCCGTCCGCCTCCGCCTCGTGCCCCGCCAGCCCGAGCGGGCGGTGGCCTTGGTGGGCGTCGCGTCCACCGAAGCCGCGGTCGAGCTCGCAGTCGAGATGCGGAGGCTGAGCGACGGCCTGAGCGCGGCGGAGGTCTTCTACGACGACGGTCTCGACCTCGTGTGCCGTCACGGCGGGTTCGACCCGCCGCTTCGCACGAGGCGCCCCGTCTACCTCCTGCTCGCAGCCGTCGGGCGCCGCAGCGTGGTGGACGAGTTGGCGGCGGCGCTGGCCGAGGCCGACGTGGACGACACGGCGACGGCCTTGTCCGAGGACGACGCCGGCATCGCCCGGCTGTGGGCGTACCGGGAGCGCCACTCCGAGGTCGTGTCGAGGATCGGGGTGCCGCACAAGCTCGACGTGACGGTGCCCGTCTCGGCCCTCGCCGACTTCGAACGTGCGGTGCGCCGCCTCGTGGCCGAGGGCTGGCCCGGGTCCACCCTGGTCCTCTTCGGGCACGTCCTCGAGGGCAACCTGCACGTGAACGTCGTCGGGCCGCCGCCCGAGGACGAGTCGGTCGACGGGTCGGTCCTGGAGCTCGTGGCGAGCTTCGGCGGCAGCATCAGCGCCGAGCACGGGGTGGGGCGGGCCAAGACCCCATGGCTCGGCCTGTCAAGGACCCCGGCCGAGCTGGCGGCCATGCAGGTGATGAAGGACGCGTTCGACCCCGAGGGCATCTTGAACCCCGGGGTGCTCTTGCCCGCGCGCCCCAACGCGCGCGCGGTCGACGACCTGACTGAAAGGTGAGGCGGCGATGAACGAGGAGTCGACCCGCGCCGCGCGCCGGGCGCTGCTGCTCGAGAACATCCACCCCGACGCGGTTTCCGTGCTCGAGGCGGCGGGGTTCGAGGTGGAGACGAGCGGGCGGGCGCTCGGGGAGGCCGAGCTGCGCGAGCGTCTGGCCGACGTGGACGTGCTCGGCATCAGGTCGCGCACGCAGGTGACCGAGGGCGCGCTCGAGTCGGCGCCCCGTCTCTTGGCGGTGGGCGCGTTCTGCATCGGCACCAACCAGGTCGACCTCGCGTCGGCGGCTCGCCGCGGCATCGCGGTCTTCAACGCGCCGTTCTCGAACACGCGCAGCGTCGTGGAGCTGGCCATCGCCGAGATGATCGCCCTCACCCGGCGCCTCACCGACAAGAGCAGCGCCATGCACGCCGGCGTGTGGGACAAGTCGGCCGCCGGCAGCCACGAGATCCGAGGACGGCGGCTCGGCATCGTCGGCTACGGCAACATCGGGAGCCAGCTCTCGGTGCTGGCGGAGACGCTGGGGATGGGGGTCTGGTTCTACGACACGGCGGACAAGCTCGCCCTCGGCAACGCCCGGCCCTGCGGGACCCTCGAGGAGCTGCTCGAGTCGGTGGACATCGTGACCCTCCACGTGGACGGCAGACCGACCAACCGCCAGCTGTTCGGCGAGCACGAGCTGTCCCGGATGCGGCCCCAGAGCCTGTTCCTGAACCTGAGCCGGGGGTTCGTGGTCGACCACGCGGCGCTGCGTGCCCACCTCGTCTCGGGGCACCTGGCGGGCGCCGCGATCGACGTCTTTCCCCACGAGCCGGCCAGCAGCTCGGAGCCGTTCGTCTCCGAGCTGCAGGGGCTGCCCAACGTGATCCTCACCCCGCACGTGGGCGGGTCCACGGAAGAGGCGCAGCAGGACATCGGCAACTTCGTGGCCGGCAAGCTCGTCCGCCTCGTGGGGCAGGGGACCACGTCGCTCAGCGTGAACCTCCCGCGGGTGGACGTGCACGAGCCGCCCGGCGCGTGCCGGCTTCTCTACGTCCACCGCAACGTCCCAGGCGTCCTGGCCGACGTGAACTCGCTGATCGCCGACCACGGACTGAACGTGGAGGGGGAGTGGCTGGGCACCCTGGGCGACATCGGGTACGTGGTCACCGACATCTCGGCAGAGCCCTCCGAAGGCCTGGTGAAGGAGCTCGAGGCGCTCGCTGCCACGGTGCGACTCCGGGTGGTGCAGGGGAGCGGCCCATGAGGCCGTGCCCGGGGTCGTCGGCGAGCGGATCGTCCAGGTCGACCGGCGGCGCAACGTGAGCTGGCTCACCAACTCGGCCGGCACCTGCTCGCGCGGTCACGAGAGCTCGAAGAGCTCTCCGAGGTGCTCGCCACGCTCCGGGTCGATCCGGCGCTGCCAGGTGGCGTGGACCAGGTGGTGTGGCACGGCCTGGACCCGGGCTTCGGGGCCGTAGCCGACCAGGTCGGTGCGCCGGGGCTCGTCCAGCGTGTGGAGGCCGTCGCGGAGCGGCACGCGTGAGCGAGCCGCTCACCCGTCTCGGCGCAGCGGGTGAGCGGGCGCTCATTACGGCTTCCCAGCTCGGCTCCGTCGGCGTCCCGGAGCTCGATGCATCGGAAGCCGTCCCACTTCGGCTCGTCGGAGAAGCCCTCTGCGTTTCGTGACCACGAGGACGTTCGAGCGCGTGCCGTTCGGGGTCGAGACGATCGTCGTCTGCACCGAATCGGGTGTGCCGGGCGGGACGCGTTCGTGGAAGGACGACTTGCCGCCCGCTCCGTCGAGGAAGTGCTCGAGCAGCGTCGGGTCGCCCGCCGGCGGAGGGTGTGCGAGGCGCCCTCTGCCACCGATCGCCGGGCGGCGGCGGCGTCGTAGAGTCGGTGACGCGGGCCGGGCGGGAGCGCTGGCGCGCGAGGAGGAGCGCGCGATGACCAGGCAGGCGAACCCGCCCCCCAAGGGCGACAAGCCGATTCCGACCGCCCCGCCGCCCCCTCCGGCCTGGCGCCACTGGCTGTGGCTCATCGCCCTCGTCCTTTTCATCGGCCTCTTCTTCGTGCTCCCCTCCACGCGCAAGACACCGACGGTGACACTGACGTACAGCAGCTTCGTGAAGGACGTGGCGGCCAAGCAGGTGAAGACGATCACGATCACGTCCAGTGGTTCGGCATCGGGAACGTTGAGGAGCGGCAAGCGCTACACCACGGTGATCCCTCTCTCGCTCGCGGGACCCTCCCTCCTTGCCCAGCTCGAGAAGGAGGGCGTCCAGATCACCGCGACAGCCTCCACGACCTCGTTCGGCGACGAGGTGCTCACCTGGCTCATCCTGCTCCTGCCGTTCCTCATCGTCGGCTGGCTGTGGGTGCGGCTGTCACGCCGGGGAGGGGTCGGCGGCCTCCAGGGCGTGACCGGGGTCGGGAGGTCCAGGGCGAAGCTCTTCGACGCGGACCGTCCGTCGACGACGTTCGCGGACGTCGCGGGTTACGAGGGTGCCAAACGGGAGATCGCGGAGGTCGTGGAATTCCTGAGGAGCCCCGAGCGCTACCGGCTGGCCGGCGCGGTCGCGCCCCGAGGGGTCCTCATGGTCGGGCCGCCGGGCACCGGCAAGACGCTGCTCGCGCGGGCCGTCGCGGGGGAGGCGTCCGTGCCCTTCTTCTCGGTGACCGGGTCCAGCTTCGTCGAGATGTTCGTCGGGGTCGGAGCGGCCCGGGTGCGCGACCTGTTCGCAGAGGCTCGCAAGCGCGCGCCGGCGATCATCTTCGTCGACGAGGTCGACGCGATCGGGCAGCGGCGGAGCGGTGCGGGGGCGATCGTCTCAAACGACGAGCGAGAGCAGACGTTGAACCAGCTCCTGTCCGAGATGGACGGCTTCGACCCGTCCGAAGGGATCGTCGTCCTTGGCGCGACCAACCGGCCCGAGATCCTCGATCCGGCCCTCCTCCGCCCGGGGCGGTTCGACCGTCAGGTCACCATCCCACTGCCGACGTTGACCGAGCGAGTGGCGATCCTCAAGGTGCACGCCCGTGACAAGCGGCTGGGGCCGAGCGTCGATCTCGACGTGGTCGCGCGCGGGACGCCCGGGTTCTCGGGGGCGGATCTCGCCAACCTGATGAACGAGGCGGCGATCGTGGCGGTGCGGCACAACCGCAACGTCTTGGACTCCTCCGATTTCGACGAAGCGCGTGATCGGCTGATCCTCGGCCGCAGGGAAGGCTCGAACGTGCTCCTCCCGGACGAGAAGCACTCGGTCGCCGTGCACGAGGCCGGCCACGCGCTCGTCGCCGCCTACAGCCCGAAGGCCGATCCCGTCGCCAAGATCACGATCCTCCCGGCGGGCCAGGCGCTCGGCGTGACCGAGCAGCTCCCGTTCGTCGAGCGCCATCTCTACGGCGAGGACTACCTCAACGACATGCTGGCCGTCCGCCTCGGCGGTCGAGCCGCCGAGCTGGTGGAGCTCGGCCAGGGGTCGACGGGCGCAGCCAACGACCTCGCGTCGGCGACCGAGCTCGCCATCAAGATGGTGCGCGAGTTCGGGCTGTCCAAGGAGTTGGGCCCGGTCGGCTACCCGCAGGGAGGCTCCGCGTTCCTCGGCAGCGGCGGCCCGGCGCTGTCGAGCCGCCCGTACGCCGAGGAGACCCAAGCCAAGATCGACGCGCAGGTGGCTGCGCTCCTGTCGCAGGCAGAGAGGCGCGCAGTCGGTCTGCTCACTCAGCACCGCGAGCAGCTCGAGCAGCTGGCGGAGCTCCTGATGGCGAACGAGACGCTGGACGGCTCCGCGGTCTACCGGATCGCCGGCGTTCCCCAACCGGTGTCGGCCCCAGAGGGGGAGCCGGGCTTGGAGCCCGTGAAGATGCGGCGCGCGGGCCAGTCAGGCGTGACGCCGGCTCCCGCGTCTGCGTCGGCGGCCGTCCAGCTCACGGTCGACGAGGACATGGCCGAGTAGGGGGGCAGCGAGAAGCGCGCCCTGGAGGCGCTGCCGGCGAGCCTGCGGCGGAGCAAGGATGTGCGGGTGCTCCCGGTGCCGAGGGACTGGTCCGATCTCAGCCCTGCCTGGATGAGCGCGGCGCTCAGCCGGCGGCATCCCGGCCTCGTCGTACGCGACGTGCGGGTCGGAGCGGTGGAGCAGGGCACCAACACGAGGGCACGCGTCGCCCTCTCGGTCGCCGGGGACGAGGGTCCATCCTCGGTGTTCGTGAAGGGGCCCGGGAGGCCCTCGCACCGCATGGCGCTCATCGTGCTGGGCGCGCTCGCGACCGAAGCGAAGCTCGCGGACGCGGGCGTGAGCCTTCCGCTCGTGCACCCGGTCTTCTACGGCGGCGGGGTGGATTGGCGGCGCGCGGCGTCGGTTGTCGTCAGCGAGGACGTGGTGGCCGCGGGTGGCCGGCCACAGGACGCACGGGCCCCGCTCAGCGTGGAGGTGGTCCGCTCGGGCTTGCGGGGTCTCGCCGCGCTGCACGCGACGTACTGGGGGCGCCCGGTTCCCGCACCTCTCGGTCACCTCCGCGCGTGGCGCCTCGGACCTGCGTGGGGACTGGTCTCGGTCACCAGCCTGGCGCGGGGGCTGCGCCGCGCCGCGGACGCCGACGGAAGGCCCCTCTCCCTGCCCAAGGAGGTCGGGGCTCGCGCGCTCGGCGACCAGTTCCGGCGCAGCGCCGCCGTGGTGGCGTCGGGCCCTCGGACCGTGCTCCACGGCGACCCCCATCCGGGCAACGTCTACACGACGGCGGAGGGGCGGACCGGCTTCTTCGACTGGCAGCTCGCGCGGCTCGGCCAATGGTCGCACGACGTGGGCTACTTCCTCGCGGGCTCGCTCGACGTCGAGGACCGGCGGCGCCACGAGCGCGAGCTGCTCGCCGCGTACCTCGACGCGCTGGCTCGTGCCGGCGTCCGCGCCCCGTCGCTCGACGTGGCGTGGAGCCGATATCGGGGAACGCCGGCATTCGGCCTCGCGACGTGGCTGCACACGCTGTCGTTCGGCACGTTCCAGCGAGCCGATGTCTGCATGGCGACGATCCGCCGGTTCGCAGCCGCCTACGTGGACCTCGGGACCGCTCGCTCTGACGTCGCCGCGCCTCGAGACCGGCGGTCCCCGTGCCGCCCTCGGCGTCGAGGTGTGGAGGATACTGGCGCGGTGGACGCCGGCGACCTCGACCAAGACCCGCTCCACCAGCTGGACGAGTGGCTCGGAGCCGCACGCGCTGGCGGTGAGCCCATGCCCGAGGCCATGTGCGTCGCGACGGCGAGCCGCGACGGCGAGCCTTCGGCACGTTACGTGCTCATGCGAGGGCGCGACGAAGGCGTCGTCTTCTACACCGACTACGGGAGCGACAAGGCGAAGGACCTCGAGGACAACCCGCGCGCGTCGGCGGTCTTCCATTGGCACCTCCCGCTCCACCGGCAGGTGAGGATCGGGGGCACGGTCGTGAGGACCACCGCCGAAGAGTCGGACCGGTACTGGGAGACTCGGCCGCCGGCGTCGAGGAGGAGCGCGGTCGCCTCTCGCCAGAGCGCAGTCGTCGGGTCCAGACGGGACCTCGAGGCGGCGGTCGCAGCGCTCGGCGGCACCGAACCCGCGCGGCCGGACCGGTGGGGCGGTTACCGGCTGCTCCCGTCCACGATCGAGTTCTGGGAAGAGGGGGCGAACCGGCTGCACGACCGGCTCAGGTACCGGCGCGACGGGGACGGATGGCGGGTCGACCGGTTGTCTCCGTGACCCGGGGGCGCCGGCGCCCGCGCCGTCTCATGCGGTCTGCAAGTGGTGCCGGTAGAGGGAGAGGGTCGACGGGTCGAAGGCGACGAGGACCACCTCCCGTACGACGGCGCTGCGCAACGACCTGAGCGTGCGCACTGCGATGCCCGCAGCGAGCTCGGGTGGGAATCCGTAGACGCCCGTAGCGATCGCGGGGAAGGCGATGGAACGGGCACCGAGGGACTCGGCCACCTCGAAGGAGCGTCGGTAGCACGACGCGAGCACAGCTCGCTCGCCGCGGCCGCCGCCGTTCCACACCGGGCCGACCGTGTGCACGATCCAGCGCGCGCGGAGCCCGAAGCCCGGCGTCGCCTTGGCGTCGCCCGGCTCGCAGCCGCCGAGCGCACGGCATGCCGCTCGGAGTGTCGCGGCTCGGGCGGCGCGGTGGATGGCGCCGTCGACTCCTGCGCCGCCCGCCAACGCTCGGTTGGCGGCGTTCACCACGGCGTCGACTTGCATCGTCGTGACGTCGCCGAGGACCGCGATGATCCTCGGGGCGGGAAACCCGGCACTCTGTCCGGCGCCGCCGCGGTCGTGGTCTTCGCCGGTGCTCATCGCGTCGTGACCCCGCCCGGGGGCCTCGCGCGCCTGGCGGCAGGTGGTGGCGACCGGGAGGCGAGGTAGCAGCCCCCGAGGATGAGCACGAACCCTGCGGCCGTCCCGGGGCCGAAGGGCTCGCCGAGCGCTGCCACGCCGAGGACGACGGCGACCGCCGGGTTCACGTACGTGACCAGCGTCGCGCGCATGGCGCCGACCTCGCCGATGAGGGAGAAGAAGAGCAGGAACCCGACGGCGGTGCAGACGACGGTGAGGGTGACGGCCGACTCGACGACGGAGGCCGACAGAGGCCTGGCGGGGAGCTCCACCAGCGCCGCAGGCGCGTACCCGATCGCGCAGAGCAACGCCGCACACGCGATCACCCCGATCGGCGGCACGCCGCGCAGGCGGTGGTCGACCACCCAGGGACCGATTGCGTACCCGACGACGACCGCGCCGAGGGACAGGACGGAGAGGAGGTGGCTGCCTGCGACCGAGAAGCCGACCAGCACGCCCACGCCCAGGACGCCCACGACGAGCCCGGCCACGCGTCGAGGGTCGATCTGCTCGGAGCGCGTCAGCCAGGCGAGGACCGCTGCGACGAGCGGCACGGCAGCGACGAGGAGCCCGCTGAGCGAGCTCGGGAGCCTCCGTTCGGCGTTGAACAGGAAGACCCACGGCACGGCGAGCTCGGCGGCGGTGAAGAGCAGCACCGCGCGCCAGCGCCGGATCGCCGGGACGAGGGCCCCCCGCGCGGCCGCGAGCGGCACCAGGACGAGCGAGGCTCCGCCCGTGCGGATGAAGACGAGCAACGGGGGGCTGATCTCCCGCACCGAGATCTTGATGAGCAGGTAGGGAAGCCCCCAGATGACGCCGACCGCGACGAAGTACGCCCAGCCGCGTCGCGTCATCGGACCGGCGGGCCGAGTGCGCTCAGGCGCGCACCCGAGGCGCCTGGAACCGGGCCACCGAGAACCCGAGCAGCACCGGGATGTCGACCGCGAAGACGACGAGCGACACGGTGAGGAGGGCGAGCATCGTGCCGCGCGTCCCGTCGTAGACGAAGACGAACTCGAGGATGCCGGCGATCACCAGGTAGGCCAGGGACGCCCACTTCACGACGACGAAGAAGGAGTTCCAGGCGAACTGCCGGAGCCGGACGACCATGACGACCGCCAGCAGCAAGCCTGCCCCCGCCGCGGCGACCAGAGCGACGGCTGGGGCGAGCGGTGCGCGGCGCGGCAGGTACGCGGCGAGGTAGATCCCGCTGGTCAGGACGAGCGCCATGGAGGAGACGCACGTGAGCGGGATCGGTGGTCTGCCGGCGAACGCGTCGTGCGGCGCGGCGGGGGCATTGCCGGCGTGAGCGTCTGCCAGGTGCATCTCGGTGACGTCCATGTCCGTTCCTCCTACCCGGTCGCGAGCCGGGACATGATGACGAGCGTCGCGATCTGCATCGTGCCCGTCACCCCGGCCGAATAGATGAACCGTCGCATCAGCCGTCCGATCAGCTCGCCGTTGGGCTGCGGCTTCCGGAGCTCGAAGAGCACCGCAAGGTTGGCGGGTTCGAGGATCCCGATCGCGACGATCGCCATCACCGCCACGATGACCATCGACGCAACGAGCCATCCGTGCTCCGGGTAGGCGGTCGAGAGGTTGCCGAGGTGCCGGGCGAGCTGCCATCCGGCGCCCAGGGTGCAGACGACCAGCGTGGGCATCAGGACGACCATCTTCGGCATGAGCCGCTTCGAGAACTCCATGCGCGCGGGGATCGACATCTTGCCCATGATCGGTCCGATCACGAACCCGAGGAAGAGGTCGATCGCCGTCCACAAACCCCCGCCGGCCACGTGAAAGAAGTCGATCGCCCAGAGCCAGTTGCCCGCGATCGCGACCACGAGCAGCACGAGCACCGTGCCCACCACCGGCAGCGCGCGCAACGGGACGATCTGGTACGAGGCTGTCTCTCGCGCCCCGGATGAAGGGGGCACCACCCCTGCGCCCTCCGGCGCGAGCCCTGCCTTGGCCAGTGCCACCGCCGCGCCCTCCCTCGCTGACCGGTGTGCCGTGCGTGGCCGCCCACGAGCACGAGGGACGCACCGGACGTGTTCGGCTGCAACGATACACACGGGACGGCGAGGAGGGCGTATGGCTGGAGATATTCCTCGGCTCGACGATCGCCGGGTCGTCGTGACCGGCGCGACGAGCGGTCTCGGGGCGGCGATGGCGGCGGCGCTCGCCGCCGCTGGCGCGTCGGTCGGCGTGGCCGCGCGCCCCGGCCCGCGCCTCGACGAGGCGGTGGCCCGGCTCAGCAGGTCGGGATCCGCCGTCGCCGTCCCCGTCGACGTGCGTGACGCCGACTCGGTGACGCTCGCGGCTCGCGAAGCGATCGTGCGCCTGGGCCGCGTGGACATGGTGGTCAACAACGCAGGGATCGGCATGCGGACGGTCAACCCGCGGTTCTTGGAGCACCCCCAGCCTTTCTTCGAGGTGGACCCGGCGTCGTTCGACGACGTCGTCGCCACGAACCTGGGCGGCTATTTCCTCGTCGCGCGGGCGTTCGTGCTCCACTTCCTCGAGGCGGGGGCGGGGCGGTTCGTGAACGTCTCGGTGAACCGAGAGACGATGGCAAGACGCGGTTTCGTGCCCTACGGACCCTCCCGTGCCGCCTCGGAGTCGCTCAGCGCGATCATGACCGAGGACCTGCGGCCTTTCGGGATAGCGGTGAACGTGCTCCTGCCCGGAGGCGCCACCGAGAGCGGGATGATCCCCGACGGCGTGCCTGCCGACCGCCGGCGCGGCATGCTGCCGGCCGAGGTCATGGGACCGCCGGCGGTCTTCCTGGCGTCCTCGGAGGCCGACGGCCTCACCGGTGCCCGGATCGTGGCCAAGGAGTTCGACGCCTGGCTCGCCCGCTACCACGCGCGCCGGGAGGCCGGCCGCGGCCCTTCGTGAGCCGCCAGCATCGAGCCGAGGGACTCGTCGCGTAGTCTCGCGGTGATGGAGCTGCTGGTGGTCCGGCACGCGCATGCCGGTGCCAAGGACCGCTGGAGCGGCGAGGACCGGCTCCGACCCCTGAGCGATCGAGGGCGAACGGAGGCGCTCGCGCTCGTCGGCATCCTCACCCCCTACGAGCCGGTCAGGGTCGTCTCGAGCCCGCTCGTGCGCTGCCTCCAGACCGTCGGCCCGCTCGCCGCCCATTTGGGGCTCGCGGTCGAGCAGTCCGAAGCGCTCGGCCCGCAAGCCGATCGCGA
>JAKATH010000086.1 GCA_021828055.1 Actinomycetes bacterium
CGACAGCGAGGTGCAGCTCGACCCCGTTCTTCTTCTTCCCGGCCCGCTCGCCGGTCCCATCGAGAAGGAGCACCGGGACCTCCTCCAGCTCCTCTGGCGGGCCCAGGCGCAAAGGAGCGCCCTTCAGGAGGTCCCGGCGGATGCTCCTCGCAGAGAGCGACACCCCGCCGACCTCGGCGAGCAGGCGGGATGCCTTCGCGTAGGCGACCTCCACCGCGAGCGCCGAGGCTGCGGTGGCGAGCCCCTCGGTGCGTCGCTGGCGCGGAGCCAAGCCGATCAGCTGGCCAATCGGAGCGAAGCGCTTGTCACAGCACCGGCAAGACACCATCTTCCCGGCCATCTCTATCACCCCCACCTGCGAAGTGAGCTTCCTGCGCCTCACCTGTCGTCCGCGCCTGCGGAAACCCTGCTTGGAACCACAGCCCGGGCACGCCCAGGGTGCCTCGATCTGCTCGTCGTCTGCAATCGGCAGACCGAAGGGTCCGCATACCTCACCCACGAGGTCCTCCACCATCGCCTCGACCGCCTGCGCGACGACCATCCCAGGAGCGCTGCGGGCGAAGCCAAGCGCGGCAGCTTCCAGTTCGTCGATCCCGGCGATGCCGTCGAGCTCGACGGTCACGCTCCGTGTAAGTTCCAGTCTGGGCAACGGGGCTCCTCCTGCCTTCGAACGTTGGTCGAGCCCTGTTGCCTACCACGGCGAACTACGCGCGTGTCATCTCAACGCCTCGCTAACGAAATTTCTCGGCGGTCACTGGGTGACGGCCTACAATCCAGCCACACTGATGTGAGAGCACTCCAGTACGTGCACGCTGGAGGCCGAGGATCGCCATTGCTTCCGTCGTCGTAATCGCGCCCACCGGAGGCTCCAGGGTTCCGAGGTACATATCCACTTCATGCCTCATGAGGCCCACACGGTGGGTCTCGTCATCACCCTGGTACGGAGGAGGCAGCCGGTAGTCGGTCAGGTCCCCTCGCGTTCGAGCGCTGTGGAGCTTGGCCCCCTTTTCTCGGAGCGTCACCTTCGCCTCGTCGAGCGTCATCCACTCTGCTCGGATGGCTCGGTCGAGGGCGTCGAAATCGATCACGCCGCCCAACTCGGCATCGATGATCAGATCTATACCGCGTGCGGCAGCGAACCGATGCTCGGACAGCACGCGCGTGTAGTGATCGAGGTTGACCTGCGGCGCGCCGTCCGTGCCGGCCGAGGAGTCGGCGAGGGTACCAAGGTGTCCTGGCAGCTCCCGACCCGGATCGACACCGTGATCCTCTCCATCGCCCTCAGCCGTCTGGGCGCCGTCCAGAACCCCATCATCCACCTCTACCGGGAGCGCGCAGTCGGGTTCGCCCTCCGACAGACCGGATCGACGCTCCTGTGCATCCCCCGGCAGTGGCGGGACACGGACTACCTGGCGCTGGCCGAGCGGTCCATCCAGAGGATGGGCCGCCCACCCGAGATTCTGGTCGTCGATGATGACCTGCCCGACGGAGAGCCAGACACCTTCCCGCCTCCGCCGGTGGGAGTGCCGGCGGGCGCCCTCGACATGTCTCCTGCCGATGTCGGGTCGATCGCCTTTCCCTTTGCCCACATCGCCGGACCCGACTACCTCATCGCCATGCTCAGTGTCGGCTTCCCCGCCGTTCTGGCCGAGGCATTCTCGGCACCCGCGCAGCTGTCCCTGTTCCGCCAGCACGGCGTCACCATGGTCGGCGGGAGCACTGCCTTCTACGTTTCCTACCTGGCCGAGCAGCGCAAGACGCCCAACGAGCCCATTCTTCCCACCTTGCGCCTGATGCCGGGCGGTGGCGCGCCGAAACCACCAAAGATCCACTTCGACGTGCGCGATGAGATCGGCGGGCGGGGTGTGGTCCACGGTTACGGAATGACCGAGGTGCCGATGATCACCAACGGCTCACCTCATGACACCGACGAACAGCTCGCAAACACCGACGGCCGGCCGGTACCGGGGGCAGACGTCCGCATCGTACGGCTCGACGGTGCCGAGGCGTCGGCCGGCCAGGAGGGTGAGACCATCAGTGCCACGGAGGTCGAGGCCGTGCTGTACAGGTACCCGAAGGTGACCGAGGTCTCGGTGATCGGTCTGCCCGACGATGATCGGGGCGAGCTGGTCTGTGCGGTGGTGCAGGTGGCCACAGGAGCCGATCTACTCACGCTGGACGAGGTACGGGCCTTCTGCCGGGAAGCAGGTCTCATGACCCAGAAGACGCCCGAGCAGCTCGAGCTGCGGACCGAGTGGCCCCGAGCGGGCACCGGCAAGGTGGTCAAGAAGGCGCTGCGCGAACAGTACGCCGGCCGGGCATCAGGACCGAGCCTTTGAGCTCGCCGTGACGCCCGCCGAGGCGGCTATCGCACCAGTGGGTTGGGCGTCGGCTTCTCGATCAAGGTGAGGGTGTTGCGATCGGTGTGGTGAACGAGATCGGCGCGTCCGCGAACCTGCATCACCGTGTCCTCGTCGTAGGTCCACGTTCCGTCGACATGCGTTACGACCTTCACCCGGACCTCCACCGTCCGGAAGGCGTCTTCGAGAAAGGGCCCTGAGCAGATGCCATACGCAGTATCGCCGCGAGTTGCGACGACCTCGAAGGAGGTGGCACCGGAGGTGGCGCGACCACCCAGCAGCGCGACCTGGGCCCGCGGGATGGTCAGGGTGAAAGTGACCGCCTCGGCGGCGGGTTCCCACAGCCAGTAACCCACCTGATCATGGAACGTCTCCACCTCACCCGGCTTGACGATGTGGATGTGATAGCGCAGTCCGTAGAAGAGCTGTGGCCCGTTGGACTGCGGGTCGATCGGCTGGAGCTCATAGCGTTCGACATAGACCTGCTGCTCGTCACCACCGGCTGCCGGATGCACATCAGCGCCGGCTGCGCTCTGCCAGACGCCGGCCATCGCCCGCAGAGGACCCAGGTTGGCCAGCGTGTCAGGATCGGCCTCCCGCTCGGTGTAGATGTCGTCGGGGAACGCCTCCATGCTCGCATGCTAGCTCTTAGTCCGCAGGACATCGTTCCGGCGATTCCCCAGGTCCAATGACCGCAGGACATCGTTCCTAGAGTGGCAGGTCGGAATCCGCAGGATATCGTTCCGCCTCAGCGGAGGATTCGGGACAAGGCGAAGGCGCTGTCGTGAACGATCTGTCCATCCATGGTGACGACGGTGAGCTGCTTGGCACGCACCTTGATGGTGGCGATGACGTACTGGTGCGTGTGCTCCTCAGCCACAGTAAGTCGTTTGCCGAACAGATCGAGCCTGCGATTGGAACGGATGTAACGGACGACTTCGATGCGACCTTTGGCCGGGAGACTGGTGGGCACGGCATAGCCGGGGAGAAGCGGCTGATAGGTCCGGCCGGACCAGACCTCGTTCGGGCTGGCCCCGCCGTGGGCCGAGTACCGATGGTGCTCATTGTGGAAGGCGACGAAGGCCGAGTTCTCGCCCACCAGGTGGTCGATACTCGTGAATCGGTCAGTCCGAAAGAAGCTCTTGTCCCATACGTCGTTGAAGTGCTCGACCACACCGTTACGCCAGGGTTCACGCAAAGGAATGAACCGGGGGACGACGTCGAGGTCCAGGCAGGTGGCCACCACCGGGCCGAACATCGACCATGTCGGTGGGATTGCTCCTCGGAAGTTGGAATGGTTGTCGAACTGGGCGACGGCGGGGACCCCGAGTGTCCCCCACATCCCGGCGATCGCCGCCGCTACCCAGGTGGGGCGAGGGGCAGCAATGATCGTGCTACCCGCGCAGTGGGAACCGATGTTGATGAGGTTCACGGCATGGAACTCGATGGCTCCGTCGAGGTGGCTGGGCCCCACCATGTCGATCTGGTGCACCGCCCCGGGCTCGGGGTCGGTCGGGTTCGGGTACGGCACCCCCTTCGAGACGTAGCCGGCCTGACGGCGCCGGGTACGAGCCGGCCGCCGTCGCCACCTTCCTGCAGGATGCCCACTACTACCTCGTCGCCCACGCCCACGCCCGCCACCACGTGTTGGTCACCCACGAGGTCGTCGCCCACCCCACGAAGAAGATCAAGATCCCCGACGGCCGTCTCATCCCAGCCGGGCCCTGTCGAGGACGGCGATGAACGTCGGTCGCCGCCGGTGGGTCTCTCGCAGCGCTGCCAGGTGCTCGGCGAGCTCGTCTTGGCGGTCCGCGGCCTTTGCGGCCTGGGCGGCCTTCTTCAGGATCGCCACGGCCCGCACGTACGCCGTCTTTCCGGTCGTCTCGAGCTGGAGGTCGACCAGGCGCAGGTAGACGTCGAGCGCGTCGCCCGGCGCGGAAGGCTCCCGTGCCTCGGCCAGACGCATCCAACGCTGCGGACCGGGATCCCACTCTGGATGCGCTTCGAGGACCTGCCAGGCAGCCTCCGGCTCGCCGTCGGAGAGCAGCACGTCGACCAAGCCGCCGAGATCGCGCTCGGCCAACACCGCCCGAGCTCTTGGGCGCTCTGTCGGCCACACCCCGCAGGCCTCGGCGGCAGCGTGGAGGAGGCCGTAGGTGGACGACGACGGCATCCGGTGGTGCTGCTCCCGGCGCAGCTCGAGCACCTCCTGGTCTCCTGCTCGCCGGGCGTGGACCCCGGCAGCCAGGTCGTAGAGCTGGGCAACCTGCCAGCCGCTGGACTCGGCGATGCCGCGGGTGGCCCAGGACAGGACGTCGTCGTCGCGGCCCAGCTCCGCCATGGCCTCGGCGACCCTGATGAACTGGTACGGCCGGCTCAGGTCACCGCCCAGCAGCGCGACGATGGCCTCCGTGTCGCCGTCAAGGACAGCCAGACGCTCCAGGGCGTACCTGGCGGCGAAGGAGTCGCCATCGCCCGCTCCGACCCGCCTCTTCACCTCCCGGCGGTAGGCCGCCAGCCCGAGCTCGCCCAGGGCATCGGCGTAGCGGACCGGGTCCACCTCGAAGAAGTCCTGGTCGTCGAAGCGGAACCGGACCATCCAGCGGGCCAGCTTGATCGGATCCGCGGTTCCGGCGTCGCACGCTCGGGCGTGCAGATCGAGCAGCTCACGAGCCAGGTCGCCGATCAGCCCATCCGAGTCGTCCGCCTTGAGGATCACCTTCACGACGTGTCCCATCGCCCGCTCGACAAGCGCGACCAGCTCGGCCGTAGGCGAGGAGCCGACCGCCTCGCCGATCGCTTCCACGACCGGTCTCGCCTGCACCGCCCAGCCGCCGCTCTCCCGGTAACCGAGGTACCGGCTCGTGCTCAGCCCACGGTCGACCTCGGTCCGAAGCTGGGAGAGATCCCCCGACCTACGGGTCGCCGCCAGGCGGACCGCACGAGCCACGTCCTCATGGCGCTCGGCAGCCTTGCCGACGATCACCCGGAGGTCGTGGACATCGAGCAACGCGATCAGCGCTTCCAGGTCGCCGCCCTCAGGGGGCGACACTCGGGGACTCACGTCCGAACCTCGCCTCTCATCGCCCCCCGACGGTAGCGGGCGAACCGATGGTCAGCGGGACACGGTCAAGCCGGGTAAGCCGCGGGAGTCGTGCAGGGCCTTACCCAGCCACGAGAGACTGTGCTCTCGACGGCCGGGGACTGCTTCGGAGTTGGAGCAGCTACCTCAGGCTCTCCTCTCCGATGCAGAGGTCGACATCCTGGCTGACGTGGCGGTGGCGCCTCCGGGGCAGGCGACCTGGGGATTGGGTCGCTCTTCAGGCGGTCCGAGCCAACGTTCGACCACGTCAACCGTGCCAGGAACGAAGGCAATCGGTTCCTCATCGGCACCTGCGTCACCGCTGAGGATTCTGGCCGCGGCCGAGGGATCTTCGAGCCGAGCAGAGAACATGTGAGCCGACATAAGGCCGAGCGGTATCTCGTGGTCCGCGATCACCACCGACACGTCACCCTTCTGCCAAAGGCTGACCGCCGCATGGAGATCTCCAGCGGTCGAGATGTGCTCTTCGACGAACCTCTTCTGCCAGCGCGGCTCCATCTCCGGCGCGAATCGCTTCCAAGTTCCCTGTACGACCCCACCCTTGAGCAACTCGTCAGCAAGTGCGAGTGCTTCGACATCGTCTCGGGTGAGCTCGGTGGGTGCGTCGATCTTGGCAGCGTGCTCGGCGACGGCGCGGTGGTCGAGCTGGCCGAGGAGGCGGGTGGCGCTCTCAGCCGTCCGCCAACGCCTCGCGCAGCTGGCGGATGAAGCGGGTACACACGTCGATCACCCGTTCCGACGGCACGGCGATACGAAGGGCATCGCGTGCCATGCGGACGCCATCTGCGCCCCGCGAACCGAAGAGCTGCACCGTCAACTCGATCGCCTCGCGACAGACTGGGCCTGCGGTCTCATCGTCCATGACCGGTCGTAGCCGGCGCAGAAACTCGCGAAGCGGAACGGCGAGCATTAGCCGATACACGTCGGCGGCATCCTTGTCGGCGATGCGGTCCAGCTTGCCGTCGGCGAGCCGGTCACGGAGCTTGTAGACCTTGGCGATGATCAGCGCCGCCGGTCCTGCCACGCGGATGGTGAACTGGCGGGAGTCGGTGCCATCGAGGGCGGCGACCTCCATGAGATCGTGGTCAAGGATCGCGCCTTCCAACCCGATCGCCTTGCGGGCGATCATCTTGTCGTGAGGTGGGAGCCTGACGCTGCGTCTCCCACCTGCTGGGGCGAAATGCTCTGGCACCATGATGTCGACTTCGACGTCCGTCGGCGTGCCATTGATGACGATGGTCTTCCACCAGATGCCGGGGTCGCCCTTCTGCTCGAAGTTGGCGTCTTCGAGGAGCGTTTCGATGTGAGGCTCGTCGGCAAGCCGGGATGGAGCCAGAGCCAAGTCTGCGTCGGTGGTGTATGGGGCGTACCCCGTGATGCCGCCGTCCTCCGTGTGCATGTAAATCGCCTGAGCACCGACGACGATGATCGCCTCACGCTGCGAGCCGAGTGCTTCAAGGACGTCGAGCAAGACCGTCCGAGCAGCGACGTACTCAGGGGCCGCGTCCGTCACGAGCTCAGGCCTCCGTGCGAGACTCGTTGCCGAGTAGTCCTTGGATCGTCGGGTACCGCCAGCGGTCCTCGTTATCTTGCATCCAGGCGATGAGCGCGTCTCCCTCGGACGGCATCCGGCCGGTCCCAGCCAAGCAGTCGATGGCGACCTGGCTCGGAGCTGCCCAGGCGACCCCGCCGTCTCGCTTCGACCTCGCGAAGGCGACCTCGTTGTCCGGCCGGATGAAGACCGTGTCGGCTCCGGCTTCGGCCGGCAGCAGCTCGAGCTCCGATCCAAGATCCCGCGGGTCCGGCGTGTAGAGGACGAGGAGAGTTGGCGCGGCGACCGGCGCGAGTCTGGCGGCGGCGAAGGAACCCGTGACGGTAGGCAGTCTTGTGCCCGACGGAGCCCTGCTGCGCAGTCGGTCCAGCAGTGCGGAGGCGCCCTGGCGTGCGACGTAGCGGTAGGTGCCGGCGGGGCGGAACAGGTCGAGCGCCTGGGATCGCCGTCGCAGTAACGCCGGCCAGTCGACTCGAGTCACCGGGCCTGATCGTTCGCGGTCGATGAGACCCTCGTCAGCCAAGGTGTCGAGGATTCGGGACAGGTATCCCTCGTTGACGTTGGCAATCCTTGCGACCTCGGCACCCGTATACGGCGGTGCCGCGTCGACGAGGACCCGCACGACCGCCCCCGCCTTTGCTCCCCGAATGGCTGCCCGCGGCTTGGTGGAGCGGGGGTCGTGCGTCGCGCCCCGGACCTCGACGAAGACCCCGGGATAGTCGCTGCTGACTCGAGCGTTGCCGGTGAGGTCGAGGTAGCTAATGCCCTCCTCGATGAGGAGCTCGCGGACTCTCGGGCCGATGTACGGGGCGACGAGGAGGATCGGTTGGTTTCCCATCCGCCGCCGCCACGACTTGCGCCACGGGCCGGCCATGAGCGCCTCGACGTCTCGGGGGGAGACGTCCGTCTTGACCTCGACCAGGAACAGTGCCTGGCCCTGATTGCCGGGCGTCTTGATGACCAGGTCGGCGACGTCGGAATCCCCCTGGGCAGCCTGTTCAGCGACCCAGTTGGGGGGCAGGCGCCGGCTGAGGATTTCGACGGCGTCGTCGAGGATCTCTCGTTCGCCCTTCTGGGTTGCTGGCATCTTGCCTCCTTGCCTGTCACCGGCAATCGTACCATCTCAGGCAAGGCTTGCCGGCTTTTCAGCACGCCTTGCCTGAAAGTGCCAAGTTGCTGGTCATAGGCAACCAGGCAAGGGAGGCAAGCGTGGCGTCCCATCATTCGATCGAGCGCTTGACCAGGGACGACGTGCGGGATCGCTGTTGGGGCCGCACCACTGCTACGAGCACTTGTGATCGAGGCCTACCCGACCACAGAGGGTGTGACCATACGACTCGCGGTCTGGATGAAAGTGACACTGCCGCCTGGCAGACGTAATGGCTCGCCCGGCTTGGAGGCTTGAGGGAACCGTAGGTCAGGAGCAACCGCCGGGTCAGCCAGACCACCCGTCGGAGGACTGGCCCGGCTCCTGCCAGGGGCGCGAACCTGCGACAACGCTGCGGTACCGGCACACGACCTTCACCAGCCCCACCCCAAGTGATGTCGTGATATCGTGTATTCATGACGAAACAGACCACCGTCAGGCTCCCAGAAGAGCTCGCCAACCAGGCCGAGGCGGTAGCGCGCGTGCTCGGTGTGAGCGTCAACGCGCTCATCGTCGAGTCCCTGGCTTCGGAGATCCAGCGGGTCCGGGCCGACAAGGACTTCACGGCTCGTGCTCGAAAGCTGCTCGATCGCGACAAAGAGCTACTCGAGCGCCTC
>JAKATH010000087.1 GCA_021828055.1 Actinomycetes bacterium
CTCCTCGACCGCGAGCTCCTCGACCGCGAGCTCCTCGACCGCGAGCTCCTCGACCGCGAGCTCCTCGACCGCGAGCTCCTCGACCGCGAGCTCCTCGACCGCGAGCTCCTCGACCGCGAGCTCCTCGACCGCGAGCTCCTCGGCCGCGACGGAGCCTGGCGCTCCGAGCCCGGCGCGGCGCCTGCCGCCGCCCGCGGTGATCAGGCGCCGCGGCCTGCCTTGCCCGGACGTCTCACCCACGGCCATCGCCGCCTCCCGGGTGATCTTGTCGTCGATCGACACCTTGTAGGGAAGGATGTCGCCCTTGTAGATCCAGACCTTCACCCCCACGCGGCCCGACGTGGTCCTCGCCTCACGGAACCCGTAGTCGATGTCTGCGCGCAGCGTGTGGAGGGGCACCCGGCCTTCCCGGTAGGACTCCTTGCGCGCCATCTCCGAGCCGCCGAGGCGGCCCGAGGCCTGCACCCGGACTCCCTGGGCGCCCGCCTTCTGGACCGTCTGGATGGCCCGCTTCATCGCACGCCGGAACGCGACGCGCCGAGCGAGCTGGTCGCAGATGCCCTGAGCGATGAGCGCGGCGTCGAGCTCGGGCTGCTTGATCTCCTGGATGTTCAACTGGATCCGGTTGCGCAGGCCCGTGATCTCCTCGAGCTTCTTCTTGAGCCGATCGGCCTCGGCCCCGCGGCGCCCGATGACGATGCCCGGGCGCGCGGTGTGGATGTCCACCCGCAGGCGGTCTCGGGTGCGCTCCACCTCGATGCGGCTGACCGCGGCCGCCTCGAGCTGGGACATGAGGTAGTCACGGATCTTCCAGTCCTCGACGACGAAGTCGCGGTAGCGGCGCTCCTCGAACCAACGGGACTTCCAATCGGTGGTGACACCGAGCCGGAACCCGTAGGGGTTGACCTTCTGGCCCATCTACTCGCCCTTCTCGCTCTCGTCCTCGGGACCGCCGCCTGCTGCCCCCTCGGCCGCTTCGGCCTCCTCGACCGCCCCGGCCGTCGTCTGCTCCGGCACTGGCTCGCTGCCCTCGACCTCCTCGCCGGGCTCGAACTCGACCTCGACCTCGGGCGACTCGGCCGCGAGCGCCGCCTCGACCTCCGCGGCATGGCGACGGCGGGACAGCCGCCCGGCAAGGTCGGCGCGGCGCCTCGACTCGGCGACGCGCCGCTGTCGGTGCGCGCCCGCGGCCTGGCGCTCGGCACGGCGGCGGGCCACCCGCTGCTCAGGCATCCGGCTCACGATGACGGTGATGTGGCAGCTGCGCTTCCGGATCCGCGTCGCGCGCCCCCGCGCGCGTGGCCGCCAGCGCTTCAGCGTGACGCCCTCGTCGGCGTAGCAGGCGGACACGTAGAGCTCCTCGGCATCCTCGCCGTCGTTGTGCACGGCGTTCGCGACAGCGGAAGCGAGGAGCTTGCCGACGATCTCGGCGGCCTCACGCGGCGTGTTGCGCAGGATCTCGGTCGCGCGGTCCACGTCCTGGCCGCGGATGAGGTTCAGCACCACCCGCGCCTTGGTGGCCGACATGTGGCAGTGAAGCAGGACCGCACGCGTCCCGGGGCGCTCGTTGGTCTTGAGCCCCGGCATGTCAGCGCCTCCCCGCCCGCTCTTGGCCGGCGTGGTAGCGGAAGGTCCGCGTGGGCGCGAACTCGCCGAGCTTGTGCCCGACCATGGCCTCGGTCACGTAGACGGGGACGTGCCGGCGGCCGTCGTGCACGGCCACGGTGTGCCCCACCATGTCGGGAATGATCGTCGAACGACGGGACCAGGTCTTGATGACCCTCTTCTCGCCCGTCGAGTTCAAGGCGTCGACCTTCTTCAGGAGATGGTCGTCGACGAACGGTCCTTTCTTCAAGCTGCGCGGCACCGCGACCTCCTGCTACCGCCTGGCGCCGCGGGTTCGCCGACGGCGGACGATCAACTTGTCAGACTCCTTGTGGCGCGGGCGGGTGCGGCCCTCCGGCTTGCCCCACGGGGACACGGGGTGGCGCCCGCCGGAGGACTTGCCCTCCCCGCCACCGAGCGGGTGGTCCACCGGGTTCATCGCGACGCCGCGGGTCTGGGGCCGGATGCCCTTCCATCGGTTCCGACCTGCCTTGCCGACCTTCACCAGCTCGGCTTCGGCGTTCCCGACCACCCCGAGGGTGGCGCGGCACTCGATGGAGACCCGCCGCATCTCGGTCGAGGGCAGCCGGAGAGTCGCGAAGGCGCCCTCCTTCGCGACCAGCTGGACGCTCATCCCGGCACCCCGGGCGAGCTTGCCGCCGCCGCCGGGGCGGAGCTCGACGCAATGCACCACCGAGCCCACCGGGATGTAGCGGAGCGGCAGGGCGTTGCCCGGCCGGATCTCGGCACCTTGGCCATTCTGCAGCACGTCTCCGACCCGGATGCCGGCGGGGGCCAGGATGTAGCGCTTCTCGCCGTCAGCGAAGTGGAGGAGCGCGATGCGCGCGTTGCGGTTCGGGTCGTGCTCGATCGCGGCGACCTTCGCCGGCACGCCGTCTTTGTTCCGCCGGAAGTCGACGAGCCGGTACTGGCGCTTGTGCCCGCCGCCGCGATGGCGGGCAGTCTTGCGCCCGTAGTTGTTGCGGCCACCGGACCCCGGGTTCGCCGCGAGCAGCGAGCGCTCGGGGCGGTCCCGCGTGATCTCGGCGAAGTCCATGACGGTCTGGAACCGTCGTCCGGCGCTGGTGGGCTTGCGTGAGCGAAGCGGCATGGGTTCCTCAGCCCCCGAAGAGGTCGATCTTGTCGCCCGGATGCAACGACACGAAGGCGCGCTTCGTGTCCGGGCGCCGGCCGGTCTTGTTGGTCCGGCGGTTGCGGGTGGCCTTCCCCTTGCGGTTCAGCGTGTTCACTCCGTCGACCCGCACGTCGAACGCCTGCTGCACGGCTCGGCGGATGTCGACCTTCGTGGCGCGCCGGTCGACCACGAAGACGTAGACGTTCTGGTTCATGAGCGCGTAGGACTTCTCGGAGATGACGGGGCGCCGAAGCACCGAGGTAGGTTCCTTCATCGCCCGGCCTCCTCGGCTTCGCCCCTGGCCTCGCCGGCCCCACCGGTCTCGCCGGCCTCCTCGGCCTCGCCGGCCTCTTCGGCTTCGCCCCTGGCCTCGCCGGCCCCACCGGCCTCGCCGGCCTCCTCGGCTTCGCCGGCCTCTTCGGCTTCGCCCCTGGCCTCGCCGGCCCCACCGGCCTCGCCGGCCTCCTCGGCTTCGCGCCTGGCCTCGCCGGCCCCACCGGGAAGCGTGGCGTCGGTGAAGACGATCCAGTCGTTGCGCAGCACGTCGTAGGCAGAGAGCTCCGCGGAGAGAACCGTCTGGACTTCGGGGATGTTGGCGAAGGACCGCTCGGCGGCAAGCTCCCCGCCCTCGAGGACGACGAGCACGCGTCCGTCCAGGCCGAGCGCGTGAAGGACCCTGACGGCTTCCTTGGTCCTGGGGACCTGGAAGTTCCAGGCGTCGACGAGGGCGACTCGGGACTCCGCCGCCCGGTCGGACAGGGCAGAGGCGAGCGCGAGACGGACCATCTTCTTCGGCGTCCGCTGCGAATAGCTGCGCGGCTTGGGGCCGAAAGCGATGCCTCCTCCTTCCCAGTGCGGCGCGCGGGAGGAGCCCTGCCTCGCCCTGCCGGTGCCCTTCTGGCGCCACGGCTTCGCCCCCCCGCCGCTCACCTCGGCGCGGGTCTTCGTGGAGTGGGTGCCGGCGCGTGCTGCCGCGAGCTGGGCGGTCACGACCTGGTGGAGCACCGCGGCGTTCGGATCGATGCCGAAGACCTCGGGGGCGAGCCGGACGTGGCCGAGGGATGCGCCGGTCATGTCGCGGCGCTCGACCGCACGCTCGACGGGTGCAGGTCGGTCCTTGCGAACCCGAGGCCGAGGACCCGCAGGTGCGGCGACCGACGCGCCGCTGCGACGCGCGTAGAGGCTCATCTCGCGCTCCCGTTGCGCTGGGGTGGGGTCTTCACCGAGTCCCGCAACACCACCACCGCGCCGCGAGGCCCGGGTACCGCGCCCCTGACGAGCACGAGCTCACGCTCGGGATCGCTCGAGACGACCTCGAGGTTCAGCGCCGTCACCTGGCGGCCACCCATGCGCCCCGCCATCCGGGTGCCCTTGAACACCTTCGCGGGCGTGGCGCAGGCACCGATCGACCCGGGCGCACGGTGGTGCTTGTGGTTGCCGTGCGCGGCACCCTGCCCCTTGAAGTTGTGCCGCTTCATGCCGCCTGCGAAACCCTTGCCCTTGCTCACCGCGATGGCGTCGACGCGCTCGCCCGCGCTCCACAGCTCCGCGGTCAGCTCCTGGCCGACCTCGAAGGCGCTCGTGTCCTCGAGGCGGAGCTCCAGGAGGTCACGCCCGGGGTCGACGCCCGCCTGCTCGTAGTGGCCACGCTCAGCCTTGGTCAAGGTCGACACGCGGCGAAAGCCCCAGGTGACCTGGAGCGCCGCGTACCCCTCTCGCTCAGGCGTCTTCACCTGGACGACCCGGACCGGCGCGACGTGCAGCACCGTCACCGGCACGGCGCGGTTCTGCTCGTCCCATACCTGGGTCATGCCGACCTTTTCGCCGACGATCGCCTTCGTTGCCACGTCTCTCCCTCGCGCCTCGGGCTGCCCGTGCGCATGCCAACGCTCCGCTCGGAGAATCCCGAGCGGAGCGCTCGTCCTGTGCTGGCCGGAGGTTCCCCCCGCCCCGAAAGGCGCGACGGGCGCTCCGGCACGTCTGCTGGATGGGCGCTGTGGTCCACGCCGCGGGCCAACATCCTACCGGACCGCGAGACGCACCGCCAAGCCGGCCCGCAAGGAGAGCCGGCGATCCCGCACGGGACGCAGAACCGTTATGCGTTCTGTATCTTGATCTCGATGTCCACGCCCGCGGGCAGGTCGAGACGCTGGAGCGAGTCGACCGTCTTGGGCGTGTGCTCGACGATGTCCACCAGCCGCTTGTGCACTCGCATCTCGAAGTGCTCACGGCTGTCCTTGTACTTGTGCGGCGACCGGATCACCGTGTAGCGGTGCTTGTCCGTCGGTAGGGGCACCGGCCCCTGCACCTTCGCCTGGGTCCGGAGGACCGTCTGGACGATCTTCTCCGTCGACTGGTCGAGGATCTCGTGGTCGTAGGCCTTCAGCCTGATCCGGATCTTCTGTCGGCTGCCGTCGGCCATGGCTCCTCGCGTCCTTCGTGCCCCGGAACGTCCTACTTGAGGATCTTGGTGACCCGGCCCGAGGCGACGGTCCGGCCACCCTCGCGGATGGCGAACCTCAGGCCCTCGTCCATCGCGATCGGCTTCCCGAGCTCCACGGTGATCTCCGTGTTGTCTCCGGGCATCACCATCTCGGTGCCTTCGGCCAGGGAGATGGAACCGGTCACGTCCGTGGTCCGGAAGTAGAACTGTGGACGGTAATTCGTGAAGAACGGCTTGTGCCGGCCGCCTTCTTCCTTGGTGAGCACGTAGATCGCCGCCTGGAACTCGGCGTGCGGCGTGATGGAGCCCGGCTTGCACAGGACCTGACCTCGCTCGACGTCCTCCTTCTTCGTGCCGCGGAGAAGTGCGCCGATGTTGTCACCGGCACGACCCTCGTCGAGAAGCTTGCGGAACATCTCGACACCGGTGACCGTGGTCTGCTGGGTGTCGCGGAGCCCGACGATCTCCACGGCGTCGCCTACGTGCACGACGCCCTGCTCCACCTTCCCGGTCACGACGGTGCCGCGGCCGGTGATGGACATGACGTCCTCGACCGGCATGAGGAACGGCCTCTCGACGTCGCGGATGGGCTCGGGGATGTACTCGTCCACCGCGTCCATCAGCTCGACGATCTTCGGCGTCCATTCGGCGTCGCCCTCGAGCGCCTTGAGGGCGCTGACACGCACAACGGGGACGTCGTCGCCTGGGAATGTGTACTCGTTCAGCAGCTCGCGCACCTCGAGCTCCACGAGGTCGAGGAGCTCGGGGTCGTCCACCATGTCGGCCTTGTTCAGCGCGACGACGATGGAGGGCACTCCGACCTGACGGGCGAGCAGCACGTGCTCACGGGTCTGGGGCATGGGGCCGTCTGCGGCGGACACCACCAGAATGGCGCCGTCGACCTGAGCTGCGCCGGTGATCATGTTCTTGATGTAGTCGGCATGGCCCGGCATGTCGACGTGCGCGTAGTGGCGCTTCGCCGTCTCGTACTCGACGTGCGCGATCGAGATGGTGATGCCGCGCTGCTTCTCCTCCGGCGCCTTGTCGATCTGGTCGAAGGGGGTGAAAGCGACGTTCGGGTTCTGTTCCGACAGCACCTTCGTGATGGCCGCCGTCAGCGTGGTCTTGCCATGGTCGATGTGCCCCATCGTCCCCACGTTCACGTGGGGCTTCGAGCGCTCGAACTTCTTCTTGGCCATCTCCTCGAACTACTCCCTGATCTCGGGCGGCGCCCCCTCGGGCCCGCCGCCGGCGGTCGCCCGCCCATGGTGGTGTCTTTCCTCTTCGTGCCGCTCCCCGCCGGCCCCTGCCGGCAGGTCGCCTACTCGCCGCGTGCTCGGGCGATGATCTCCTTGGCAATCGAGTCGGGCACTTCGTTGTAGGCGTGGAACTGCATCGTGTACGTGGCCCTGCCCTGGGTACGCGAACGCAGATCGGTAGCGTAGCCGAACATGTCGGCCAGCGGTACCTGCGCCCGAACGACGTGGCTGTTCCCGCGCTGCTCCATCCCCTCGACCTTGCCGCGACGGGAGGAGAGGTCGCCGATCACGTCGCCCATGTAGTCCTCGGGGGTGACCACCTCGACCGCCATCACCGGTTCCAGGAGGACCGGATGGGCCATGCGGAGGGCCTTCTTCACCGCCATCGAGCCGGCGATCTTGAAGGCCATCTCGGAGGAGTCGACCTCGTGGTACGAGCCGAAGGTGAGGGTCACCCGGACGTCCACGGTCGGGTAGCCCGCAAGGACGCCGGAGGTGAGCGCCTCCTGGATGCCGGCGTCGACAGCGGGGATGTACTCCTTGGGGATCACCCCGCCCGTGATCTTGTCGATGAACTCGTAGCCCCCGCCGGGGCCGGTCGGCTCGACCTCGATCACGACGTGACCGTACTGGCCACGTCCACCCGTCTGGCGCACGTAGCGCTCCTCGACCTTGTCCACCGCCTTGCGGATGGTCTCCCGGTAGGCGACCTGAGGCTTGCCCACGTTCGCGTCGACGTTGAACTCCCGGAGCATCCGGTCGACGAGCACCTCCAGGTGGAGCTCACCCATCCCCGAGATGACGGTCTGGCCGGTCTCCTCATCGGTCCGGACGCGGAAGGTCGGGTCCTCCTCGCTCAGGGCGAAGAGGGCCTTCCCGAGCTTGTCCTGGTCCGCCTTGGTCTTCGGCTCCACCGCGACGTGGATGACGGGCTCGGGGAACTCGAGCGCCTCGAGCACGATCTGGTGGTCGGGGTCCGAAAGCGTGTCACCCGTCGTCGTCTGCTTGAGGCCGACGGCAGCCACGATGTCACCCGCGAAGATGGCGTTCTTGTCCTCGCGGTGGTTGGCGTGCATCTGCAGCAGCCTGCCGATGCGCTCCTTGCGCTCCCTGGTCGTGTTCATGACCGTGGCGCCCTTGCGCAGCGACCCCGAGTAGACGCGCAGGTAGGTGAGCTTGCCCACGTAGGGGTCGGTCATGATCTTGAACGCGAGCGCGGAGAACGGCGCGCTGTCGTCGACCGGCCGCTCGAGGGTCTCCTCCGGCGAGCCCGGCTTCGTGCCGGCGGTCGGAGGAAGGTCGAGCGGACTCGGGAGGTAGTCGACGACCGCGTCGAGCATGGGCTGGACGCCCTTGTTCTTGAACGCGGAGCCGCACAGGACCGGGACGACCTCGTTGGCCAGCGTGGCCGTGCGGAGCGCGGCTCGCAGGTCTTCTGCCGAGATCTCCTCGTCCGCGAGGAATTTCTCCATGATCGTGTCCGAATAGTTCGACAGCACGTCCACGAGCTCGTGGCGCGCGCCCTCGGCCTCCTTCAGGAGGTCCGCGGGGATGTCGACTTCGTTCCAGTGCTCGCCCATGCCCTCTTCCCACACGAGCGCGCGCCCGCGGAGCAGGTCGACCACGCCGCGAAACTCGCCCTCGCTGCCCATCGGGAGCTGCACCACCGCCGGAAGGGCGTCGAGCCGGTCCCGGATCATCTGCACGGTGCGGCGGAAGTCCGCACCGACTCGGTCCATCTTGTTCACGAAGCAGATACGCGGGACGCGGTACTTGTTCGCCTGCCGCCAGACCGTCTCAGTCTGAGGCTCCACCCCGGCGACCGCGTCGAAGACCGCCACCGCGCCGTCGAGCACGCGCAGTGACCGCTCGACCTCCACGGTGAAGTCGACGTGGCCCGGAGTGTCGATGATGTTGATCCACGTGTCGCGCCAGCGGCAGGTGGTCGCGGCCGAGGTGATGGTGATCCCGCGTTCCTGCTCCTGGACCATCCAGTCCATCGTCGCGGCGCCCTCGTGGACCTCGCCGATCTTGTAGTTGCGACCGGTGTAGTAGAGGATGCGCTCAGTCGTGGTGGTCTTGCCCGCGTCGATGTGCGCCATGATCCCGATGTTGCGGGTCTTGGCGAGCGGAAATTCGCGCTGGGGCAGGGGGTCAGGCATGTGGACTCGCTTCGAAGAAGGGGCCCACTACCAACGGTAGTGAGCGAAGGCCTTGTTCGACTCGGCCATCTTGTGGAGGTCCTCGCGACGCTTCACCGCCGCACCGACGCCGTTGGACGCGTCGAGGATCTCGTTCGCCAGCCGCTCGGCCATGGTCTTCT